>JBIKYB010000185.1:0-9855 GCA_044355475.1 Prosthecobacter sp.
TCACGGCGACGGGGGCTTCATCCGACGATGTGTTCATTGAGGTGGAAAAGCCGATGCTGAAGCAATCGCCGCAGAAAGCGCCCACCGTGGTCGTGCTGTCCGTGATCACGAACCACAACCCGAACCGCCAGAAAGTCGTCGCCCAATACACCACCGAAGCCGTCAAACTAAGCGGTGATGCCAAACGCGGGGCCGCCGTGTTCCAAAAAGCCTGCATGATCTGCCACAAAGTGGGCGAACTCGGCATCGAGGTCGGCCCCGACTTGAAAACGGTGGCCGCCAAGCCACGCGAGCAGCTCATCGAGGCCATCTTTGACCCGAACCGCGCCGTGGAGCAGCGCAACGCGGCCACGCAGGTGACGAAGAAGGACAAGACGCTCGTGGTCGGCCAGCTCGCCTCCGAAACCCCCGGCAACCTCACCATCCGCCTGCCCGGCGGTGCCGAGATCGTCGTTTTGCGCTCGGACATTCAAGAGTTGAAGACGCTGACAACCTCCATCATGCCCGAAGGCCTCGAAAGCGTGCTCACAGCGCAAGATGTCGCCGATGTACTGACCTTTATCGGCAGCACGTAGGTGCATGGAGTGGCGACGACTCGTCGCCCAAAGAAAACAGCATGCCGACGACTCGTCGGCCCTCCATGGCCGGAGTGTCTGCAGCTTCCCATCGGCGGGAAATAGGCGTGACAGACATGGCGGGGATTGGATAAGCTCCCGGCATGAAGCATTCACTTCTGCTGACGATTTGCCTTTTCCTCACGGGCGGCGCCTCTTCTTTCGCCCTCACCAGCTACACGCCCCAACAAGGCGACATCCTGTTCCAGTCATTGCCACACCTGCCCGTTATCGACGCCATTGAGGGCTGCACAGGCTCGCCTTTCTCACACTGCGGCATCGTAGTAAATAAAGGCGGCACTTGGCATGTGCTGGAGGCGATTGGCCCGGTGAAGATGACACGATTGGACCACTGGATCAGCCAGGGACGCGAGGAAGCGTTTGCTGCCTGCCGCTTGAAAGCCGCCTTTCAACCCAAGGTTAGCACGATGATCGCTGAGGCGGAAAAATTCATCGGTCTGCCGTATGACATTCAGTATGAACTGGATGACGAGAAGATTTACTGCTCGGAGCTGATCTACAAAGGCTTCAAAGCTGCCACCGGCCAGAGCTTGGGAAAGATCGTGAAGCTGGGTGAGCTGGACTGGAAACCGCATGTGCGGATCATCCGCGCCATCGCCGGCGATCCGATTCCGCTGGCTCGCGAGATGATCACTCCCCGCGATCTGGCGAAAGCCGAGCAGTTGGAGGAGGTGCTACCGCTGGAGAAGCATGTTGTTCTGTCAAAGTTAGGAAACCCCTGAATCCTTCAACACCGCAAGAGATTGGATAACCGCAGAGAACTGACATGCCGCGTAGCTGGGGTGTGAGCCAAGGGGTAACGTCTCCGAGCTTGTCATGGGCGGAAACCGCGAATGTTTCGGACCTTGTTGATTGGCAGTAGAATCCATCCCATTTTTTGCTCCCCATCTCGACTTGGTCTTTTTTTTGAGGAGTTCTTCAAAGACCTGGCTGTCATGTACATGGGCCGGGGTGGTGGAGGCTTTGAAATGAGCTTGGTTTTCAAGTCAGCCTTCACATGGTTCTTCCAGCCGTATTGGGCTTGGTTGTTTTTCTTCGTCCAACAGGCTGCGCTGCCTCCTTATGGCTCATTCCTTCATGATTTTTCAACAAGCTGCTAACGGGCCGGACCGAGCTTCACTACCTCCAGCTTCTTTCCCACCTTCTGGCGGTGCAGTTCCTGGCCGCCGGTGGTGGCGCGGATGATGAGGGTCTGGCCGATGGTGGCTGGCAGCATCACGTCCTCGCCAGTTTTGAGAGAGCGCATGAAGCTCTCGCGCTCCGAGCCGACGTTGATGCCAAAGACGCGCACCGCGCCATCGTGGTTGTTGGTGATGACGATCTCCGCTGGATCACCGAGGCTGGGCGGTGGTTTGACGGCGGTGGCCGCCGCAGGTAGCGGTTTGAGCGGTGGCATGCCAGCATTTTCAGGAACGGGCATCGCCCGTGGTGCGGTGGATGACGGCATCGGCGCATGCGCCGCAGGACGTTTCGCGGTGAAGGCTGGCTCGATGATTTGGACAGGTTTTGCCGTGCTGAAGAGGCGTTTCGGCTCCTTGGCGGCTCCGCAGTCGAATTGAGCGATCAATTCCTCACGGCGCAGTTCCAGCGGCAGGTCGCTGTAAGTCATGAGCGAGTTGCAGCGCCGCACCAGATCGTCGATTTCCGGCGTGGAGAAGGACGTGGGATCAAACGGCGCGGTGCGCTGGTTTTCGAGCGTTTCAAACTCACGCGCCAGCAATCCACGCGCCTGTAGTTTCGCATTCAGGCTGGCCTGCGCCGTTCCGGCGTTGCGCTGGAACTGTGCCTGCAGGTTCGCGATGTTCGCGGCCATCACGGCGTCCTGGTTTTGCATGACCGTCATCTGCTGGCGGATCTGCTGAATCTCGATCTGATGCTGCTGGATTTCCGCAAAGATGGCGGAGGCCTGGGTTGTGTTCTGGGACGCGTTGACCTGATCCTGCGCCATGCAGGCGGTGATCTGCTGCAACCGCGCATTAAGCGGCTGGATCTGCACCGCGTTCATCTGCTGTTGCTGCATGAAACCGGCCACCTGCACACGATACTGCTGGTCAAACTGGTTCACCGTGGCCTGGAGCGTCTGGATTTCAGCATCGCACACAGCCACTTCCTTGCTGATCACACCCTGACGCTCCGCCATGCGAGCGACCTCGGCATTTCGCTTTTCCGTGACCTCGGTGATCAGTTTGTTGCGCGCCGCGTCCTCGGCGGACTTCAGCGTGGCGTGCTCGGTGCTCACATGGTCCCGCGCCTTCGCGCACTCGGCTCTCAGATCGCCCTTGAGGGCGCTGAGCAGCTCGCTCTCCAGCAGCACCGCGTCACCCGCGCTGATTTGATCTTTCCACGGTCCTTTGAACAGGCCGAGCGCGATGCCGCACACACGCGCGGTGTCTTGCGCCGCCGGGGTGACTGGCCGCGTGGCGTAATGATTCTGCACCAACGAGCGCACCTCCCGCAGCGCCTGCGCGGGCTGGTGCATGCAGAGGTTCATCCACAGCCGCGCTTCGCAGGCACGGTCCCACACAGTGCCTTCCTGCTTCTTGCCAATCGCCGCCGCGAGGCTCTGCAACGCGGCGTTATAATCTCCAGCGCTGAGCTGGGCCAGCGCGCACGCGTAATTGGCGCTGCAATCTCCCGCGTCCGCCTTCAAGGCCCGCTGGTAGGCGAGTTCGCACGCAGCCTTGGCCTGCGGTGTGCCGCCCCAGCCATTCGTCAGCATGACGCGCACATAGCCGTGCAGCAGTTCGTTGCAGGGCTGAAGCTCAAAGATGATCTGATCGTCCTTGTCGCACATGACTTTGAGCATCCCGGTGAAGGGTTCGCACTCCGGCGCGTCGATGGCGACAGTGTAGTCCCCTTCCCCGATCATCGGTGCAATGCACTCGCCTTTCGCATCGGTCACAAAGGGCTGGTTCAGCGGCACCGGCAGATTCCCCGAGGGCTGGAGAATGAGTTTCGCGTTCGCCACCGGCAGCCGCGCATCATTGGCCTTGTCCTTGCCGCTGCTGATAAGTTTCACGACCAGCACGGCGAGATCACAGCGGTCCTTCTTCAGCGGCGGTTTCGTGAGGATGAAATCGTGGACGTATTCGAGCGCGTTCTTCGGCACGGCGAAGCCGCGACCGGCATCTTCCGTCATGAATCCTGCCGCGCTCACGCGGTAGGCGTAATCGGCTGACGCGAGGTTTTTGATCTCGTAGTAGCCGCTGGGCGTGCCCGCCGTCGCGCTCGCCAGCACGCTGCCGCCTGGGCCGGAAAGCAGCTCGATCCGCGCCCCCGGCAGCGGTCCGATGAGCCGCCCGGTTTCATCCTGACCGTAAACACGACCATGCACGGCGGACTGACCCGTCTGCCCCGCCATGGGCGGCGGAGTAGCTGCTTCAGGTCCGCTTTCCACCATGAGGAGAAAATCATGCACATAATCGATCTCTCCCTCCGACAAAGCGAACCCACGCTCATGATTCTCATCGCGCCAGCCCTCCGCTTTCACGGTGTAGCGATACGGCGCGGCGCTCAGACCGCTGATCGAATAAAAGCCATCGTTCCCGCTGGTTGCGCTCGCCACCACCGCACCACCGGTGTTTTTCAGCTCGATCCTCGCCCCGGCGACGGTGCCGACACACGCGCCGGTTTCATCCAGGCCATACACGCGGCCATGCACCGCGCCTGCGGCATGCAGCGAAGCTCCGCTCATCAGCAGGGCGAGAAAAACAAGGATCGTTTTCATAGCGAGGGATCAGGGATGAGCCTCACACCAAAGACACCAACGGCGTCCGTGGGATCAGGCGAGGTAAGAGTCGTCATGAAAGTAAGCGTGACGAACACGCGACCGGTGGCGAGCACGCCATTCAGCGCGGCGAGATTCGCCGGGGTCAGGGGGGCGGGCGGCGTGTAAGCGGCGGCATTCACGGTGCTGAGGCCGTAACCGGCCATGTTGTTCGTGCGGGCGCGGGTGATGCGCAGCGGAATATCGACGAGCGCCATCGGCTGCGTCACGCCACCGGCGGTCTTCGCGAGGTTGTATTGCCCGGCATCGGTTTGAACCGTCACGAGCGGCTGGAAAGGACTCGCTGGCGAGATGTTCCCGGCGCGATTTCGCAAAATAGGGCCGACGCTGAGTTCCGCACGAGTGAGGGCGACGCCAGTCGTCGCCGGATTTGATCCACCGATAAAACCAAGGAGCGCCACGGCACGCAGTGTGTTGAAGGGCGCGGGCGGCACGGCCACGAAGCCCTCGAAGCGCACGGTCATTTGCTCACTGCCGCCGCTGGTGGGACGGATGGCGGTGTTGAAGGCCGGTTGCAGCAAACCGCCGACACCCGCCGTGTTTTCATGCGAGGCAAAAATTTGCCCAAAGTGCGCGGGCTGCTCCGCGCTGAGCAGCCAGGCGTTTTGCACCGCCTGCGGATCAACGGTGCGCATGGCGGCCCAGTTGAACGGAACGGCGGGTGCGGCTGGCGTGACCTGAAAACTCGGCGCGGGCGCGTTCCCCGGCAACAGCGGTGGCAGCGTAGGACCGCGCCACATGCCCACGTTGGCCACCGTCGTGCCGGTAGGAAACAAAGGCAGCAGCGAGCCCGTGGCCGCCGTGATCGGCTGCCCGGCCGCGTTCAAGGCCGTGACCACCGGCTGCACATAGAGGTAGGGCAGTTGCGCCGCCGGAATGCCCGCCGCCGAGATCGCCGGCATCACCCGCGTGATGCGCGCATTGCCACCGGAGAGCGTGATCGGCCCTGCGGGTGTGTTTAAAATGGTCGCCAGCGGTCCGGGCTGCAACGGCACTGGTAAATGCGGCAGCACCCCGAACAAATCCACGCGCCACGCGACGATCTGCGCGGTGTTGCCCGCCGCCGTCCAGTTCACCGTCACCGCGTCCCCATTGCACACAATCGGCGTCGTCGGGGCGATGCGCACATTGCTGATGAGCGGCGCGGCAGGCGGTGGCAGCGGATTCAGCAGATTCGCCAGCGCGTTCAAGAGCGGCAGCAAGCCGAGGGAATTCGGTGGCGGCAGGCCCGTCGGCAGAATCGTGCGCACTGGCGGCAGCAAGGGAGGCGGCGGTGGCAACGTCAAAGACGGCGTGGGTGTGAGCTTCGGCGGCTCAGGCAGCGGCGGCACACCACCGGCCAGCGCGGGCATGCCAGCCTTCCAAAGCGGCACCACATTCGGAGCAGGGGCGTTTGGCACCACCGCGCCGCCTGCGTCGAGATGAGCGGCTGGGGCCAGCCAGAGATCACCCAGCACACGTTTGTCATCCGGCTTCAAGTCGCTGTCATAAACCACGCTGCCGTCCGCCTCGATGAGCACACGCCCCAGCTTCGCACGATCCGGCACGCTCTCGGCCTTTGCGCCACTGCCAATGATACCGATTCCAGGCTGGACCAGCGAGGCCAGGCTCACCGAGTTCTCCCGCAGGTCAAAACCCGCGATGTCCAGCACCTGCGCGTCCGGCATGTCGCGCAGCGGGTCATTCTCGGAGGTCAGCAGGAATTTCTTCGCCCCGGCCTGGAGGTAGAGCGGATTGCGCGTGCCAGGCTGCTTGTCAGCACCGCTCGTCAAAGTCAGACGAAGCTGGCGGACCGCGCCCGGAGCCACCTTGGCCGGAGAATTCTCGAGAAACCACGGCGAAGCACCGGAAACGATGCCGTTGAACTCACGCACCTGCGCATGCAGCTCCGCGAGCCGTGTCTTTTCATCCTCCTTGAGCACGGTCTGGCTTTGCAGCGCCTGATACGCGGGCATGAGCTGCTGTAGCTTCTCCCGGCTTTCGATGAGCTTGATCTGCGGATTCGCATCCACCGTTCCATTCGCCGCGAACAGCTTCCCGTTCACCTCGATGCGATAACCAGCCAGAATCCACGCGCTGCGTCCCTGCGAGGCAAAACCCACGCGCTGCAAATCGCCACACTTCACCTCCGCGAGCAACTGCGCGGCGGTGCGCAGCTCGTCGAGGCCCGCGTCCGTGCCTTGGGCCGAAAACTCAAACGAGGCCATCTGTCCCGGCTGGATGGCGTTCGTCCCGCGATCCAACGACGTGGCATGTGGAAAGGCCGCAAAGGATGGCTGCCGCTCCGTGCCTCCGAGCGGATAAAGCCGCAGCGGAAAACCAAGCCCCAGATGCACATCCACCGGCTCACTCAACGCCATTCCGTCCGTTCCAACACCCAGCGTGATCTTGATCGTCTGCACCGGCTCATTCGGCGGCAGCGTGCCGATTTCCAAAGAGGTGCGCGGCAGCCCCTGGTGCGTCACAGGTACTTCAGGCTCCTCATCATCCGTGGTGGCGGTTGATGGCGACGAAGCCACTGAAGCCCCCTTCGACAGCAGCGAAGGATCGACCTTCGTGACATACAACGCCCCCGCGCCGATCACGCAGCCCAGCACCAGGCCAATCAAGAGGTTTCCCCAACGGGACGGTGGCTTGGCATCAGATGAGGCGTCATCAGGGGAACCGTCGCGCATGGTATTGAAAGGTTTGAATCCACAGCATCCACGCAGGGGAGTCAGCGTTGAATCGGACGGATACTACCGCTCCGCCTCATCACGCCGCAATCTTAATCTTACGCCAAGACCCCCTTCGCCACCTCGCCGCTGACGTTCGTCAGGCGGAAATTCCGACCGCCGTAATTGTAAGTGAGCTTCGTGTGGTCAAGGCCGAGCAGGTGCAGCATCGTCGCGTGCCAGTCGTGGATGTGCATGGGGTTGAGCACTGCTTTGTAGCCGATCTCGTCGGTCGCGCCGTAGCGCAGGCCGCCTTTCACACCGCCGCCGGCCATCCAGATCGAGTAGCCTTTGTGATTGTGATCACGTCCGTCTCCGGCCTGCGCATAGGGCGTGCGGCCAAACTCGCCCGCCCACACGACGAGCGTGTCCTTGAGCATGCCGCGTGCTTTCAAATCGGTGAGCAAGGCCGCGATGGGCTGGTCAGTCGCGGCGCAGTTCGTCGCTAGCTGCTCGCGCAGGCGGTTGTGATGATCCCACTGCACGCCGGAGGCGATTTCGATGAAGCGCACGCCCGCTTCGGCCAAACGACGCGCCAGCAGGCACTGCCGCGCGAATTGATCCTTCCCCTGGCCGATGCCATAGAGCTTCAGGATGTGCTCCGGCTCGCCACGCAGGTCGAGCACGTCGGGAACCTCGCTCTGCATGCGAAAGGCGAGCTCAAAGGACTCGATCGCGCCCTCGATCTCAGGATGATGACCATCGCGCTCCATCTTGCGCTCGTTCAGGCCGCGAATGAGATCGATCTGCGCGCGCTGGAGATCACGCGGCACATTTTTGTTCTCGATGTTCTTCATCGGCGGCCCCGGAGCCACATCCTTCTTCAACAGTGCCGCATACAGGTCGGGAAGCTGTGATCCGCCGATCTTCGTGCCTTGGCAAATCGCGGGGAGAAACGCGCTGCCGTAGTTCTGCGCACCGCCGTTGTCTGCTGGTGGATTCAGCGTGATAAAGCCGGGCAGGTTCTCGTTTTCCGTGCCCAGTCCGTAAAGCGACCACGCTCCCACCGAAGGCCGCACGAACTGAAAACTGCCCGTGTGCATCTGCACAAATGCCTGCGCATGATTCGGCAAGTCGGTGTTCATCGAATTGATGATGCACAGGTCGTCCGCGTGCTTGGCGAGCTTCGGATACAGCGTCGTAATCCACTGCCCCGATTGTCCGTATTGGCCGAAGGGATGCACGGCACCGAAGAGCTTCGCACCTGCCGAATCACGGCCCAAATTTGCTGTTTTGCCATCGCGCTTCGTGAGTTCTGGCTTGTAGTCAAACAAGTCCACATGCGAAGGCCCGCCGCGCATCGTGAGAAAAATCACACGCTTCGCCCGTGCGGCAAAATGCGGCGTTTTTGAAGCCAGCCCGCCTTTGCCTTGCGCCAAGGCAGAGAAAGCAAGCCAGCCGATGCCGGAGGACATCGTGGTCAGCATGTGACGACGTGAGAAGGGAGGTGTGTCCATGGTGTTTAGTCGGCAAATCGGAACTCCGCGCTCGCCAGCAGGGACTGGCAGAAGGCCGCCAGCAGCTTCGACTCATCGGTGGATTTGGTTCGGAGGAATTTTTCGGCGAGGGCGATTTCCTTCGCGTCTGGCGCACGATTGAAGCAGAGTTGGAACGCGAGTTCGATTTGATTGGGCGCCGACTGAATGCGTTTCGCGAGCGCGGCGGCCATTTCCTGCACGAAGGAGCCGTTGAGCAGGTACAAGCCTTGCAGCGGCACGTTCGTCACATCGCGATCACCCGTCACCAGATTGGGATTCGCCACATCAAACTGCTCAAGCACGTCAGGCAGATGATCGCGGACTACCGGCAAATATATTGAGCGACGATGTGAGCCGTCGAGATCGGGTGGGAGCTTGGTATTGAAGCCGATCAGTGATACTGACTGCCCGTCCAGCTCCGCCACGAGCGATCCGGGACGACGTGATGTGTCGAGCAAGCCAGACACGGCGAGCATCGAGTCGCGAATCACCTCCGCGTCGAGACGGCGTTTGTTGGTGTGCGAGAGGAGGCGGTTGTCGGGATCGACGTAAACCGAGTTTTCCAACTCGGTTTCAGAACGAGTTGGAAAACTCGTTCTACGATACGTCTCCGACATCACGATCTCCTTGATCAGCTTCTTCACCGACCAACCGCCGTCCATGAACTTGATCGCGAGGTAATCGAGCAGTTCGGGATGGCTCGGACGCTCGCCACTGAAGCCGAAGTTATCGACGGTGCGCACCAAACCCGCGCCAAACAGATGCCGCCACACGCGGTTCACTATCACGCGGGCGGTGAGCGGATTTTCGCGGCTGGTGAGCCATTTCGCGAGTTCCAGGCGGCCGCTTTGTTCCTTCGGCATGGAGATCTTCAAATCCATCACACGCGGAAAGCCACGCGGCACGGTCTTTCCAGGATGCGCGATCTCGCCGCGCTCGTAGAGCGCCGAATCGGTGATGCGTTTCGCATCCTTCACGCCCATGCACAGCGGCAGAGCCCGGCCTTTGTCATCCACGGCCTCCAGCGCGCCCTCCACGCCGCCGCGCGTCCAGAGGATGCGCAGCGCGTTGCCGAGCAGCTTGTTGAACTCGCCGCTGATGTCGCGCTTCTCGGTCTGCGCCTTGGCGATGAATTCAGTCTGCGCCTTGTCATCGGCGTTGAGCTTCGCCAACTCGGTCTTGAGTTGCTTCACGCGTGCCTTCGGCAGTGATTTTCCGACAATCGTCTGCTCCGGCAGCTC
>JBIKYB010000568.1:0-2615 GCA_044355475.1 Prosthecobacter sp.
AAGTGGAAGTCACCTTCAACAGCAAGAACCACCCCAAAGCCAGCATCAACCTCCTCCACGTCGGCAAAGGCGATACCTATTTCGATGACGTGAAGCTCTGCGAACTCATCCCGGAAGCCGAAGAGGATGAAAAGAACCTCATCGGCGATGTGAAACGCGGTGAGAACATCTTTTGGACCCATCCAGTCGCCGCTTGCAAAAACTGCCACATCCTCAAAGGCCAGGGCAGTGCCGTCGGTCCGGCGCTGGACGGCATCGCCACGCGCAAGGACGCCGCCTACATCCTCGAAAGCCTCGTGAATCCCAACGCCAAGCTCGCCGAAGGCTACGTCGCCACACCGATCAGCCCGATGCCGCCGATGAACCTCATTTTGAAGCCCCAGGAGTTCGCCGACGTGAAGGCGTTTATCTTGAGCTTGAAGTGATCTCAGCGATGCTGAGAGATTGCCCGCTACGCAGTCGTATTCCCGACGTTCATGTCTTTTGCATCCTCATCAATCCGTTGCCCCGGCCCGCTCTCACGCCGCAGTTTTTTGCAGATGGGCACGCTCGGCCTCAGTGGATGGTCGCTCAGCGACACGTTGCGTGCTGAAACCATCGCGAAGACCGCCGGAAAACGGCTGAAGGACAAGTCGGTGATCTTTGTCTGGCTGCCGGGTGGCATGTCGCAGCTAGAAAGCTATGACATGAAGCCCAATGCGCCCATCGAGTATCGCGGCGTGCTCAATCCCATCCGCACGAACGTTCCCGGCACGCACATTTGCGAGCTGTTCCCGCGCCAGGCGAAGATCGCGGACAAGTTCAACATCATCCGCTCAGTGCATCACGAGTTCGCCGATCACGGCGGTGGTCACAAGCGTTTCCTCACCGGTCGCTTGCCTGCATCGCCCGTCGGTTTCGTCAATGATGCGCCGTCGGTGCAGTCAATCATCAGTCGCAAACTCCACCGTGCCGGACAGGCGATGCCGACGTGCGTCGCGGGAGTGGATCGTGGACGGCAGGGCATCGACACGTTTTCGCTCGGCGCGGCCTACCTCGGACCATCGGCGTCACCATTCATGGTCGTCGGCGATCCCAGTGCGAAGGATTTCAAAGTCGAAAACATTGGCCTCACGCCGGATATGGAATCCCGACTCGATGACCGCATGCACCTGCTGAAGGGCATGGACAACCTTCGGCGCGAGATGGATCGCGGCGGTCTGATGGAGGCGATGGACAGCTTCAGCCAGCGTGCTTTCGGCATGCTCACCACACCAGCGGTGAGGGATGCTTTCGACCTGAGCCAGGAACCCGCAAAACTGCGCGAACTCTACGGCTACAGCACCTACGGCCAGCGCGGTCTCATGGCACGCCGCCTCGTCGAGGCTGGCTGCCGTTTCGTCACGATGGTGTGGGAAAATCCCTTCTCCACCGCCATCCCGAAGAACTGCTGCTACAACTGGGACAGCCACGCGGTGAACTGCCACATGTATGAAGATGCCCGCTGGCGCATGCCCGTCTATGACCAAGCCGCTTCGGCGCTAATCGAAGACATCCATCAACGTGGCCTCGAGAAAGACGTCCTTGTGATCATTACCGGCGAATTTGGCCGCACGCCGAAGATCAACACGCAGATCGGCACGCAAACAGGTGTGACGCAGCCTGGACGCGATCACTGGCCGAACGCGATGTCCTTCATCGTCTCCGGCGGTGGCATGCAAACGGGCCAGGTCATCGGTGCCACCAATCCGCGGGGCGAATTCCCCATCGAGCGCCCCATGAGCCCTAATGACCTGTGGGCGACGGTATATCAGCACCTCGGCATCGACTACGACGACACCTTCGATGATTTCCAAGGCCGCCCGATGCCGATCCTGCCGTTTGGCGAGCCGATCAAGGAACTCATGCCCCTGGCGTAAGGGTGGAGACATCCTGAGAGGCGGGTGCAACGTTAGATTGACCAGAAGGGCAGTCTGGTCTTGGTAGCATCACTCCAGGCCGTCGGCCTGAACGCAACCCACAAACCTAACACCTCTATGGCACTCTCCGTTGGCTCCAAAGCCCCCAGCTTCACGCTCAAGTCCAAAAACGCCTCCGGCCTCAGCGATGTCTCGCTCCCTGCCGGCAAAAACACCGTCCTGCTGTTCTTCCCGCTGGCTTTCACCGGCGTCTGCACGCAGGAACTCTGCGACATCACCGCCGGTCTCAGCGCCTACAGTGATCTGAACGCCGACGTCATCGGCATCAGTGTGGACAGCCCCTTTGCGCAGGAAGCCTGGGCGCAAAAAGAAAAGATCGGCATCACGCTCGTGAGCGACCTCAACAAAGAAACCACCAAGGCCTATGATGTGGTCTTCCCCGGCCTAGCCGGCATTGGTGACACCTCCGCCCGCGCCGCCTTCGTCATCGACAAGAATGGCGTCATTCAATACGCGGAGCAGACAGCCACGCCGAAAGATCTGCCCAACTTTGAAGCGGTTAAGGCGAAACTCCAGACTCTGGCGTGATTGGCCGTAAGCGTCACGGCCAGCACCATATGAACTTGCTGGTGTCATAGAGGTCAAAGCTCACAAGCTATGATCTCTATGAACAAAGAGGCCATAGTTTTGAAGAGTGATGGAGCCGGGCGGGTGCAG
>JBIKYB010000186.1:0-9792 GCA_044355475.1 Prosthecobacter sp.
GTCCATGCAGACCAAGGTCGGGGAGAGCGATGGCGACACCGAGTTCGGCGATTTCATCGAGGACAAGGAGGCCGGCAACCCCATGGAGCTGACCGCCATGCACCTCCTGCGTGACAAACTGCGCGATGTGCTCGACACGCTCAATCCGCGCGAGCGTGAGGTGCTGGAGCAGCGCTTCGGCCTCGCCGACGGCGCGGGCCGCACGCTGGAAGAAGTTGGCAAGCAATTTCAGGTCACGCGCGAGCGCATCCGTCAGATTGAGGCCAAAGCGCTGCGCAAACTGCGCCATCCGACGCGCATTCGGAAACTCGGCGGCTTCTTCGGCGCGAGCTGAAGGTGGTCCGCACCTCGCGAAGTGCGCCGAAGGCAATCCCCTGTGCGGACCACATTGCTACCAGCACGCGCCCACGTCGCGTCGCCCACTCACATCACGCAGGTAAAGATAGCCTTCCACGAGCTGCGAGGCGAACTCGCCCTGAAGCTCGATCTTCACGCGCTCGTATTCACCACCTTCGATGTCTTCCAGCACATCGAGACGCGTCAGGCCGACATCGTCCACATCCCATACCTCGCCTTCAATGGCGATGCCGTCTTCTGAACGAATCATGCCGGGATAGCCGCCAAGGTCGAACATGCGGTAGAACGGCTTGGTCCGTGCTGGAGCCACAAAAGTCTGCGACTTGATCCATTCATGGTTCTCACCGCCACGTTTCAGCGTGCCATACACAAACACGCGTGTCATGACAGTGCATCCTCCCGTTCATTCAGCCAGATAATCAGTGAGTAACGCTTCTCCACGAGTTCCTGCGCCCGCTGAGCGATGGCTGATGGCAGTTCTTCGACCAAAGTGATTTCTTGGGCGAGATTCGCCGCCCAGCCGCGCCAAAAGTTCAGCGGCACCGTCACTTGCTGCACGCTGCCTTGATGCAGCAGGCCCAGCTTGCCGCGCCGCTGGCCCGCGCCCGCGATTTTCACTGATCCGCGCACCACATCGTGCAAAGCGGGTGCCACAAAGCAGAACGGGTTCTCGATCAGGTCTTCCGGCCCGGCGAGACGGCAGCCTGTCATCCCAGCGGCGTTCAATCCATCCGCCAAGGCTGAGTGAATGAGCCTGTAGCTGTCCAGCGGGCGTGTTTCTGCCCAGGCATGGCCTACGGGCACGATCACGGAATACGTCTCGTCATTCTCATGCAAAACGACTCCGCCCCCGGTCCAGCGGCGCATCACCGGCCAGCCGGGCAGTGTTTCGCCGAGTTTGGCAAGGTTCTGCGCGTATCCAATCGTCACCGTGGGCTGGTCCCAGTCGTACACTCTCAGGACGGGCGCGTCAGCGCTCTCCAGCCAGGCTTGGTCCACAGCCATGTTCCAGGCTCCAGAATGCGGAGTGCTGTCTAGGTGCAAAATCAGTCGGTCAAACAGGCTCATGGGCGATTGGTGCCCATGATGCGCAGCGTTTTTGAGCTTGCACCTGGGATGTCGAGTCCGTTGAATGTGAGTAACCCCCCAGAAATCATGTCAGCTTCCATTGTCGAACTCCAGCAGCAGGTCACGGATCAGCCTGAAAACTGGGCGGCTCGCCTCGCCCTTGCCGATGCCTTGGTAGCAGGAGGCAGAGCAGACATGGCCGCCATGGTTGTCTCCCTGGCACCTGCCGCCCCAGTTGAATCGGAACACTTCATCCAGGCCGGACGCCACCTGCTGCCCATCAATCCGCAGATCGCCCTGCAATACGCCAGCCAAGCCATGCAGTTGGACGAGATGAACGCTCAGGCTGCCCTGATCGCCTCCGAAGCCTGCCGTGCGCTGGGGGATGGCGACGAGGCGGAAAAGCATTACCTCGTGGCGATAGAGTTGGACTCTTCGCTGGAAGCAGGAGCGCAGGATTTGAAGGAATGGATCGATGGCAACACCACCAGTTTCGCCTCGAAGGCGACTGTGCCGATCAACGTGCGCCCTTTGCGGCAGCGGTCGATGCCACCGCCTGACGCGGAGGTGGCCGTGACCGTTTTGGACGAGGACGATGATGATTTCGCCACCCCGGTGCTTGCTGCCATGCCTGCCCCGGACCTGGCCGAGCCCGTTCTCTTTGCCGCTCCCGGCGTTGTGGATGAAATCATCGATGCCCGTCCCAAGCAGCGCAATCTCTTCGGTCCGAGGATCGCAGCCGCCGCCGCTGCCATCCTGGTGCATGCGGCGCTGTTTCTGCTCCTTGGCGTGCTGGTGATCGTGCTGCCGGAGCCGCCGTCGGCCGAGATCACCGCCACGGCCGTCACTGAGCAGGAGCAGGAGAAGCCGGAGACGAAAAAAATCGTTGTACCCCAGCCCACGCCCGCCACCGCCGCTGTCGCACGCCCCACCACCTCCGCGATGACCGCAGCAGGCGTCTCCGAGGTGTCGCTGCCGGACTTTGACTTCAAAGCGCCCACCGAAGCCGTCGCCGAAGTCG
The DNA here is from genome assembly GCA_044355475.1 of Prosthecobacter sp. Taxonomy (GTDB): domain Bacteria; phylum Verrucomicrobiota; class Verrucomicrobiia; order Verrucomicrobiales; family Verrucomicrobiaceae; genus Prosthecobacter. Next base: position 2,447 of record JBIKYB010000186.1, read on the forward strand.
CCACCACGGACCTCGGCTCCAGTTTTTCCGTCGCTTTTCAGCCGAAGGGCACCGTGCAGGTCAACTTCTTCGGCATCAAGTCCAAGGGCCGTCGCATCGCCTTCCTCATCGAGGCAGAGCGCTACATGCTCACCGACCCCAAGGGCGGCATCCCCGCCTACGAGATCGTGAAGCAGGAGATCGCCAACATGATCGGCAAGTTTGATGTCTCCACTTCCTACAACGTCCTCATGTTCGACCACTTCCACCTCTCCGCCTTTAGTGAGAAGTTGGTGCCCGCCACCTCGTCCAACATCGAAAAAGTCCGTGACTGGCTCTACCCAGTGAACCGCGAGTTTGAAAAGATCGGCCTCGCCGCCATCCAGTACCCTCAACTCAAGGCCGCTCAGGAAATCGAGCCCATCCGCAGCCGTCTGCTTCAGGGCTACATGCTCGCCATCCAGTATGCGCTTGAGAGCGATGTGGACACCGTCTTCATCATCACCAGCGGCTGGCGCCACATGGCGCGCTACGAGACGAAGGAAGAGCTGGCTGAATACCTCAAGGACATGCGCTGGACGGACAAAAACGAAAAAGAGTGGCAGGAAGCAGTGGTGAAAGCGCAGACTTGGCTCAAGGAAGAGAATGACAAGCGCAAGGCCAAGGGCATCCCCCAGCGCGTCATCCGCAGCATCCATGAGGTCGTCAACGAGCTAAACATCAGTGTTCGTCACAAGCCCGGTCCCAACATTGAGGCGGAGGAGCGTGAGAAGCAGGTCATCAACGCCATCCGCGCCATCTACTCAAGTCAGAACAAGACCAAGCCGCAGATCAACTTCGTGCTCTTCGTCGGCAAGGACGAAAAAACCGTCCCCATGCAAGCGCACTTCGACGAGATCGCCTCCCGCGCCCGCGGTGGCAAGGTCCGCATCCTCCAGGGCATGGCGGGCCTGAAGAACGTGAGCGGCGGAAGGTAGTACCGGGGCCGTCTTCGGCCTGCCGAGGCCGTGAGCTGCATCGGATGCAAGACAGGACACGCGCTTTGCGGCGTTTTTAGGATACCATGAGCAGTTTTCGTCTGAGGCCCCGCTTCTCACACACCATCGACCTTGGCATGGAAGACGTGCGGGATCGGATCGTGCGCCAAGCGCAGAGCGACGGCGACCGCTGCGAGGTGAAATGCTTCCCTGGCTATCTCACGCTGCGCATCGCGGAGGCGGATCAGCATCGTTGGTCACCGCAGTTGAATTTGAGCCTAGAAAGCGACACACCAGGGAAAACTCATGTCGAGGGCACCTACGGCCCGAACACAAACGTCTGGTCCGCTTATCTTTATGCCTACCTGCTCGTCGGAACGGCGGGCATTTTTTCCGGCATCTTCGGCGCATGTCAGTGGTGCATCGGTGAGACGGCCTGGGGTCTGGTCGTCTTTGCCATCATGGTCGCGCTGGCCCTCGGACTCTACGTCCTAGCGCAGTTTGGGCAAAAGCTCGCCGCACAGCAGACTTTTTTGCTCCACCGGGTTTACGAGGACGCGGTCGGTCATGCGGTGGTGGTGCGCTGAGACTCGTGGCTTCACAACGCATGAGCGAAGGCACCCTCATCCGAAAAAAGCGCTGGCGAACGAGGGCGTCCGCACTCCCATTCCAAGCATGCGCCTCCTCATCCCGCTCCTCCTCGCTTTCGCAATGCCCGCCCTGGCCCAGAAAACCAAGGCTACCATCCAACTAACCGATGCCGAGGTCACGACGAAGGACATCGTCTATAAAACCACGCCGCAAGGCGAGTTGAAGCTCCACGTCTTTTCACCGGCAGGCGAAATCCAAATCGCGGCCCTGCGCCCCTGCATCGTGTTCTTTTTCGGCGGCGGCTGGAAAAGCGGCTCTTACCTGCAATTCGTCCCGCAGGCCGAATACCTCGCTAGCCGAGGCATCATCGCCATCAGTGCCGATTACCGCATCGCGAACATCCACAAAACCACGCCCGACAAAGCCGTGGAGGATGCCAAAAGCGCCATCCGCTGGGTGCGGGGTCATTCGACTGAACTCGGCATCGATCCCGACAAAGTCATCGCCGCCGGAGGTTCCGCTGGGGGGCATCTTGCGGCCTGCACCGCGCTCGTCAAAGCCTTCGATGCCGAATCCGATGACAAAGCCATTTCCGCCAAGCCCAACGCCATGGTCCTGTTCAATCCAGCGATGAACATCGCCACGCTGTTCAAGCAACGTGCAACCGGCAACAGCCCGATCACGATCGACACCGCCGAGGCCATCACTCCGAACAACTTTGTCAGCAAAGACTCGCCTCCGGCCATCCTATTCTTCGGCACCGCGGATGATCTCAAGGTTGGAGGTGATGAATATGTGAAAAAAGCCACCGAACTCGGCCTGCGTGCTGAGATGTGGTCTGCCACTGACATGCCGCATGGCTTTTTCAATCGCGAGCCTTGGATGCAAGTGACGGCGAAGAAAATGGACGAGTTTCTCATCTCCCTCGGCTATCTCGGCGGCGAACCCTTGATCAAGCTGGCTGAGGGCGCGCCTGAACTGAAACGGGATAACTGAGCACTCGTAGCTTGGCTCTCCAGAGCCGAGAACGAGCCACCCCAAACACCCACGCGCCGCCCTATCCACGCGGCTTTGGAAAGCCACGCTACACCGCACCGTAAAACCTCACGCATGTTCCCATCCGCCGATTTCCCCAGCCTCAAAGGCATCCACTACCTCAACACCGCCGCCGAGAGCATCCCGCCGCTCTGTGTGAATGAGGCCGTGGCCGAATACATGCACCACAAGTCGCTCGGCATGCGCGGGCGCGATTTCCACTTCCCCCGCGTCGAGGAATGCCGCGAGATCACCGCGAAGCACCTCGGACTCGCCACAGATGAAGTTTCCTTCTGCTCCTGCAGCTCCGAAGCTTACAACTTGCTCGCTAACGCCCTCCAACTCACGCCCAAGGATGAAGTCGTCGTTACCGATCTCGACTTCCCCGCTGGTGCCACGCCTTGGCTCACCGCCCCAGCCGCTTCGCGCCCCGTTTCACATCTCTGGAAGAATCGCGGAGGTGCTTTGAGCCTGGATGATCTAGCCTCGCTGCTCAATGAACGCACCGCGCTCGTGCAGGTCAGCCTCGTGAGCTTCTACAACGGCCACCGCATCGCCTTCGCGCCGCTGCGCGACCTCGTGCGCCGCCTCGCGCCGAACGCTGTCCTCTCCGTCGATGTCACGCAGGCGCTCGGTCGTGTCGCGCTCGACTGCCAGGACGCGGATATCTTGATTTCCAGCACGCACAAGTGGACGCTCGGCATCCACGGCGGCGGTGTCATCGGCATCCCGAAAAAATCCGCCGCTCGCCTCACCACCAGCGCCGGTGGCTGGTATCACATCGCCAACGCCTTCGACGCCGACCGCTTCGAAAGCGCCCGCATCAAGCCCGGCGCACTCAGCTTTTCCGTCGGCATGCCCAGCTTCGCCGCGCTCTACGCCTTGAACGCGTCGCTGCGCTATCTTGACGCCGTGGGCATGGATCAAATCATCGCCCATGCCGATCCGCTCGTCGCGCGTGTACATGAGGGGCTGAAGGAACTCGGCATCACGCCGCTGGCACCCGCGCAGCCCGAGTGCTCCAGCGGCATCGTCGCCTTCCTTCACAAAAACACGGCAGCGATCAATGAGGCACTGCTGGCCCAGAACATCCACGTCATGCACCAAGTTGGCCGCATCCGCATCGCCGTTCATGGCTACACCACCGCAGAGGACATCGAGAAGCTGCTCGCCACGCTGCGCTCTGCGCTGTAAATGACGCAGTTCTTCTAACGTCTCACTTCTAACTTCTGACGCCCACACTTGGACTGGGAATCACCAAAACTCCTCCTGCTCATCCTGCCTGCGGTCGCGTTGCTGCTGTGGATCGAATCGCGCTCATCGCATCCGATGTCCGGTTTGCGGAAGCGGCTGCTGCTGGTCGTGCGTGCCATCGGCGTGATTCTGGCGCTCGCCGCGCTGGCAGGTCCGGCGCTTGTGACGCAGACAGGTCGCAAGGCGCTAGGAATCATCGTGGATGCCAGTCAGAGCATGGGCGCGGAAGGTTTGACGAAATCCCTCGCTGAAGCGGCGCGTGTGCGCTCGGCGCTCGGTAGCGGGATTGATTCGTTCGTCGTGCAACTCGGCTCGCAGCCGGAACTTCTGCCCGAAGGCAGCACTCCAGCCATGCAGGCGGAATGGCAGAGGAAAAACGGCGGCGATAGCCATTACGCGGCTGCCATTGAGTATGCGGAGGCCATGTTTCCTCCTGGAGTGAGCCGCAACATTCTCATTGTTGGCGACGGGCACGAGACTCGCGGCAGCTTGCTCACCGCAGCCCGCGAGGCGGCGGTTTCGGGCATCAAGCTGCACGCGCTGCCGGTTTCCGGCCCGCGCCGACCGGATGCGCGTCTGATCGCGCTCACGCCGAACCGCACACGTTTGTTTGAAGGCGCGAGTTTGAGCCTGAAGGCCGTGTTTGAAAGCACCATCGAAGGCAGCGGCACGCTGAAGCTCTACGAAAACGGCATCGAGGTCGAAAAGCGGCCCGTCACGCTCAAACCGGGCGCGACGCAGGAGATCACCTTCACGCGCACGCCCTCGACGCGGAACACGTTTCAATACCGTGCCGTGCTTGAAGGCGTGCGCGGCGACACGCTGCCTGGAAACGACAGCGCCCTCGCCATCGTGGATGTGCGCGGACGTTTGCGGCTACTCTACATCGAGTCCGATGCCAGCGAGGCACGCTACTTGATGCAGGCGATGGAAAAGGAGGGCATCGAACTTGATCTGCGCCAGCCGGGCAATCTGGCGATCACCTTTGACCAGCTCAACGGTTACGACGGCGTCATTCTCTCCGATGTGCCCGCGCATCAGCTCGGCGATCCGCTCATGAACGCGCTGCGTGATTACGTCGATAAACTCGGCGGCGGCCTCGTGATGCTCGGCGGGCCGGGTTCGTTCGGTGTCGGAGGTTATTATCGCACGCCGATTGAGGAAGTGCTGCCAGTGCGGCTCAAAGCGCCGGATGAAGAAGAAAAGCAGAGTGCCGCTGTCGCCATCGTGCTCGACCGTTCCGGCTCCATGGCCGGTGAGAAACTCGAAATGGCCAAAAGCGCGGCGATTGCGACGGCGGAAGTGCTGGGGCACAACGATTCACTCGGCGTGTGGGCCTTTGATTCGGAGGCGCATGTCGTCGCGCCGATGACGCGACTCACCTCGACGAATGCGGTCTCGGGGCAGATCGCCGCTGTGGCCTCCGGTGGCGGCACGAACTTGCAGCCTGCGTTCCAGCTTGCTCGCGAGGCATTGCTGCGGGCGAAAGCGCGCGTGAAGCACATGATCATCCTCACCGACGGCCAGACGGCAGGCGCAGGCTACGAACAGCTCGCCACGCAGTGCCGAGGTGAAGGCATGACGATTTCCACCGTGGCGATCGGCGAAGGCTCGCATGTGGCATTGTTGCAGGCCATCGCCTCCAGCGGCGCTGGGCAGAGCTACAACACGCTCGATGCCAGTGGCATCACGCGCATCTTCACGCAGGACACGCTCATGCACACGGGCCGCATGATCCGGGAGGAGCCGTTCACGCCGGAGTTGAAGGAGAAGCAGCCGATCCTGGCCGGATTCGAGAAGTGGGACTCACCACCGCTGCTCGGTTATGTGAAGACAACGCGTCGCACCTCGGCCCAGGTGCCGCTCGTCACAGAATCCGGCGATCCGCTGCTCGCGCACTGGCGTTTCGGCCTCGGCAAAGCCACCGCGTTCACTTCCGATGCCAAAAGCCGCTGGGCGTCGCTGTGGATCGCTCGCTGGAACGGTTATGGCCGATTCTGGTCACAAGTTTTGCGCGAAACCGCCCGCGCACCGCAGGGACGGCTCATGGATTTGTCCACCCAACTCGAAGGTGATGATGCCCGCGTCAGCGTCGATCTGCTGGCCGATGCGGGCACGCGTGCGAACAACGCGGTCGTCGAGGCCGAGGTGTTTCATGTGGCCGCTGACGCGCTCGGCGCGGCGATGAAGCCGGTGCAGAAGCTCACGCTGCGTCAAAGCGCCCCCGGCACCTATGAAAGCAGCTTCCAACCGACGCAGGCGGGCGTTTACCTCATCCGCGCCCAGTCCGGGGCCGAAATGGTCACCACCGGCCTCGTTCACAATCCTTCGTCCGAAGCCAGCCTCGGCACGGTGAATGAGGCGCTGCTCCAAGAAGCCGTGAAAATCACTGGCGGCGAGTTTTTGACCGACGCAGGCCGTGTGCCCAATCTGGAGACGACGAAGGCCATCCAGCACGAGGAACTCTGGCCGCCTCTGCTCGTGCTGCTGCTCATGATTTTCCTCATCGACACCGGAATCCGGCGCTGGGAGCATGTGGTCGGCCTGTGGCAGCTCGTTCCTGCTCACAGGCTTGGGCAGTCGTAAATCCGCCATCAGGCGGCCACGAGATCGTAGCCGCGCCATTCTTTGACGGTGACATCAGCGAAGCTGCCAACGGGAAGCTTTTTGTTCACGAAGACAGTGGTGTCGATGTCAGGAGCGTCCATTTCACTGCGGGCGACGCCGGGTTCTTCGACCAGGACACGCATCTTGCGACCGACCTGGCTGACGTTGAAGCCTTCGATGCTGCGCTGAATGGCGCGCATGGCCTCGTTCCACCGGGCTTTGCGGGTCATGTGATGGATTTGATCCTCCATCTTGGCGGCGCGGGTGTCTTCCTCACGGGAGTAATTGAAGACACCGGCACGCTCGAACTTGGTGTCTTCGATGAACTGGAGCAGCTCGTTGAAGTCGGCCTCAGTCTCGCCGGGAAAGCCGACGATAAAGGTGGTGCGGATGGCGATGCCGGGGATGCCGGCGCGGATGCGCTTGATGAGGTCGCGGATGTAAGCGCCATCGGTCTCGCGCTTCATGAGGCTGAGCATGTGGTCGCTGATGTGCTGCAGCGGCATGTCGATGTAACGGGCGACTTTGGGCGATTCTGCGATGGCTTGGATGAGGTCATCGCTCCAATGCGCCGGGTGCGTGTAGAGCAGGCGAATCCAGAAGTCGCCCTCGATCTTGTTTAACTCACGGATGAGCGTGGAAAGCGACTCGCCCTTGGTGGAATCAACGCCACTGCGCGGCTTCGGGCGTTCCTCAGTCCACTTGTCCATGCCGAAGTAGGTGGTGTCCTGGGAGATGAGATTGATCTCCTTCACACCGCTGGCGACGAGCTGACGTGCTTCCTTGATGATGCTCTCCTGCGTGCGGCTGCGGTGGCGGCCACGAATGCGCGGGATGATGCAGAAGGAGCAAGGGTGGTTGCAGCCTTCGGCGATCTTGATGTAGGCCATGTGCTTCGGCGTG
>JBIKYB010000569.1:0-2608 GCA_044355475.1 Prosthecobacter sp.
TGGCTCTTTGGCCCGGACAAACCGAGCCACCCCGATCAGATGATCGAGCGCGCTTTGGAAAGCGCTGATCTGACCGCCGTGGCAGACAAAATTTCCGCGCCCACCAGCACTCAGGATGTTTGCGAGTGGGTTGAACGCCTGCTGCACAAGTCAGCCAGCGGAGTGCTGCATCTATGCAACAGCGGCATGGCCTCATGGCATTCATGGGCCGAGCAGACCCTTGCTTTCGCTGAATCCCTTGGCATTCCGGTCCAAACGGCCCGCGTCAGGCCCATCAAGCTCGCCGAACTCACGCAACTCAAAGCAGCTCGGCCTTTGAGCACGGTGATGAGCAACCAGCGGCTGCAAAGCCTCCTCGACATCGAGATCCGCCCCTGGAGCGCTGCGCTTGAGGACTATCTCGGGAAAAAATATCAGCCGAGATGAGTTCCCACCCCGCCATGACGTGCTGCGAGATTCTGCACGAGGATCGTTTCCTCCTCGTGGTAAACAAACCGCACGGCGTGCTCTCACACCCGAACCCAAAGAGCGCCAAACCGCAGGCTGCGGCCTTTGAGGGTCGCTACGATGCGGACAGCCGATGTTTCAGCAGCTCTGCTGGAAAAGTCTGGCTCATCCATCGCCTCGATCAAGACACCTCTGGCGTGCTGCTGGCCGCGAAGGACGAAAAAACCGCCGCTACCTGCCGTGAGGCCTTTGAAGCCGAGACCGTGCGAAAAAACTACCTCGCGCTCTGCGCCGGTGGTGGCCTCAAACCTGAAGGCGTCTGGTTGGATCACCTCATCACAGCGCACGAGCGCCATCAGGTGCGCACCAGCGTGCGCCATGGCCCGCGTCCGAACGCTGAAGCTCGTTATCGCTTGCTGGAGTATTCGGCAGCGCAGCGCCTTTCGCTTGTCGAGATCGAGCTGATCACCGGCAAGACGCATCAAATCCGCGTCCAGGCAGCCTCACGGCGGCTGCCGCTCGTGGGCGACGATGTGTATGGCTCCTTCGATCTGAACCGCAAGCTTCGGCAAAGCATTGGCGCACGCCGTTTGTTCCTGCACGCACACGAATTGCGCCTCAAACACCCCGCCTCCGGCCAGATGCTGAGTGTCCATGCGCCGCTGCCGCCGGATTTGGTTTCGGTGCTGGAGGCAGCGGGACTTGCGCATGAAATAACCAGACGGCCGTGATTCCTCCCGCTCATGCTCCTGAGTGCTGAAAGTTGGATTGGAGAGGCACTTCAGGCATGGCGGCGGCGATCATGGCCGGACCAGACACGCTCACGATAAACGGGTGCACGGCAGGATTCGCAGGGGTGCGAGAAGTTGCGGCTGGAAGTGCGATGGTCGGAGCGAAAACGGCAAAACTGGCGGTTCGCGTTTCAGCCAAACCATTTCGTTTTTTTGGATGAATTGGAAAAGGGCATGACTGCCTTCATGTCGTTTGTGCTCGCCGAAATTGGCGGCTGATTCACCAGTCATGCAGCCATCCAAACCAGAGGCTGGCGAGAAAGGAGAAGCCTTGGGGGAATTTTTGGCGTAACCATTCATCCAACCATGCGTCTGCGTTGACGAATCCATGACTTTGCTTCGCTCCATCCTCTTCTTACTCGCACTGCTGGCACAGAGCTGGCCTGCGCAAGCGATGAGTCGAGTCGATGGGCCAGTGGCTTGCGGCATGAGTTGCTGCGCCTCGTTGGCAGTGGCTGAAATCAGCGCGTGTGGCTGTGCGGAGCCTTCCGCACCTGCCGAACCGGCGAGTGTGCCGCCAGCGAGTGCTCGTGAGCGGCTACCACAGGTGGTTTGGATGTCTTTTGAAGAGGTGCGGTCCGCAACGCGGCCTGTGATGACTCAGCCGAAGGCTCAAGCGCACATGGGCGAGATTGAGTTGCCCAAAGGGCTGCACGTCCTGCTGCCGGTGTTGTTCTGCTCGTTTCTGATCTGATTCGGTGTCTCTGACGGACGCATTATGCCCGCGCCTCGCGGTCCCTGAGGGACATTTGCGCACATGGGCGTGGTTCAATGAACCTCAACGACTCGATTCTCATGAAACGCTTTCTTTTTCTCGCCCTGTTCGGGCCTTCCGTGGCCGCTCTGGCCTGTGACGACTGTAAAATTCCGAAACCCGCTGTCGGTCAGAAGGTGGTGGAGTATGATCTCACCATTGCCGAGCAAACCGTGAACCCGGCGGGCAAGGCGGTGCGTGGCTTCACCATCAATGGCGGCATCCCAGGGCCGACGCTGCGATTTCGCGAGGGCGACTTCGCCCGCATTCGTGTTCACAACCGGCTCAAGCACGAGACGACCTCGACACACTGGCATGGGCTGCTGCTGCCGAACGAGCAGGATGGCGTGCCTCACATCACCACGCCGCCCATTCAGCCGGGTGCGACGCACACGTTTGGCTTCGAGCTGCGGCATAGCGGCACCTACTGGTATCACTCGCACGCGCACCTTCAGGAGCAGAACGGCGTGTTTGGCAGCATCGTGGTGCTGCCACGTGGCGGCGAGCCGGTGAAGGCAGATCGCGAGCAGGTGCTCGTGCTCTCCGATTGGACGAACTTCAACCCGCACGAGGTCATGCGCATGCTGATGCGCGGCAGCGATTACTTCGGGCTGAT
>JBIKYB010000187.1:0-9782 GCA_044355475.1 Prosthecobacter sp.
AAGAGATGCGTTCATCGGGGGATGGCTCCGATGCCGGGGCGGTCGGGCATGAGGAGTTGGCCGGTTTCATCATACTCGATGCCGGTGAAGTCGTCGTTGGCGACGTAGAAATGGCCGTCGAGGTCGATCCAGTCGGCCCAGGGGGCGAGGTGGGCGGCGGCGGTGGTGCCGAGGCTGGTCTCGATCATGCAGCCGAGCAGGATTTGCAGGCTGTGCTCACGCGCTGTGGCGATCATGGCCACGGCGGCGTCGAAGCTGCCGCATTTGAGCAGCTTGATGTTCACGCCGTCGATGAAGGGCGCGAGCGCGGGCACATCGGCTGCGGTTTGCACGCTTTCGTCGGCAAAGAGGGGCGGCGAGTTGCCGGGGATGCTGGCGCGGAGCTCCTCCCAGGCCTCGATGCCATGGCGATGATGAATCGGCTGCTCGATGAGGGCAGGGGAGTAATGCGACAGCTTTTCGATCAGTAGCGCGGCCTCGTGCATGCCCCAGCCGCCGTTCACATCGAGGATGAGCGCGGCCTCGGGCGCGGCGTAACGGGCGACGGAAACCGTGGCGAGGTCGAGTCCGAGATCGCCGGAGCCGAGCTTGAGTTTGAGAACGCTGAACTGCTGTGAGATGTCGCGGATTTTGTCAGCGAACACATCGAGGTCGTCAGGAATGCTGAAGGAGCGGCAGCCGGGCGGCGCGGCACGATTGGGCGGCCCCAGTTTGGCCAGCGCATGCGCCGAGAGCTTCTGGCCGGTGGCGTGGCCGATGATGTCGTGGCGGAGAAGATTGAGCGCCAGAGCGGCGCTGCGCGGCAGTTTTTCCGGCAGCACGGTCTGGTTCAGAATGGCGAGGGTCTGCGCCGGATCTTCGCCGTAGTAAGGCACGAACGGTGCCTCGGTGACGTGTGTCCCATCCGAGACACGCAGCACCTGCCGTGTGGCCGAAGTGCCGTGGGCGATGCGGAAGGGCTCATTGAGCTGGAGGGTCTTGATTTCGGAGTGCAAGCGCGGCAGTCAACGGTCAAGGCACCGCACGGTCAAGTCATTCGCCGTTTCATCGCCTGCTTCTGCGTCGCAGAATGAGCGTGGCGAGTCCGGCGAGTAGCAGGATGCCGCGTCCGGGTTCTGGCACGATGGCGATGACGCCGGTGCTGCCGAATTGGCTGACGTCCCAGAACCAGCTTGAGTTCAAGGCCGTGAGATCCGGCAGATCCAGGGCGAAGAGAGCGTTTTCAACACTGCCTCCGGCGCGGATGCTATCGCCATCGTCATAATAAGCCAAGGTGATTCCTGCGCCGGACCAGTCGATGAGATCAAACACGGACTGATAACCGCCCGTGAAGCCACTGCTGAGGGTGACGGTGATGGCGGATGTCGCGTCCAGGCCGAAAGTGCCGCTGACGATGAGATGGTCGTTGCCGCCATCGGTGGAGGTGCCGCTGACACTGCTGAGACGGTTCGTGACAGGATCAAAGGTGGCGGTGAGGCCATGGGTGCCAGCAGTGGTCACCTGGAAGGCCAAAGTGGAAGAGGCAACCACGTCGAGATTGCCCGCAATGCTCAGGGTGCCGGTGTCGGTGCTCAAGCCCGTGGCATTGGCGGCGATGCTCGTGGCATTGCCGCCTGGGGCGAGGCTGGCTCCTGCGACAAGCGTGACATTGCCTGCGACACGGCCGTTGCCGCCGAAGGTGGCTCCAGAGTTAACGCTGACATCATTGAAACCTGTGGCGGAGCCTGTGCCGGAAGGATTGTTGCTGACGAGCAAGGTGCCCGCCGAGACACTCGTGGTGCCGCTGTAACCACTGTCCCCCTGAAGGATGAGCGTGCCCGTCGTTGTTTTGGTGATGGCGGTGCCGCCGTTGATCTCGCCCACGTCCTTGAGCGTGCCGGCGGCGAGCGTGAGGTTGTTGATGGTGTTGGTGGCACTGCCGATGTGGTGGCCGGTCATGTCGAGCGTGCCACCGTTCAGATTGATCGTGCTGACGGTGTTGGTGAGGGTCGAGTCGGCACCGCCGCCTTCGAGGATGTCCACGTTGGTGATCAGCGTGCCGCCGGTGAGGGTGAGCGTGCCGGAGGCGATGCCAAAGGTGTTGGTGTTCGCGTAAGTCGCCAGGGTGAAGCTACCACCCGAGTTCACCGTGAAAGTGCCGCCGCTGATGATCAACTGGCCGCTGGCCGTGGGACCGGGGGAGGTGGAGCCTGCGTTGCCACTCATCGTGCCGATTTCCACGGTGTCTGCGGTGAAAGCACCGCCGTCGAAATACACCGTGCCAATCGTGCCGCCACCGCCGCTGCTGCTGCGTTTGCCAATGATCAGACTCCCGGCAGTGACAGTGGCCGTGTGACCGCGCAGGTCGAGCGTGCCGGTAGGAACAGCGCCGGTGCTGGTGTTCAGTGAACTGCCGACCGTGATGTTGATTTTGGCGGTGGTCTTGCCGCCGATGACGACGGTGCCCGGGCTGCCTGCGGTCTGGCTGGCAAATCTAAGGGTGCCCACGCCTTTCCCTACGCCGATGAAGAGTGCGTTGGCGGCGATGGTGTTGGCACCAGAGCCGAGGATCATCGTGCCCGTGCCAGAGTTCCAGGTGCCGCTGTTGGCGACATTGACGGTGTTGGCGGTGATCGTGTTGCTGGTGTTGGAGAGCGTGAGCGTGCTGTTCACGTTCAGACCCTGCGCGACGCGGAACTCGTTCACGTTTGCGCTGAAGGAGCCAAGTCCAGAGAAGTCAGAGGTGACCGTGTTAGAGTTCGCTGCCGAGTCGAATGGAGATGTGGCACCGTCGATCAGTGACGTGGCGGTTTGCAGGCCGGATTCAAAGATGGCGGAGATGTTGTCCACTACCAGTGAGCCTGGGCCGGTGAAGATGGCGCGTGTCTGCGTCTTGACGGTGTTGGCGATCCCGATGCGCAAACCACCCGTGCCATTGACGGTCAGCGTCTGGCCCGCGCCGATGGTGACGGTGCTGTCGAAGTTGGCGTTGTTAGAGGCAACTTGCAGGCTGGCGATCTGCTGGCTGGCCTCGCTGAGGTCCAGATGTGCGGTGAACGCGCCTGAGCCGACTGTCACCGCTGTGCTCGTGGGCAGCGTGTTCGTCGCGCCGATCTTCAAAACACCCGCGCTGATCAAGGTGGTGCCGGAATAGGTGTTTGATCCTGCGGCGGCGGTGAAGACGAGGGTGCCTTCACCGGTTTTGTTGATGCCGCCCACGCCGGTGACAGGCGTGGCGATGGTGGCCGTGACCGTGGGGTCCACGCGCAGCTCGGTCGCGGCGCTGGTGACCTGAATCTGCCCGCCAGAGTTGGTCAGCGCGTAGCTTTTGGCGAATTGCAGCCCGTTTACCGCCACGCTGTCCTGCACCTGCATGGTGCCGCCAGTCGCTCCGCCGAAGATGGCGATTTTTTCCACCGAGGCTGCCCAGCTCGCGTTGTTGCTGCCGTCGGCCAGGGTCCAGTTCGTGGCAGCGTTGGTCCACACGCCGTTGCCGCCATCGACGAGGCCGTCGGCGGCAGTGTCCGTGCCGTCCCAGTATTGCGCGTTGATGCCCGTGGCGACGAGGTTCACATCCTGGTTCACCGTGTCCACGGTGATGGTGAGGTCGTATCCGGCCAGCATCTGGCTGATGAGTCCGTTGTCCGTCAGCGTGCCCGTGTAGTCGATGAGCTTGTAGGTGCCTGCGCTGAAACCCGCGCCTGCGGTGATGCTGACGACGCCGTCCAGAATGATCGTGCCGCCATTGGCCTGGATGAGGTCACTGCTAGTGCCCAGGTCAAAGCGCAGCACGGAGGTGCTGTTCAGCGTGAGATTGCCGCCCACGGTCAGGGTGCCGGTGCTGCCGGCGGTTTCCGCATCGCCAATGATGAGCGTCGCACCGCTTGCAACCGTCAGTGCACCCGCCAGCGAGCCTGCATGCGCAAAGGTGGCGCTGTTGTTCACGCTGACATTGCCCGCGCCGAGCGTGCCGGTGACGTTGAGCGTGCCGGCGTTCACCGTGGTGGCTCCGGTGTGGACATTTGTGCCGGAAAGAGTCCAGAGGCCGGTGCCATTCTTTGTCAGCGTGGTGATGGTGGCTGCAAGGCTGCCCGCGAGGCTGCCATCTCCCGTGCCGGTCAGTGCCAAGCTGCGATTGCCGCCAGAACCTGCCACAGCGCCAGTGCTGGTTAGATTCAAACGACCGCTGTCGGAGGCGAGGGTGGAATCGGCCGTCAGGGTGATGGCTCCCGCGAAGCTGTTGGTCCCGCTGACATTGACCAGCGCTCCGTTCTGGCCGCTGGCCCCGTTTCCGGCGAGGGACAGCGTCTCCGCGCCCACGCTGATGTTGTTTTGAAGCTGCAAGGTCGCGCCACTCGCCACCGTGGTGCCCGCATTGGCGGCGGAAGGAATCGCTTCATTGGAAAGCACCGCGCCCAGCGCGCTGCTGTGCCTTATGTTGAAGATGCCTGCGCTGACCGTGGTCAGCCGCGTGTATGTGTTCGCCCCGGAGAGAGTCCAGGTGCCGGTGCCTGTTTTGATGATCTGAAGGCTTGTCAAGGCGGCCGCGTTGCCTGTGGTGCCGCCGATCTGGCCTTGAATCTCGCCGTTGCCAGCGCCTCGCAGGGTCAGTTCGGCCACATTGGCCGTTGTGCCACTGTTGTTGCGCACGCCTGCGGTGAGGGTCAGCGTTTCTCCGGCGGTCAAGACCTCGATCACACCGCGTCCGGTGTTCCCTACGGCGTCATTGCGCATGACGATGAGGCGGTTTGTGCTCGTCGTCATGCCGCTGTATTCAAAACGTCCGATGGTGGTGCTGCCTTGGCCGAGGAATATCCTGCCGGTGTTGCCGACCGCCGAGTTCGTGCCGTTGTTGAAAAGGGTGCCCGCTCTGAACGCGCCGTCGGAGATCGAGACATCCCCCACGAAGGAGTTGGCGTTGTTGTTGAGGAACACCGTGCCGCCGTCGGTCCGCGAAACTCCGCTGTTGCCGGAGATCAGCCCGTTGATCACAAAACTTTGACCGCCACGGAAAGTCAGCCCCGCCGCAATTGTGCTGTTCAGGGTCAGGGCACCGCTGCCATTGTTGTAAAACAGGCCGTTGCCGGTGATGGCGCGGTCGGTGCTTGCGGCACCGCCCACATATTTCACATGCGAGCTGCTGCCTACGTTCAGGGTGCTGCCAGCGCCGATAGCACTGTTCACACCGCTGTTGGCGATGCTCGTGAAGATCAGTGTGCCATTGCTCACGGACGTGGCACCCGTGTAGCTGTTGTTATTGTTGTTGAAGCGCCACACACCGCGCTGCCCGCCGGTCACACCCGCTACCGCCACGGCGACCTGGGCGGCTTGGCCGTTCGAGATCAGCCCGTTCATCACATTGGCCGAGGCGTCATTGCTGCGGTTGCCTGAGGTGGCATTGAAATTGAGAGTGATCGTGTTGGACGTCATCCCCCCGCTGACATTGCCGTTGATGATCATTTTGTGGGCATTGGCGTCATCATTCGCGGAGGTGGCGTTGTTGGCAAAGGTGTAGGTGCCGGTGCCCGTGCCGCTGGTGGGGTGCACGACGATGGGCGCGTTGACTGTGACCGGCGCGGTGATGCCGGAGTTCATCACCACGGTGCCGCCGCTGCTCAGGTGCAGCGTTTCACCCGCGTTGGTGCCCGCGCTGCCAATCGTGAAGCTGCCCGCCGCGCCCGTGGCAAACACGAGGCTCCTCAAGTTGCGCCCGGCATCCACGGTGATCGTCGTCGCGCCCAGGCCCGTGTTGAACGTGGCGATGTTCGCGTTCGTCGTGCCGGAGATCGCGCCAGGGGCCGCTGCAGGATTCCAGTTCGCGCCATCCGACCAGTTTTGCGTGCCGATTCCACCCACCCAGGCCGCGTCTGCTGCCTGGGCCGTTTTTACGGTGATGCACAGCAGACACAGGGCTGCTTGCAGCAGAGGAAGGGGATGGAATCTGGAAAAAAGACGACGATGCTGCCGAAAGAGTGGCTGAAGCCTCATGAAGGGTGTTTTTTTTATGGCTTCTCAGTGACGAAAAGCCTGGTTGGGGGGGCGACTCAATAGCACATCACCGAGGCATTTCAAAACAACCCGCCATCAAAGATCGTGGCGTTCTGCGCCACAGAATGTTGATGGAGCGCACGCGTCCCGGCTTCAGCGTCCCGCTGAAGTCCGTCCCTGCGCATTCATCGGTCCTCTGTGGTCAAGCTGGTTGGCGAGATTTTTGCGGACGGTTTTCCGCGAGGACGCGAAAGACAGTCTGCGGGCTCGGAGGCCCACGCTCGTGTGCCCGGCATGGGCATGAACTAATCAATTGAAACGTATTGCACGGAGCTAGTGACAACAACCGAAGTGAAAGACAAGGCGGGTGCCGCGAGGCAGTCAGCACGAAAGAAATCTGTAGCAAAGGCACGACCGTAGGAAGACGAACTGGCGTAGAGGCCGCGATGTGTGCGATGAGCGTGCGAGAGAACGCGAAATCCAACTGTCACCGAAAGACACATCGGGTAGAACCGGAGCGCAACGGAGATAGCCAGCCATAGGCTGCCCGAAGGGTGGAGCGTAGCGACAGCAACCACGCGGCACGGGCCGAAAGTTCATGCACCTTACCGGGGAGGCCTGGACGCAGAGAAGCGGTCAGGAGTCAGCAGAGGCCGTAATAGCGAAGAAGGCCGTGAAAGCGGTTGGCGCGAAGGTTCGAAGAACCAGAGAAAGCCGTCAACCGACGGACCCGATCAAAGAGGGCGAGGAGTCCCACGAAATGCCCCTGGAGCGGCAGCTACGGCAGCTACCAGCGGCAATGGACAAGGGCAGCGAGGTGGACCCTCGTGCCGCCCTGACCGTGTGGTGGCGAGCCCGTTTGGACGGAGGAAGGAGGTGGCAGAAGATGGCCGAAGGTGAAGCAAGGGGAGCCACACTGGCAGCAGTGTTGGCCGTGGAAAATCTTCGGGCCGCGTGGTTGGCAGTCAAAGCCAACGACGGAGCGCCCGGAGTGGACAAGATGGATATGGAGCAAAGCGCCAGGCACCTGCGCGAGCATTGGGAAACCATGCGCACCAAACTACTCTCCGGGGAGTATAAACCCGGAACCGTCAGAGCGGTGAGCATCCCCAAGGCCAACGGAGGCGAGCGTCAGCTTGGCATTGACTCGCTCCCGCCACCCTTCCCGCTCGCCCTCCGGGTGCTCCTTCGTCGCATCTCTGTCGCTCCGCTCCAGTCCCAACATCACGGATCGGTTGATCCAGCAAGCCATCCATCAAGTCCTAAGTCCGCTGTGGGAAGCGGACTTCAGCGACCACAGCCATGGCTTCCGCCCGAACCGTAGTGGGCACGATGCGGTGAAAGCCGCATCCGCCTACGTCAAGGAAGGCAAGACATGGGTGGTGGACATCGACCTGAAGAAGTGGCCTGCTTGTTTTGAAAGAGTCAGGCAGGCTGTCTCCGCTACGCTATGGCTCTTCGATCAAGTCGATCACGACAAGTTGATGCACCTGCTGCGAAGCAACGTGGAGGACAAGAGCCTGCGAGCACTCATTGGCGCGTATTTACGCGCGCCCATGCAGAATGCCGACGGCAGCAAAGTCAAACGGAGCAAAGGCACGCCACAAGGCGGGCCGATCAGCCCCCTGCTGGCCAACATCTACCTCCACCCGCTGGACAAAGAACTCGAAAAGCGAGGGGTGAGCTTCGTCCGTTACGCGGACGACATCGCCATCTATGCCAGCAGCCAACGCAGTGCAGAGCGCATCTATGAAAGCGTGGTAGAGTGGATCGAGAAGCATCTGAAACTCGAAGTCAACCGAGACAAAAGCGGAGTCGGACCAAGCGGAGGCAGCAGTCTGTTAGGGTTCCGAGTGCATGAAGACGGACGCGTGGGCGTCAGCCCCAAAGCCGTCGAGAAACTCAAGGAACGAGTCCGGCAGATGTGGAACGCTAGGCAACGCCTCACCAGCGAGCAACTGCGCGACCAATGGCAAAGACACATCCGAGGATGGTGGAACTACTTCCGACTGGCCGACTGGCAGCGGGAAGTCACCGACCTGAGCGGATGGATACGCCGCCACATGCGCAAATGCTTTTGGCTGAGGTGGAAGACACCGAAGGGTCGAATCAACGCGATGAAACGCCTCGGAGTGAGAGGCCGAGCTTTGGGCCAAGGCTACAGCGGCAGAGGAGCATGGCCTATGGCCCTGCATCCCACCGTGCAGCAAGCCCTCAGCAACGCCAAGCTAACGAAGTATGGGTTCATCATCCCCTGGCAAGCCGCGCCCAAACCCAAGGCCAATCGGTAAAGGGAGCAAGGATCAACCGCCGGATGCGGAAAACCGCACGTCCGGTGGTGTGGAAGGGTCACGGGGCGCAATCCCCGTGACCCCATCCGATCTTTTGATTGCTCGCGCGGACGAAAGCTTCATGCCTTACTAAACAATCACTCTCACTTCGCCAGCCACTGCGCCGCGTCGATGATCACATGGCCGGTGGTGCCTTCGTTGCGGATTTCAAGCCAGCCGGTTTTGCCGGACTCGAAGCGGAAGGTGCCGAGAGGCATCAGGTTGTGCTTTTCGGCGGGTTTCGTCTTTTGATTCACGATGACCGTTTTCTCGCCATCGGCGTGGTGGATGATGACGGAGACTTTTTCGGCGCGATTGGCGAGGGCGGTGTAGGCGATGGCGACGTGATACTGGCCTGCGGTGGGGAGATTGGGCGTGAAGCGAGCCTTTTGCTCGCCTTTGTGGCTGTCGCCATCGTGGCGATAGCCTTGGCCGACGAAACCGGGGGTGGTGTGGCCTTCGGAGCTGAAACCGGTCAAATCGGCCTCGCTGTCATCGACGACGATGCCGCCGAGTTGCTCCTTGGTGAAGGCGACGTGCTCGGGCGT
Organism: Prosthecobacter sp.; assembly: GCA_044355475.1. Lineage (GTDB taxonomy): Bacteria > Verrucomicrobiota > Verrucomicrobiia > Verrucomicrobiales > Verrucomicrobiaceae > Prosthecobacter. Next base: position 8,846 of record JBIKYB010000187.1, read on the forward strand.
GGGCGGGGATTCGAAATCGAGCATCTGGCCATCGGCGAGGAGCTTCTCTTTGAGCTTCGCGTAGTCGAGCTTTTGCAGATCGACGCCGTTTTCGATGGCGAGCACGGCGGCGGTGGCGGCGCTTTGACCCATGACCATGAAGACGGGCTCCATGCGGATGCTGCCATACGAAATGTGGCTGGCACTGAGGCACACGGGCACGAGCAGGTTCGTGCATTGCTCGGCCTTCGGCGTGATGCTGCGGTAGCTGATCGGATACGGGTGCACGCCGATCTGGATGTCGCCCTCGTTGCGGGCAAAGCCCTCCGCTGTGACGTAGCGCTGCGTGTGGTGGCTATCCATGTTGTAGGCACCCATGCCGACGCTGTCTTCGACGATGACGCGGCGTTTGCAGTTCTGCTCGCTCATGACGTAACCGCCAATCAGGCGGCGGGCTTCGCGCACATACATCTGGCGCGGCCAGTTCCCGTTGTCGGTGAACTCATCCTTCGCCAGGCCCCATTGCGAGTAGTAGGCGCGGATTTTCTCCGGCACGCGGGGATGATTCGCCAAAGTCCACATGAGGCCTTTTTGATAGTCTTCATGCGCTTTCCAAATCTTCGCACGGGTCGCGTAGTCGCCATCTGGGTAGTCGTAGTTCATGCCGATCATGTCGGTGCTGAAGGCGAAGTTGTTGTTCGTGTCCGTCTTGCGGTTCGGCATCGGTGTGGGGGCCCAAGGATGACGCGGATCACCGGCCTCACAGTTGCGCAGCAGCAGTTCGAACTGCTTTTCGTCGTAGTTTTCGGGCTTCGGGAAGGGGACGCGATTGGAATCGTCGTCCGTGTTGCACATGCGGAAGTTGTAGGCCTGGATGCGGTGGTCGCCGTCGCCATCCTTGCCCTCAGGCATCGGCGTGACGCCCCAAACGAGGCCGCTGCTCGGATCGCCCGGCTTT
>JBIKYB010000570.1:0-2600 GCA_044355475.1 Prosthecobacter sp.
TGAGCACGCCGGCGATGTCTTCATCGGTGAGTTGGGGCAAAGGCGGCATGGCGAGGTTGTAGGTGCGGCCGCTGACTTTCACGGGGCCGGCGAGGCCGTGCATGACGATGCGGGCGAGCACGTCGGTGTTGCCGAGGACCCATTCGCTATCGACGAGCGGCGGCGCGAGGCCATCGAGACCGAAGCCGTGCGGCTGATGGCAGGCGGCGCAGAGCGTGGCGTAGATGGTTTTGCCTTTTTCAAACAGCGCAGTCTGCGTCTCGGTGAGCGGTTTGATGACGGGCGGGGCCGGTGCGCCGGGTTTGCCGGGCCAGACGAGGCGTTTTTCGAGGTCGGCGGGCAGTTTGAGCTTCGGTGGGGATTTTTCGAGCCAGACGAGCTTCACGGTCTTCGATTTGCTGTCGGTCTTGGCGAGGCCTTTGAGGATGGTGTCGCGGTTTTCGGGCGAGTTGGAGGCGAGATCGAGCATTTCGGCGATGGGGCCGGCTTTTCCTGCGAGGGCGATCAATTCGGCCAAAGCGCCGATGACGGCCTTGGAGCCATCCGAAGGCGTTTGGGCGAGTGTTTTGGCAAACGCGGCTTCTTTGCCGCGCAGGCCGGTGAGGGCGGCTTCGCGGATGAGGGCGTTTTTGCCGTGCGTGGCGAGCAGCGGGACCAATGCGGCCTCGTTGATCGTTTTGATTGCGAGGTTGGCGAGCACGAGCGGATGTTTTTCAGCGGCGAGCTCGAAAACGTAATCGCGAGGTGCCACACGCACCGCAGCGGCGCGGACGTGCTCGCTTGGGTCGGTGAGAGCGGTCTTCACGAGGTCCGGCGTGATGGCAGCGAGGCCGTCGAGTGTCCACAGCGCGTGCTCGCGGGCGATGGGGCTTTCGTTTTGCAGCAACTCCTTCAAAGCGGGCACCGCGGAGGCATCGGCGGATTCGACGATGAGTCGCTGGGCGGTGTCGCGCACCCAGCCGTTGGCATGCGTGAGCAGTTTCGCGTCCTTGCTGACCTTCACGGGCTTCGCGCTGCTGCCTTCGGGCACGATGCGCCAGATGCGGCCCATGTTGAAGGGCTGCTCGAGTTTCCGCGCCTGGATGTTCGCGATGAGGTAGTGCGTGAGGAAGCTCTGGTGCTGGATGATGCCGCGATACATGTCCACGAGGTAAAGCGCACCGTCGGGGCCGTTGCAGGCATTCACGGGGCGGAAGCGTTCATCAGTGGAGGTCAAAAACTCGCTGCCCTTCGCGGTGTTCGTGGCCTTCACGAGACCATCAGCTTCGCTCATCGTGAAGCGCTTCACCAAATTCGCGCTCGGCTCCGGCACGAAGGCATTGCCGCGATACGCCGCTGGAAACGCATCGCCGCGATAAATCAGTGCGCCGCAGGTGGCGGTGGGACGTTGCAGCTTGCCGTCGGCGCTCAGCGTTTTGGCATCGTAACCGCGATTCACACCGGGCGTGGGATGCGATGGATACAGCGTCTGGTCAGTGGCGAGCTTCGCATTGATGCTGGTGGCGTTTCGCAGCAGCGGATTGCGAGCGAAGGCCTCCGTCGGCAGCAGATCGGCACGCAGCATGTCGCTGTTGTAATTGAAGTAGAGCCTGCCGTGGTCGTCCTGGCAAAGCCCCCACTGGCCGCGACCGAGTCCGACATCCTTCATCCACGTGCCGCCGCGCAGCTTCAGCCGCGAGCTGTAACCCGCGCACCAGATCGAGTTGTCCATCGCCCACACCGGCGAGTTCGCCATGTGCTCCGGCTGCCCGCCGAGCGTGCCGAAGTCCGTCGCCACGACTTCCTTCACATCCGCGACGCCATCGCCATTCGTGTCTTTGCAGAACAGCAACTGCGGCGGCACCGCGATCAACGCACCACCATTCTCCGCCATCACGGCGCGTGGCATGACGACCTTATCAAGAAACGCCGTCGCTTTGTCCATGCGACCATCGCCATCGGTGTCTTCGAGCAACGAAACCCGCCCCGTCGGCTCCTTTTCCGTGCTGCCAGCCAGATCATGCATGTAGCCGCGCATCTCACAGACATAGAGCCGCCCCTGATCATCAAAACTCATCGCCACCGGCGATTCGATCATCGGCTCGCTCGCCACCAGCTCGATGCGGAAGCCCTTTTCGACCGCGAAGGTCTTCATCGCCTCCTCCGGCGAAAGCGGCGCAGGAGGTGGGAGTTTGAACTTCAGCTCGACCTTCTCCGGGCCGGCGTTCTTGGAATGTACTGCCAGCGCTTGCGGCGCGAGCGAGAGACAGAGGAGGGCGATGAGGGGGCGCGTCATGGGGGAAATTTGGTCAAGGTGCTGAAGGTCAAGGCGTCAAGGCGTCAAGGCGTCAAGGCGTCAAGAGTGCCACGGACTCGCGTTTTGACGACCGCTTGACCTTCTTGACGAGTTCTTGACGGCAACTCTCACTTCTTCGCTTTCGGCTTCGGCTGTTCGGAGGCTTTGATCGTCAGCGAAGGCACGGGCTCGGTTTTGCCCGCAAAAGCATTCCAGGCGTTTTGGAAGACGGCCGCATCACGCACGTCACCTTCGGCGATGAGCCATTGGTAGCGGAGTTTGAAGGGGGCTTCGGCAGTCGCTTTGCCTTTGGGGAACATGCCGA
>JBIKYB010000571.1:0-2591 GCA_044355475.1 Prosthecobacter sp.
GACGAGCTTAGCGATCATTTTGATCGTCGCTACCAAGCCAACGGGCGCATTCAGTTGCTTCGAGTTCTTGCTGCGCTGCGGTGGGTTAACGAGCACTCGATGGAGCAACTTGATGCGAAATACGGCGCTTGGGGTGACAATAATTTTCGCGTTAAAAAAGAGTTGGCCAGTGCCTTGTATTCGGCTTTTGCCAATTGTCCGGAAGAAGAACTCGAAACCGATTTTTCTAATTCGTGGGTATTGGGTTTTGATACTTGGAAAGCAGCATTTGAGGAATCCATGACTCCGGCTGAAGTTTCTAAGACTGGTGAAGCATGGAAGCAGCAATTAGCACAGGACGGCATGATCAACGAGTCCATTATCGAAGATCACTTGCTTGAAATCGGCGAGTCTACCGAATCGTTGATCGTCGCCCCCTCCGTCGAATCCGAGGACATTGACGCACAGATTGAAGCCAATCGCGTAAAACGAGAAAAAGCCTTGGAGCGTTCGCGCGTCGCCTATCAGGCTTTCAGGAAGAAAGCCTGTGAGCCGTCATGTGATGAACACAACTGCCACTTATAACGTGATTCTCCAGAAGGGGACTTCGAGGCCTAAACAAGGTATTTTCTGCAACAAAAAATCTTAGATCTTTCGTGATCAGATCGAGCCGCTTGTCTCAATAAAACTTCACCAACCCATCCTTCCAAAGCGGCTTGAGCTGATCGATGGGGGAATCGATCAAGGTGGTGCCGTTGTGGGAGATGTTGAGATAGGGATCGCGGGTGGCTTCGCCGATGATGGTGAGGCCGGCTTTTTCGGCGGCGGGGACGTGTTCGGGGGCGATCTCGATGAGGAGGCGGCCGGGACGGATCAATATTTGAGGATGCCGAGGGCTTGGGGAGGATTATCATTCCGGCCATGAGCACGCTGGCTTTGGAAATTGATCAGACCCTTCAACAACTCGACGCCGCCACGGCATCGCAGTTGGAGAGATTGGTGCGTGATGCAATCGCGCTGGTGAAGGCGCGTCCTGCCTCAGGTTCCCGAACCGCAGGTTCCGATATTCAATTTCCGCTCGTGAAGGGGGCGAAGCCCATATCCGAAGAGGATGTGGCCCGGCTGGAGGATGCGGCATAGGCCGACTACAACTGTGTCTCTGAGTTAATCAGAGGCGCGCCTCGCAGGCGTCGTGGCGGCCAATGAAGAACCAGATGATGGTGCCGTCGGACTCGACACCGAGGGCGCGGTGGTTGTCATCGACGCGAACGGACCAGAAGGGGCCAACGCGCTTGAAGTGGAGAGAAGGATGCCAGTGATTCTGCTGCCACAGCTCGTATTGCTTCTTTGCGCGTGCCTGAATCGCTGGCGGGAGGCGATTGTAGCAATGCCAGTAATCAGGCGCGACGGAGGAATTCATCGAGAGCGATGGTTTTGCCTGCCTGATGGTCACGCAGCGCACGGGCGGCCATTTCATCGAACTGACCGCCAAGAATGGCGCTCTCAAAGGCATCGTCCACGCGGTTTGCTCGGGTTTGGTCAAACCAGGCGGCGAAAGTTTGGAATTCAGGCTCGGGCAGCTTTGCCACGGCGTCTTCGATCTCAAGCACGGTGCTCATGGGGCGGATGATACGAAGTTTGAGGCTGGAGCGCAAGTGCGGGCAAGAGTGCCCGCATCACGGCGAGTTCCGAGGAGGATTATTGCTGGCGTGACGCTCCTTGACCGTGACTCGGCCCTGTCTCATCGAGGACGAGTTCGAGTAGGAGGACGAGGACGAACTCGGACTCTACGCTCTTTGCCCTTCGCTCTACGCTTCAATAATACTTCACCAGCCCATCCTTCCACAGTGGCTTGAGCTGATCGATGGGGGAATCAATCAACGTCGTGCCGTTGTGGGAGATGTAGAGATACGGGTCGCGGGTGGCTTCGCCGATGATGGTGAGGCCGGCTTTTTCGGCGGCGGCGACGTGTTCGGGGGCGATTTCGACGAGGAGGCGGCCGGGCGTTTCGCCGAAGAGGAGTTCGGCGGTGGTGAGGCCGCTACCAGTGACGGGCATCTTGTCGGTGGCGATGCGGAGGCCGGCTTTGCCGCTGAAGGCCATTTCGGCGAGCGCGACGGCGAGGCCGCCTTCACCGATGTCGTGGGCGCTGAGGATGGCACCCTGCTTCACGAGGTCGAAGTAGCGGCGGTAGGCGGCCATGCTTTCGGCTTCGTCGAAGGACGGGCCGGCGTCGAGGCCGATGCCGCGGGTGTATTTGGCGACGATGCTGCCGCGGAGTCCGGCGCTGACTTTGCCGAGAATGGCGATCTTGCTGCCGACGCGGCGCAATGACGCGCCGACGACGTGCTTGGCGTCCTCGACGATGCCGAAGCCGCTGAGCAGGAGCGTGACGGGGATGGAGACGGGACCTTCGTCGGTGACGAAGTAGTTGTAGAAGCTGTCCTTGCCGCTGACGAAGGGTGCCCCATACGCGATGGCGCTCTTGGCCATGCCCTTGGTGCATTCAACGAGGGCACCGAGCTCGCGCTCGTTGTCAGGATTGCCCATGCAGAAGTTGTCGAGGATGGCGATGCGGTCGGGATTCGAGCCCATGGCGACGAGCTGGCGCA
>JBIKYB010000189.1:0-9668 GCA_044355475.1 Prosthecobacter sp.
AAATGGATGCGAACTACCTGCCCGCCAAAGTACAGCTCTGCCATGATCTGCTGCGGCTGGGTGAGGAGGATGAGGCGTGGAAGCTGGCGGCGACGATCCGCACGGAGGACGGATACAACATTCAGGCGCACAATCTGGGGCAGTTGGAGAAGGAGATGAACGGCTATGTGACGAAGTCGTTCGAGGATTTCACCTTGAAGATGCCGAAGCGCGACTGGCCGATCTATGGCGAGCGGGCGCTGACGCTGCTGCGGGAGGCGAAGGCGGTGCTGGCACCGAAATACGGCCTGGAGCTGAAAAGGCCGGTGCTGGTGGAGTTTTTCGGCGCACAGCAGGACTTTGCCATCCGCACATTTGGTGCGCTGGGCGGGCAGGGGATGCTGGGCGTGTGCTTTGGCACGGTGGTGACGATGAATAGCCCCGGCAGCCTGGCGCATGGCCGCAACAACTGGGAGAGCACGCTGTGGCATGAGTTCTGCCATGTGATCACGCTGTCAGCGACGCAGAACCGCATGCCGCGCTGGTTGAGCGAGGGAATCAGCGTGTATGAGGAAAAGCAGCGTGATCCAGCCTGGGGCATGCCAATGGACGCGACGTTTCGCGAGATGACGCTGGATGAAGAAACTCTGACGCCGGTGTCGCAGTTGAGCGGCGCTTTCATGAACGCGAAGTCGCAGGAGCATGTGATGTTCGCCTATTATGAGTCGAGCCAGGTGGTGGAGTTTTTGATCGAGACGCACGGCCTGGAGAAGCTGCTGGGTGTTTTGCGCGACTTGGCGGCGGGGAAGCGCATCAACGACGCACTTGAGACGAACGTGGGTGAGTTGGATGACATCGAGAAAGGCTTCACGCAGTTCATCACAGCAAAGGCAAAGGGCTTTGGCGCTTTGGCTGATTGGGAGGAGCCGAAGCCGGAGGATTTGAATCCTTTCGATGAAGGATCGTTTACGACCTACTTGAAGGAGCATCCCAACAACCTGCCCGCGACGCGGAAACACGCGCAGGACATGGTCACGCAGAAAAACTGGCCGGAGGTGCTTCGTCTGGCGGACAAGCTCATCGAGCTGCTGCCGGACAGCTACGATGTGGACAGCGGTTACATGCTCAAGACGATGGCGCTGCGCCAGATGAAGCGCGAGGACGAGGAAGTGGCGGTGCTGAGGCAAATCGCGGCGAATTCATCCGGTGCGCAGAGCACCTTCCTGCGCCTTATCGAGCTGGACCTGCCGAAACAGCGCTGGCCGGAGGTGAAGACGAACGCGCAGCGTGTCACGGCGCTGAATCCCTTCCTGGTGACGCCGCAGAAGGCGCTGGGAGAGGCAAACACGGCCTTGAACCTGCGCGAGGAGGCTATCGCGGCCTATGAACGCGTGCTGGTGCTTGATCCGGGCAGCGCGGCGCATACACACTTCGAACTGGCGCAGCTTTGGAAAGAAATAGACGCCACCAAAGCGAAGCGCCACCTGCTGGACTCGCTGGCGCTAGCCCCGCGAAACCGTGAGGGACTGGCGATGCTGCAGGCGTGGTAGCTTTGGGGTGGACGACGAATCGTCGCCATGAACATGAATGCCGACGATTCGTCGGCTCTCCATGTCAGGCCAGGGGCCGAAGTGGGTTCACCACTTCTTCTTGAAGCCGCCGCCTGCGCCGCCACCGCCGAAGCGTTTGCCGCCGCCACCACCGAAGCCGCCGGGCTTTTTGAAGCCACCGCCTCCGCCGTAGCCGCCGCCACCACCTCCGTAACCGCCACCGGCGTCTTCACGGCGCGGACCTTCATCGCCACCACCACCGTAGCCGGGGCTGGGGCCTTCGCCTTCACGCTTGAGCCAGGGCTTGGGTTTCGGGCCGAAGCCAGGCTTGCTGAAGCCGCCACCACCAGCGCCGTAGCCGGGTTTGCTGAAGCCACCGCCGCCACCTTTGTAGCCGCCGCCTCCGCCAAAACCACCGCCACCACCGCCACCCCCGCCACCACCGCCACCACCGCCACCACCGCCACCACCGCCGTAGCCGCCTTTGTTGAAGCCGCCACCACCTCCACCGAAGCCGGGCTTTTTGATGAAACCACCGCCTCCACCGAAACGCTTCGGACGCACGCCGCTGATGTCATCGGGACGATCCGCATGATCCATGCGGACATCGCGACCACGCAGTTGAGCGCCTTTGACGCCTTCGAGCACGGACTCGACGGATTCACCAGGGACTTCGACGAAGCTGCATTTCTCCAGCACATCGATGGCACCGATGCTGCCGGGGGTCAGATCTTGAATGGTGTTGTAAAGCATGCCGGCGATGTCCTGCGGACGCACCTGGTCCATGCCACCAACATTGATGAACAGACGCACCATACCGGAGCGCGGGCCTTTTTGGACGTAGCTGCTCTGCTTCCGGGGAAGCGGGCGCTCTTCGTCGGAGGTGTCGTATTCGTTGTCAAACTTCGCCGGAGCCGGGCGCGGAGCGACGGCTTGATGATTCGTGGGGCCGGCGTCTTCCTCGTGTTCTTCGGAGGGGGCGGGTGGAGCCGAGGCTTCCACGGCGGCTGTTTCGACAGCGGCGGGAGCTTCTGCCACAGGAGCTTCCATGACAGGGGATTCGGTCACGGCTGGGACTTCACCCTCGGTTGCGGGAGCCGGTGCGGCTTCAACCACAGGCGTGGGTTTCGGCGCGGGGGCTGGAGCGGCACTGCGGCCTTCCACGGCCTGCGGGCGTGGTTTGAACTCGCGCTGGGGGTATTCTTGCTTTTTCCCGGCACGGTCTTCCATGATCTGCTCGGCCTCGCGGACCTGATCCTTCATGAGGAGGTCCATCAGTGCGCTGGCGATCTCCGTGGCGGTGAATCCGGCATCGAGCAAGCGCTGGATGCTATGCTCGTGAGAGGTGTAGCTGGAGGCTTCGAGCACGGCTTTGACCTTCTCGAAGGTCTTATCCACACGAGTGGCTTCGAGATCTTCCTGCGAAGGCACCTTGGCCCGTTCGACGCGGATGTTGATGAAGCGTTGGATGCGCTGCATGAGGTAAATCTCACGACCGGCGACGAGGCTCACGGCTTTGCCGCTGCGTCCGGCACGACCGGTGCGGCCGATGCGGTGGACGTAGTCTTCGGCATCGTAGGGAAGCTCCAAATTGACGATGAGGTCGATGTCGTTCACGTCGAGGCCGCGGGCGGCGACATCGGTGGCGCAAAGGACTTCCACAGCGCCGCTGCGGAAGTTCCGCATCACGCGCTCGCGCATCGTTTGATTGATGTCGCCATGCAGGCGATCAGCGGCATAACCACGCGCCACGAGGGCGTCGGTGGCGTCATCGACGGCACGTTTGGTGTTGGCGAAGACGATGGTGAGACGCGGGGCCTCGATGTCGATGACGCGGCAGAGCACCTCGGTCTTGGAGCGGCCATGCACCTCGTAGTAGCGCTGCTCGATGGTCGGAACCGTAAGCGCCTTCTGCTGGATGGTGATGGTGGCAGCATTGCGCGTGTAATTTTCGACGAGGCGGCGGATGCGCGGCTCGAAGGTGGCGCTGAAGAAAATGGTCTGGCGCTCCTTTGGCACGGCAGCCATGAGGCGGTCGATGTCGTCGCTGAAGCCCATGTCGAGCATCTCATCGGCTTCGTCAAAGACGAGGGTCTTGAGACCGTCGAACTTGATCAAGCCGCGCTCCATGAAGTCAAGAATGCGCCCTGGGGTGCCGACGACGATCTGGGAGCCGCTTTGCAGGGCGCGGATCTGGCGGTCATACGACGCACCGCCATAGACTGGTGTGGCGCGCACGCCTTCCTTGAACTCGGCCAGCTTGTGAATCTCAGCGCAGACCTGCATGGCCAGCTCACGGGTGGGGCAGAGGATGAGAGCCTGCACATGGCGCTTCGAACCGTCCACGCCCTGCACCACAGGAATGCCGAAGGCCATGGTTTTGCCGGAGCCGGTCTGGGACTGCCCGACGACATCGCGTCCGGTCAGGGCCACGGGAATGGCCTCGGCCTGAATGGGGGAAGGTTGCTCGAAACCGAGGGATTTGACGGCTTCTAAAAGCTCCGGGGCGATTCCCAGTTCAGGGAAGGTGTGTTGACTCATAATACGATCCCCTCGGGTTTTGAGGGTCGGCATAGTCCCACCGATAGGGGAGATAGCAAGGTCTTTGATCTTCCGGGCGGTTCATGCTGACTGGGGCAGATCACCTAAAAAAGCCTTTCGAGACTATGGACGGATTGCAAAAGGCTTCATAGAATCGCGTTTCAGTCACCCAACCTTAACCCAAGGGCCAACCACCCAACCATGTCCACAGCCACTGCTGTCACTCCCTCGTCGTGCCTGCCCACGACCCTGCGCAACGCCGTCATCCGCCTCGCAGGCAATTCGCAAGATGGCATTCAATCCATCGGCGGCTTCCTCGCCCGGCTGGCGGGTCGCACGGCCCAGGAGGTCATGACCTACATGACGATCCCGTCAACGATCTCAGGCGGGCCGTCGATCTTCCAGGTGCATCTCGGCTCCGGCGAGGTCTTGCATGAAGGCGACGAGGCGGATGTGCTCGTGGCATTTTACAAGCACAGCTACGAGAACCACATCGCCGCGCTGCGTGAGGGTGGAATCTGCTTTTACGACACAGCGGACATGGGGCCGGAGGATGTACGGCATGAGCGTGGCATCATTCACATCGGTGTGCCATTCACCTCGGCAACCGTGGAGGCCGTGGGCGGCTCCACGCGTGACCGTGGCAAGAACATGTTCGTGCTCGGCATGGTCTGCGCCGTGTTCAATTTGGACAAGGAGAAGCTGGTGGGCATCGTCAGCCGCCAGTTTGGCAAAAAGGACGAAAGCGTGCTGCGCAACGCCCTGCTGGCCTTTGACGCCGGTTTTGCCTATCAGGTCGGCGATGTCGAGAAGTTCGCCTTTGTGCCCGGTGAAGCCACCAACGGCCACCGCATCAGCGCGGATGGCAACCAGATGCTCACGCTCGGCCTCATCGCCGCCGGGGTACGTTATGGCTCCGCGTATCCGATCACGCCGTGGTCCTCCATCATGGAAACGCTGCGCGTCGAGCTGCCGAAATACGGCGGCCTGTATGTGCAGGCGGAGGATGAGCTGGCAGCGGTCGCCATGACCATCGGCGCGGCCTTCGCCGGGCATCTCGCCATCACCGGCAGCGCCGGTCCTGGACTCAGTTTGAAGATGGAGGCGCTTGGTTACGCCAGCATGGCAGAAATCCCGCTGATCGTCGTCAATGTGCAGCGCGGCGGCCCTTCCACCGGCCTGCCGACGAGCGTGGAGCAAAGCGACCTCATGCAGGCCATCTACGGCAGCCACGGCGACAGCCCGCGCATCGTCCTGGCCCCGAAAGATGTCGAAGACTGCTTCTACATCGCTCTGGAGGCTGGCAAGCTCGCGAAGAAGTATTCCTGCCCCGTCATCATCCTCAGCGACCAAGCGCTCAGCAGCCGCATTGAGGCGTTTGAGGAACCGGATCTCGACAAACACTGGGTCGAACCCGAACTCGACCTCTCCACCCGCCCCGAAGGCTTCAAACCGTATCCGCTGGATGCCATCACGCGACATGCGCCGCCCGGTTCGAAGATGGCAGGCGGCAAATACCCCGTCTCCACCGGTTTGGAGCACGATGAAATGGGCCACCCCAGCGGCAGCCCGAAGATGCACACTTTGATGACCGCGAAGCGCCGCAACAAGCTAGTGCAGCTTTCCAAGGAACTGCCGCTGCCAGAGATTCACGGCGATCAATCCGGCGACGTGCTCGTCATCGGCTGGGGCAGCACCTACGGCCCGATCAAGGAGAGCGTGGACCGTCTCCGCCTCGAAGGCCACAAGACCGGTGCGCTGCACCTGCGCCACCTGCATCCCATGCCTGATGGCCTCGACGGATTGTTCAAGAAGTTCAAGCACGTCGTCTGCATCGAGATGAACGACTCCGGTCTCTACGGCTACGGCCAGCTCGCCACGCTGCTGCGCGCCAGCCTTGCTGATCCGCGCATCAAATCCGTGTGCAAAACCGACGGCCTCGCCTTCCGCATCCGCGAGATCGTCACTGGCGTCGAAAAAATCATGACCGCGCAGGCCTGATTCACCTCCTTCTGCATCCAACTTTTTTCCTTTAATTCTCATGTCCACCGTCCTCGCTCCCGCCCCAGCCGCTGCTACTGCCGCGCTCGTTGCCGATCCGAACAAGCTCACCAAAAAAGCCCTCACCGCCGACCACCCGACCTGGTGCCCCGGCTGCGGTGACTTCGCCGTGCTGAACATCTTTTACCGCGTGCTGGAGAAGCTTCAGTACCCGCATGAAAACATCGTCTGCGTCGCCGGCATCGGCTGCTCCAGCCGCTTTCCGTATTTCATGAACACGCACGGCATCCACTTCATCCATGGCCGTGCTCTGCCGCTTGCCACCGGCATCTCGCTGAGCCGTCCTGACGTGCATGTCTTCGTCTTCGGCGGTGATGGCGACGGCTTCTCCATCGGCGGCAATCATCTCAACCACGCCGCCCGGAAAAACATCAAGCTCACCTACATCATCATGGACAACTTCGTCTATGGCCTGACCAAGAAGCAGACCAGCCCCACCAGCCCCATCGGCTTCAAGAGCAAGACCGACCCCACCGGCAGCATCGACCGTCCCATCAACCCGATGCGCCAGCTTCTCGCCAGCGGCGCCACCTTCATCGCCCGCACGCACGCCGCGCAGGTAAAGCACATGGAGGCCATGTTTGAGCGCGCCATCCTGCATGACGGCTTCAGCGTCGTCGAGTGCCTCAGCGAGTGCGTCATGTTCTACGCGGGCGCCTTTGACGATAGCTGGCCGAAAAAGGGCGGTGCCTGGGAAACCATCGACGAAACTCAGCACGACGTGACCGACGACCAGGCCGCCTTCAAGCTCGCCGAAAACCTAGCCCCTGGAAAATTCGGCGTCTATTACCAGGTCAACCGCCCCACCAAGAACGCTCTGGAGCAAAAGTGGATCGACGACACGCAGGCCAAGCTCGGCGGCGTCAGTCAGAAAGACATCCTCAAGAAGCGCTTCGAGGCGATGCGGTGATTTCGGCAGTCAAGCTGTGGTCAAGTGAGGTCAAGACGGTCCCGGCACGACTTCTTGACCGCCACTTGACCTTTGGACCAATCTTGACGAGGGAGCACTGACCGTCCGCTCATGCGCATCCAGACTCTCGACCTCCACTTCCAAGCCACCCCCGGCCTCATCGCCTCCTACCTCGTCGAGAGCGCCGGGGAGTACGCACTGGTTGAAACGGGGCCAGGATCGACGCTGGAAACGCTTCGGGCTGCGATTCGTGCCGCAGGCGTCGCAGAATCCGCGATCAGCAAAGTCTTCGTCACCCACATCCATCTCGATCACGCCGGGGCGGCCGGCTGGTTTGCGCAGAATGGTGCCACGATTTACTGCCATCCCAGTGCCGCGCGGCACTTGATCGACCCCTCCCGTCTGCTCGACAGCGCCCGCATGGTCTATGGCGATCAAATGGACCCGCTCTGGGGCACCATGCTGCCCGCGCCAGCGGACCGCGTCATCGCCATGCAGGACGGCGAGAGCGTGAAGCTTGGCGCTGTCGAAGTGCTCGCCTGGGACACCCCCGGCCATGCGCGGCATCATCACGCCTTCATCATCGGCGATGTCTGCTTCACCGGTGATGTGGCTGGCATGCGGCTGCAAAACACGTGTTACCTTTCCGTGCCCGCCGCTCCGCCGCAGTTTGACCCCGTGGCCTACCTCCAATCCGTGGACCGCCTGCTCTCCGCGAACTTCAAAACGCTCTACCTCACGCACTTCGGCCCTGTTCAAGATGTCGCCGCTCATCTGGCGGCCTACCTTCCTCGCATCACCGAAATCCACCAGCGCGTCGCCGCTTGGCTGGCCGAAGGCATCAGCGAGGAGGAAAACCGCGCCCGCTACCTCGCCGCCGAGCACGCCATCGCCCTGCAAAGCGGCCTCACCGAAGACCAATGGCAGCGCTGTGAAAAAGGCAACGGCACCGCCATGTGCGCCGACGGCGTGCGCTTGTACTGTGTGAAGGGCCGGTGAGCAAAGCTGGCTTGGCGCAATTTTAGCTTGTCTGAGGTGAAAGGATTTTTTTATCCTCAACACCTATGATCCAAGGACGCACCCCTCTGTTTCGCCAAGTCATGAAGCTGCTGATGCAAAGCATGCCAGAATCGGAGGGGAGAAGAAGGTTCATCAAACAGGCCGCGATGGCTGGAGCGGGGATGCTGCTCCCTGCCTGTGCGACGACGGGCGGGCGCGGCAAAAAAACGATAGCCATCGTGGGCGGCGGTATCGCCGGGCTGACAGCGGCGTGGCGGCTGGTAAAAGAAGGCCATGAGGTGCATCTTTACGAGGGCAGCAACCGCACGGGCGGGCGCATGTTCACCAAGCGCCAGTTCAACGCGGACGGCCAGTTTGTGGAGCTGGGAGCCGAGCTGGTCGATACCAATCACAAGCACATCATCGCGCTGGCGAAGGAACTTGGCGTGAAGATGCAAAACCTGCGCCGGGGGGAGGTCGGGGTGGATTTTGTCTGGCTGGAGGACCGTCTGCGCACGGATCACGACATCCCGGCCGCTTTCAAACCGCTGGGCGCGAAGATCGCGGCGGATGCGGAGGGTTTGTACGACGCGGAGGGCAATTTCACGGACAAGGCGCGTCAATTCGACCGCATGTCGCTGGCAGCCTACCTGAAGGATCGCGGGCGCGGCATCGAGCCGTGGGTGATCCAGCTCCTCATCGCCGCCTATGAGCCGGAACTCGGCGCTTCTGCGGAAAAGCAGTCCTGCCTGAACCTCATCGACTTTATCAATCCCGATGTGTCCGAAGGATTTCAGATCTTTGGCGTCAGCGACGAGGCTTGGCGCATCCGGGGTGGCAACGACACGCTGCCCACCGTGCTCATGGAGCGCCTGCACAGCAAGATCACCCTACACCTGGGGCACAAGCTCGCGGGCATCGCCGACAAGGACGGTCGGGTGACGCTGAAGTTCAGCACCCAAGGCGGTGCGAAGACGGCGGACTATGAGCGCGTGATCCTCGCCATCCCGTTTACCGTCTTGCGTGGCGTGCCGGGAGTGTTTGACCTGCCGCTGACGGCTTCCAAGAAACGCTGCATTCGCGAAATGGGCTACGGCAGCAATGTGAAGGTCTTCCGCAGCTTCACCCGCCGTCTATGGCGTGATCCTGTGCCTGGGCGCGACTTCATCGGCAACGGCAGCATCTTCGCCATGGAGCCGACTTATCAAAACGTTTGGGAGACCAGCCGCGGCCAGCCGGGTGAGCGTGGCATCATCACGAACCTGCTCGGCGGACGTCGTGGAGAAAATTATTCGGAAGGCATGATGGACGGCTATCTCGACGAACTGGACGCCGCCATCCCCGGCTTGAAGCAGGCGTACGATGGCAAGGCCGCCGCGATGAACTGGCCCAAACAGCCCTTAACCAAAGGCAGCTACAGTTGCCCCTTTGTCGGCCAGTACACCTGGATTTATGAGGAATCACCCAAGCCCGCCCTCGATGGCCGTCTCATCTTCGCCGGTGAGCACACCAGCACCGTCTCCCCCGGCTTCATGAACGGCGGTGTCGAGTCCGGCGAGCGCGCCGCTCGTGAGGCGATGGGCTGAGCGTGAGGATGGAATATAAAAAACCTCCGCCTGACAAGATCG
>JBIKYB010000188.1:0-9668 GCA_044355475.1 Prosthecobacter sp.
TTCGGCGATCTCGATGCTCAGCTCGTCGTTCGGGTCGAAATCAATGTTCGGCCCGCCCTTGCAGCACAGCGCCTTGGCAAAAATACGCGCCGTGGAGGTCTTCCCCGTGCCACGCGGCCCCACGAAAAGGTAGGCATGCGCCAGACGGTTCTGCGCGATGGCATTGCGCAGCGTCCTCACGACATGATCCTGGCCGAGCACGTCGGCAAAAGTCTGGGGGCGGTATTTGCGGGCAAAAACTTGGTAACTCACCCGTTCAGACTAACGAAGCGTATTCTGGAAGCCACCGGAAGTTTGGACTTTGCGCCTCACGCCTTGACCTTTGACCGCAACTTGACCTCTTGACATCATCCCATGCTCCTTTCCCTCACCTCCCGCATCCTCAGCACCGTCGATCCCGTCTGCCTCGCCAAGATCGGCTGGAATTTCGGCTACAAGGGGGCGCGGTCCGTGATGCTGCACAAGCAGCGCATGAAGCAGGGGCAGTTCTTCCCGCCCTTCTTTTACATCTCCATCCTGAACTCCTGCAACCTCCGCTGCCAGGGCTGCTGGGTGGATGTCGATAAGCCACGCGAGTCGCTGAACCTCGACGAGCTGAACAAGATCGTGAACGACGCCAAGCGGCGCGGGAATGCCTTCTTCGGCATCCTCGGCGGCGAGCCCTTCATGCACCCGGAGCTCTTCGACTTCCTCGCGATGCACCCGGACGCCTACTTCCAGGTCTTCACCAACGGCCAAATGATCACCGAGAAAGCCGCCACGAACCTGCGCAAGCTCGGCAACGTCACGCCGCTCGTCAGCATCGAGGGCACTGAGATCGTCAGCAACGAGCGGCGCGGCAACAAGGACGTGCTCACCCGCACGTTGCGCGGCCTTCAGAACTGCATCGACGCCAAAGTGCTCACCGGCGTGGCCACCAGCCTGTGCAAAACCAACATCGACGACCTCCTCACCGAGTCTTGGCTGCGCAAACTCATCGACATGGGCGTCCATTACGCCTGGTATCACACCTACCGCCCCGTGGGCCCCAAGATCAGCGCCGACCTCGCGCTCACGCCCGATCAGATCACGCAGGTGCGCCGTTTCGTTGTCAACATGCGCGCCAAACTGCCCATCGCCATCGTCGATGCCTACTACGACCACCAAGGCCAGGCGCTTTGCCCGATGGCGAACGGCATCAGCCACCACATCAGCCCCACCGGCGCCATCGAGCCCTGCCCCATCATCCAGTTCGCCAAAGAAAGCGTCCGCACCAACGACGACCTCTTCGACGTCTTCACCAAGAGCGAGTTCCTGCGCGACTTCCGCAACATCGCCTCCGCCAACACGCGCGGCTGCATCGTCCTCGAGCGCCCCGACCTCGTCAAAGCCGTCGTCACCAAACACAGCGCCAAAGATTCCACCATCCGCCAGACCGCCATGGCCGAGATCGAGAGCATGACCCCGCGCACCAGCCAATGGCGCGAAGGCGAGGAGATCCCCGAGAAGCACTGGATGTACTGGCTCGCCAAAAAGTTCTTCTTCAACGACTTCGGGGTGTATCGCGGACTGGAGAAGAAGCGTGGGGCGTGAGGGGGATGGCGAACGCTTCGGATCAGGCGACGGCGAGCGTAAGACGTTGCTGACACGACAGATAGCCTTCGAGCCGTTGCCTGCATCCGTTTTGTTAGCCGTTGGTTGTGGTGAGCGCATGGATAACCGCAGGACGGTATTCAGGGTCTTTCTCGTGGAACTGAATGAGCTTCGTAGCCAAATCAATGTTGAGGTAGTGCTCAGCATAATGATCGTCGTGCTTCGGATCGTCCTCGGCAGGTTCATAGAAAAGCTTCATCTTCACAGGGCCTTGCTCTGGGGTTCTGGGATCGCCCCCAAGGCTGATCACTGTGAATGCGATGCTCTTGGACATCTTCAACTCGGGTCCGGCAATCTGATAGAGATCTCGTAAAGTAGTAACGAAGTGGTCACTCGACTCGCCTGTGCTCTCGACGGTAATACCCGCCTGAAACGTAACGAGCCCCGAATCACCCAAGGTGCCTTGCTTCCATTCCTTTGGAAGGGTGAACGCAAATCCAAGAGGCTTCCCGTGATGAGTCCCCGTGGCGATGTAATGCTGGGAACCATCCGCTGCCCGTTGGTGGTTGTGAAGGGCGAAGACTAGATCAACGAAACCTTCCTCCATTGCGCGTGTAACCTCGGAGCTGGTTGTCGGTGCAGGCTCGGTGGGCTTCCGTGAACATGATCCAGATAGCCAAGAGAGTAGTCCCATAGTGAGTAGTAGTGAGGCGCGGCGCATTGCTTCGCTGGGTTCGGCTAACGTCTCGGATCAGGCGACGGCGAGCGCAAGACGTTGCTGACACGACAGATAGCCTTCGAGCCGTTGCCTGCATCCGTTTTGTTCGGCTTGTTTTGTGATGTTGAGCATCGTCTTAGAAAGGTTGCACGAAAAAGGGAGTCCCGGCGAACATGTTTCGAAGGAAAGCTTCATGAGTGGCCCAGGATGTCGGGGGCATCGCAAGACCAATATCGTATTCAAGTCTGTTATCGAAGTTCTCAGCATCTCTCGCTGCTGGGTCTAGTCGAATCTGGAGACGACCTTCTGCGACCTGAAGGCTCTTAATGACATCGTATCCACCCCAGCCTTGGCCGTCACACTCGAAATGTATATCTCCAAAATAACCAGCCTTCTTCAGGCGGGATCGTTGAATCATCAGGTAGTGATGCAGATCGTCAAACAAGCAGAAAATATCGACACCATACTTGCTGGTCTCGCTAGTCGCGCGGCACGCTTCAAAGACAACTCGAATGGGTGACATTAGACTTCAAAATGCAGCCGAACGTCCCGGATCAGGCGACGGCGAGCGCAAGACGTTGCTGACACGACAGATAGCCTTCGAGCCGTTGCCTGCATCCGTTTTGTTCGCCTTTGGTTGTGTTGTGTTCGTTGTCATGTGTCGAGATGCGCTCTCATCGCGTCGGCAGTGAAAGTCACCTTCGTGCCGTTCGGCAAGTCCTTCGTATGACCGAAAATCTGTCCGTGCATGGCCAAATGGACATGGATGTCCGTCACCATGTAGTTCGTGATAGCATAATCGCCGCCAAGGCCAGTCGGAAGCCGAAAGCTGTAGCACTGATTCAGACCGAGGATATGTCTCGCAGCTACCATCTCATCAACGGCTCGAACAGCGAACCAGTTGCCGAAGGTGTCGGCATCATCTGCGAGGTCGGCAAAATGATCCTTCGAGTCAGCAATGCGGTTGTAAGTGCCTCCGCCAGTGTCGAGGAACCACACCGAACCATCCTCCTGCACAATGACGAGGTCTGCGAAACGAGTAACGATCCATACCTCAAAAGACTTCGGCAGCGTCCAATGCCAGTCACGAAGCATCTCAGACAAATTCAGGCCGTCCTGTGAAATGATGTAGTCCGCAATGTTCATCGCAGGTGGGGCGAACGACTCGGATCAGGCGACGGCGAGCGGAAGACGTTGCTGACACGACAGATAGCCTTCGAGCCGTTGCCTGCATCCGTTTTGTTCGCCCTTGGGTTGACGTCTGTCTGCTGCGGTCTGGTCATGGTTTGGGTTGGCTGAGGCTAACTGGGGCAGACTGCTGCAGCAACTCTCTATCGCGGATCTTCGTGCGGATGCGCTGATAAGTGCACATGCCCATAAGCAAAAAAAGCGTCGCGATGTGAACCATGCCGAATCTCTCAAAGTTGTGACCGAGGCTGCCAAAGGCCAACCGTGCGAGCAGGAGTAACACTATGGAGATAGCGAACACCCAACTCAACGACGCTGGTGGTGCCTGCATCAGGTGTCCGAGTCCGAAGACCGTGACGGCAAGACCGCAGGCCAACAAAAGAGTGAGCCAAGGCTCTCTCTCCTTTGTGAGTGACATGGATGGCCATGAATAAATAGCACCCATCAGCCCACCAAGCAAAGGGACTGCGAAAATGATGAGTGCTATCTCTCCGACGCCAATACGCTTCTTCATGGATAACAGTCTGCGTTCTCGAAGTTGGGCGAACGTCCCAAGCTCAGCCTCGCCGGGCCGGTGACGTGGTCCGCGTCAGCGGAACAGAGAGCGGCAACCGGCGTTGGCTGCAGCGCATGGTTAGGCGTTGCGGCTGTTTTCATTGGGCGTTGCCGATGAGAATGACCTTCTGTGCCTCTTCGGGAAGGCGCTTCGGGCTAATTGGACGCTCCCAAGGAAGGTCGTCGTTGCGCCAGACGCAGTCAGTCCTGATGGCTGTTGAATCGAGTGGCACCTCGTCTCCGGAAAACGTAACGGAAACGGTCGTTCTGGATTTGGGTAGTTCGTGGATCTCAAGTCGGCGACGAAACGGAAGTTGGCTTCTGAGGTAGTGACCGGAAACGGCGATATATTTCCCGGCGTCGGTCTCGGCGAGGTAATCGGGGTCGTCCTCATTGCCTTGGTCGATGAGCGGCCAAACGCGCCGAATGTGAAACTCGCGAATCTGGCAAATGCCGCCTCTCATGTCTTCATGCGCTTGGGCGAAGGGGTTCGAGGCAAGAGTGTGTCCTGGCGCGACGCGCTGGATGAGGAGGAAAACGGGGCCGAAGAACAAGACCGGAATGCCTCGGCGAAACGCATCCTGCGGAGTTCGTTTCTCGGCGAGTATGGATACGGCAACAAAGAGCAGGAAAAGCGGGGCTGAGATGAATGCAGAGATACGAATAAAGTGCAAAAGCGGGTGTCTGACTTTTGGCGACCCGAACGTTCGCGACAAATCCTCATACTCCTCAGCGGTTAGTGGTCGAGTGCGCATACGCGAGCATCGCCTAACGTTGTTTAGTCACAATAAATTGTGGGCGAATCAGATTCGCCCACAATTTTCTGTGGATTAACAGGGTTGAGGTGAGGTAAAAAGGGGCCGTTCACTGAAAGAAAGGATTTTGATGAATGCGCCGATGGAAGCGAAAAAGTCGCCCGAGGTCAAGCCTTGGGTGCGCCGGGTCGTCGAAGCAGCGGGCGTTTTTATGCCCACCAACGCGGATGGGGAGCGGCGCTTGGGTTGGTGGGGCGTGGAAATGGCGCGTTTTTTGAAGTTCTGCAAAACCCTGCCAGCCGAAACGGCACTGAGGTCGGCGATGGAGGGTTACGGGCGCTATTTAAAGAGCAGCGCGCCACCGCCGCAGGACTGGAGCTTGATCAGGCGCGGGAGGCGCTGCGCTGCTTCCAGAAGGGGACGGAGAACTGGCACATCGCCGCACCGGGTGCGGAAGGGCGGGTGGAGGTGGGCTTTCGGGTGAAGACGCGGGGAGGCGAGGCGGGAACTCTCACCTCTCACCTCTCACCTCTCACCTCTCACCTCTCACCTCTCACCTCTCACCTCTCACCTCTCACCTCTCACCTCTCACCTCTCACCTCTCACCTCTCAATCCTTCCGCCATCCACTTTTATTCTGTAACAAACGCTCTTCCGCAGGCTTGTTCAGGTCATCATGCTCAGTCACTCCCCAGCCTCCTTCCCTACCCTGCTGCTTCGCCTCGGATTCCTAGCCGTGGTCTCGGTCTCGCTCGCCGCCTCATCAAAACTGCCGCCCAGCGAGGTCAAAATCACCGAGGACGGCCAGTACCGCCGCATTCAGGCCAATGGCATTCCCGATCATGAGCCCGGGCAGTTCCCCAACCGCAACAACCCCAACTCCATCTCCGCGCAGCGCTACGACTACAAGGTGCCGCTGAATCCCAAGCTCGCGCCCCAGCCCGCGCCTTACCGCATGCAGCCCTTTGGCATCGCGGTGAATGGCGTCGTTTTCGATCCCTTCGCCGCCGAGTGGTGGAAGGGCGATCCCAACAGCGGCTGGCAGTACGAGCCCCACGGCGGCGCGATCAATCTCGGGCTTGATGAAAGCAATGCCCATGTGCAGCCCACCGGTGCCTATCACTACCACGGCATCCCGACCGGCTTGATCGATGCACTCAACGGCGGCAAGCCGCAGGTCACACTCGTCGGCTGGGCGGCCGATGGTTTTCCCATCTATGGCCCCTGGGGTCACAGCGACCCGAATGATGCCAGCAGCCCGCTGAAAAAACTCGCCTCCGGTCATGTCATCAAATCCGGCAAGCGCCCTTCAGACTCTCCCGGCGGCAAATACGACGGCTCCTTCGTGCAAGACTACGAATGGGCCGCAGGCACTGGCGATCTCGACGCCAGCAACGGACGCTTCGGCATCACCCCAGAGTTTCCACAGGGCACTTATCATTATGTGCTCACCGAGCAGTATCCCTTCATCCCCCGCCAGTTTGCCGGCACACCCGATGCCAGCTTTGAGCGCCGAGGCCCGCCCGGAGGCGGCTTTGGTCCCCCACCCGGCGGTCGTGGCCGACGCGGTGGCCCCGGCATGCGACCACCGCCCCCCGGTTTTCCACCACCTCCGTTTTAATCACGCCGTCTCCACCCGCACCGCCGAGTGCTTGTAGCTCGACTGGCGGCTGTTCGGATCGAAAAACGCGTGCATCGGCAAATACACCTCGCCGGGCTTCACACAGCCCGTTTATCGGGTCAATGCCGTCAGCTCCGCCCGTTTCGAGATCACCCGCACCTCGGCATCATTTTCGCCAGCACCGCCGACTTGCCCGTCCGTGTGTCCGTGTGCCACTGCGCACTGGTGCCACGTCCCGTCATCAAAATGAGCGACCTCCCGCCAGCCAAGCAGCAGCTTGAATCCTTTGCGTGGTTTGGATGAATTCCGTTCATGGACGGGCTGCCGTGGTTCTAAAAGCCGACTGCCGACATTCCCAGAGGTTCCTCCAGGCCGCTGATGGGATGCATCGCGGCGTCTGGCACTCGCCTAGACAGACAAAAGCGCTTCCCTTGCAGCCCCGATAAGGCCTATGCTTCGCCGAACCTTCCTCCAACTCCATGACTGCCACCTCAGATACCGCCCCGACCTGCAACCAAGAATGGGAAAAGCACGGCCTGTTCTTCGAGTATGGCAGCGCGGCGAACCCACGCATGCCCAAGATCGGCATTGATGTGTTTCCGCCCTCAATGCATCACCTTGCCGAGACGCGAATCATTCCCCTGGAGCTGTCGAAGCAGCTCGAAACGAGCTATCCGGTCACCGGGCCGAATCTCTTGGCGAATTTCATCCACATCGCGGCTGGCGAGGAGCTGACCACCGCGTGCCATGCGAGCAGCCAGGTCTTTTATGTAATCCGCGGCGCGGGCTTCAGTGTGATCGACGGCAAAACGCTGAGTTGGAAAACGGGCGATCTCTTTGCGCTGCCTGCCACGGGCGAGATCCGGCATCGGGCGAGCGAGGACAGCGCCTTCTATTGGGTGAATGACCAGCCGCTGATGGATTTCCTCGGTGCCAAGCCCACCATTCCGAGATTTCGCCCGCTCTATTTCTCGCGTGAACTGCTCACGAGCGAGTTGGAGAAGGTGCGGAAGGAAAACGAGGGCAAGGACAAGAACCGCAATGGCATCCTGCTGGCGAATCCCGACTGCCCGCAGACGAAGACGCTCACGCACACCATGTGGTCGCTCTACAATCTGCTGCCCGCAAAGAGCAAACAGAAGGCCCACCGGCACAACTCCATCGCCCTCGATTTCGCCGTGAAGGCCACGGAAGGCGTTTACACCATGATCGGCCGCGATCTCGACAGCGATGGCAACATCATCAACCCCGTCCGCGCCAACTGGGTCGCCGGCGGAGCCTTCGTGACGCCCCCAGGCTGGTGGCACTCCCACCACAACGAAAGCGACGAGGACGCCATCGTCCTACCCGTGCAAGATGCCGGCCTGCACACCTACATGCAGACCCTCGACATCCAGTTTGCGCACGGGTATTGAGCCGAGTTTTGCGAAGGCGCGAGCTTCGGCGGCCCGAATAGGCACTTCATCTTCGATGAGCGTGAGGCAGAGCAAACGCTATGCCGCCTTCCACTGGCAGCCCGCGCTCAATGCGGCGGAAACACACATGGGATGAGCTTCTTCCCATGACGGCGGTAGGCAGAAAAATCCGCCCGATCCACGGTCCATAGCTTGCAGCGATCCGTCAGCTCCATCATGCGCACGAGGCAGGCATCCGCCAGATCCATGGGACGGTCGGCATACTTAGCGGCGAGGGCCAGCACCGATGCCAGTTCTGCTTCGAGTGAGAACGTGCCATCCAAGATCAAGTCACCTAGTTCCACAAGGCGTAGCACTAGAGTGGGGTCTGGAAAGAAGCTGGCTGCTTCCACCAACACGGCCTCGCAGACATGGAAAGGAGCATGTGCCCGGAATTCCTTTGCTGCCCAGGCATGATAAGGGTCATTGCGGGTCCGCACGCCCACGATGAGGCCAGTGTCAGCGAAATGCTTCATTGGAGCGGCGGAGAGAAGGTTCAGCGCGCCTTGCGGCGCAGCCGCTCGCGCACTGCTGCGTTCGTCGCGGCCGCTCCATCTCCAATGTGGCAGCCCACCAAGTCCTCAGACTGAAACTTACGGCGTGTTTTGGTGGGCCTCCCTGCGGGCTCCGGCTGTCCCATCTTGGACTTCAGCCACTCCAGCGGCATCACTAGCACACGAGCCCCCTCACGAAGCCGTGCGCCGCGCTCAAGACGCACCGCGCCGCCAGCGACCTCGCCCTGCAAAACATCCAGGTTCAACGTGTTCATGCCTTCATGTTAATGCCGCCACCTGACTCCTAGCAACTTCGAAAATAGGAGTGCCGTAGCACCGAATTGTTCCAAGGATGGTCTGTCCGGTGTTGTCTTGGGCGGAACTCTGATAAGTCACGTCAGCCTCCAGCCGCCACAGGCATTCCGTGGGCGGCCATTTCCGCCGCCATGTCAGCGGAGGGCACAAAGGAGGCCTCGCGGCTGGGGCGGATGTGGGATTCGTCGTTGAGAAAGGGAGGGCAGCGCTCCCGCGCTGCCCCATTCGGCAAGGATGGAACCTTGCCCTCCTCACGGCGCTCTCTCCGTCGTCTCGCTCGTCCATATGCCCAGTCCGGCGCTGCCGATGGCACGCACACGGAAGCCGTAGAGCAGGCTGATTATTTCAATCTTATTTTCATCCCATTTCGCCCTCATGGGCATTGGTCCAATCCCGCAGATGCCAACCGTCTCACTCATCCGGCATCGGCAGCGGCACGCAGCACACGCCGTGTGCCATCACAGACACGCCTCTGTTAGCTCACAGACACGCCTCTGTTAGCTCACAGACACCCTTCGGTTAGCTCACAGACACCCTTCTGTTAGCCCACAGACACCCTTCTGTTAGCTCACAGACACCCTTCTGTTAGCCCACAGACACCCTTCTGTTGGCCCACAGACACCCTTCTGTTGGCCCACAGACACCCTTCTGTTAGCTCACAGACACCCTTCTGTTAGCCCACAGACACCCCTCTGTTAGCTCACAGACACCCTTCTGTCAGCTCACCCGCCTTTCCATGTGGGTTCACAGATCACTGTGGATGAGTCTCAAACGCTGGGAAGCACCCCTCAAACGTCCTTCAAATCTCCTGAACGACGGCGCTGTGTGAGCTTGAACCGTCCAAACAACTGTTTACATGAACAGTATGAAAGCCAGCTTTGCCGGAGGCGTCCTCCACAGCACCGACTACTTCAGCTCCCGCGACTACGACGAAGGCCGCGCCTGGCTCGTGCTTTCTTCGTGCGACTGGCATGTGCTCCTTCCACGCATCCCCGCC
>JBIKYB010000572.1:0-2571 GCA_044355475.1 Prosthecobacter sp.
GCCGTCGATAAACTCCATGACGATGTACAACTGGCCTTCAGAGGTCTCGCCAAAGTCATACACATGCACGATGGCCGGATGGTTCATCTTCGCCATGGTCCGCGCCTCGTTCTTGAAGCGCTCGACGAACTGCATGTCGTTTTCACCGGCCTCAGGCGGGAGAATTTTGATGGCAACGATGCGGTCCAGCGACTTCTGCCGCCCCTTGTACACCGCCCCCATGCCGCCCTGGCCGAGGATGCTCAAAATCTCATACGCGGGGAGCATTTCCTGCAAATGCTTCGGCGTCGGAGGCTGCCAGCGCAAGTGGTTGCCACCTGTGGTGCGCTGGTAGTTCGTCGGTGTAGGCTGTGGAGCAGAATAAACGTCAGGCATGGCGCATGAAGGAAAATTTAGGTAAGGCTAGCGCAGATGCCGAGCCGAAGGCGAGGAAAACTTGGACGCTTGAGCGTCTGATCCAAACGTGAGAGCGCGTGAATTCTCGCGAATGCAGTCAGGTCGGAGTGGGTTCGTGCTATTTCGTGCTCATTCGGGTTCCTGTTTTTCCCATCTGCGTGTCATACATGCCCACGACCCGCGTCACTGAGTGGGAAATGAATGGAACGCGCCCTTGCCGACCAGCTCGAAGCTCTGCATCCCGACGCCTTTGGCTGGGCGCTGCATTGCTGTGCGGGCAATCAGGCGCAGGCGGAGGACGTGCTGCAAAACGCCTATCTCAAACTCGCGCAGGAACGCGCCTCCCACGACGGCCGCTCCAGTTTCAAGACGTGGTGGTTTGGCGTGATCCGCTTCACCGCGCACGAGGAGTTTCGACGGCAGCGCTACCGCGAGTCGCTGGTAGGCAAACTGCTCGCCATCTTCGTCGAGGAGCACCATCCAGCACCGTCACGTCAGGTGGAGAGAGACGAGCGCAATGCCGAGCTGCGCCGTTGCCTCGCACAACTGCCCACTCGCCAGGCAGAAGTGCTGCATCTCGTTTTTTATCAAGACCTGACCATCCACGAAGCAGCACGGATCATGGGTGTGGGCATCGGCTCCGCACGCCAGCACTACGAACGCGGCAAAGCGCGCCTGCGCACCTTGCTGCAACCCGAATCACCTCATGAATGACAACGACCTTCGTTCGATCTTCGCCCAGCAACGGCAGTGCGATCGCGACAACGCCCCGGCATGGCGTCCGGAGCTGTTGAATCGCCCGCTGAAACCGCAGCGCCACTCGTCGTTCTGGATTCCGGTTTCCTTGGCAACGGCATGCGTCATCGCGATCGCGTTGTTCTTCGCTGATTCGCCCAAACACGACGCCCAACTGAGCGAGCTGCCCCCGCTGCTCGATACACCGCCCGGTGAGCTGTTCGCCAGCCTAGAACCCTCCTTCAGCGCTTTTGATGCCCCTTCCGATTTCCTACTGCCAACCCACCTCAACCTGCACATCCCATGAAACACATCGTTTGCTCCCTCCTGCTGCTCCTGACCACCAGTCTGCACGCCGCCCACGTCGAAGACTGGCTGAAAAGTGGCCTGCTGCATCCTGATTTGATCACCTCAGTGCGTGAAGAACTCGCGCTCTCGGAAGAGCAGCAGTCCCAACTCAACGCCCAACTCAGCGCGGCCCGCCAGCAGGCCGAGCCGCTGGAACAGGCGGTGAAAGAACAGCAAAAAAACCTGAATCACCTGCTCAAGGACACCACCACGAGCGCCGAGGCCGCGAGCGCCCAGCTCACGAAACTGATCGAGGCAGAGGCTGCCGTGAAACAACTGCAACTGCGCACCCTGATCGGCGTGCGTGATGTTTTGACGCCGGAGCAGTTGCAAAAAGCCCAAAAACTCGGCCCGCCGAAGCTGGCGGCGAAAAGCGGCGCTGAATCTCCCGTGATGGCGAAGGCGGGCAAACTCCGTGCGGCCGTGGAAGCGCTCGGCGTGCCACCGACGGACGCCATGAAGACACGTGGCGCGGAGATCGAGGCGTTGATCAAAAACGGCGATCTCGCTGCGGCGGACACCGCCTTGGACAAGCTGATCGAAGACTCGCGCTTCAAGGAACTGGAAGCCGAGGATGACGTGGTGGACTTCTCGAAGTTCGAAACCGGCAGCGCCGATCTCGAATCCCTGCGCCAGCGTTTTGAAGCGGTGCAGGCCGCCGGGCAGGAAATCATCTCACTCCCGCTGATGCGGCAGATGATTCAGGCGAAAAAGGCCTTCGAGGAGGCCAAGGAGGTCCAGGACGCCGACAAAGTGGGCCGTATCCTGACCTATGTGGAGGGGAAGCTGAAGGAGCAATGAACCGCCTTGCTCTTGCCTGCCTGATGGTACCCGCGCTGGCGGCCGGGCTCACCACGGATGAGGCCGAGGCGCGGCTACGTATGGCCCTCCAAATCGCCCGCGAGCACAATGACCGTGCGTTGGTTTCCCAAGTCGAAAAAGCAGGCCGTGACTTCAAAGCAGCTCTGCCAGCGGATGCGGACGAGCGTTTGCGCAAAGTCGAATCCGCCGTGGGCATTGATCCCGGCGGCTGGTCGATGGCCGGGCAGCCACTGTTTCATCCGACGGCGGCGATGAAGGCAAAACAGCCCG
>JBIKYB010000190.1:0-9657 GCA_044355475.1 Prosthecobacter sp.
CGGGAGCGCCGTGCATGTGCGCGAGCGCCACGGCGTTCGCGAGTCGGTCAGGTCCGATGCTTTCGGGCTTCGGATAACGGATGCCGATGCCCATGTTGGTGTCGTGCCGCAGTTCGATGAGCTGCGTGCCGTAAACCTCACGAAAAGCGGGCACAGCCTTCGGCACGACGCTGCAAATCACGGCTCCGTCGAATTTCCAGCCCTGGGTCACTTCGCGCACGGCATCAGGCGAAAGCTCACGCGTGGCATGCTCTCGGCGCTCGAGGATGGTCTCGGTGGTGGCGAGGCCAAACTTGGTGCGGCCGTTGCCGACGTCGATGAGCAGTCTTTGACACTGATGCATGGCTCATATGGAGACGTGGCACATCTGCATTGCAACCTCCCGAACAAAGAACTCATGCGAGATGACCGGTGATGGAGGGAGCGCTGGCGTCCAGGATGCAGGGTTGATTCGCGGAAGGTTGTCCTTTAGTCTCGGCACCTCGCAGACCACCCTGCGGCCATCATGGAAACCACTCTCCAGCAGATCTTTTACGTCGCGGCAGCGGTCGTGTTCGCCATCGCCTGCCGCAGCTTTGAAAACCGCTTCATTCAGAAGCTCGGCTGGCTCGCGCTGCTGGCGGCGTCCTACCTGAGCGGCTATTTCCTGACCGGCACCCACGTTGGTGGGGGCATTTTCATCAGCGCCTGGTTCATGATGCCGTGGCTGGAGATCATCTTCCGAGTGCGCAAGCTGCGCTTTCCCATCAAAAGCGAGATCAAGCACCGCTTCCCCCCCTCCCGCGAGATTTTCCCCGAGCTGGGCGATCTGAGCCGTGAGGCCGAGGACGCCGGCTTCACCGAGGTGGGAGACACCGGCTGGCAGTGGAGCCAAACGGACCACTTCATGCGCCTCTTTTACCATGCGGAGCAGCGCACGCAGGCCGCAGTCGCCCTCGCACAGCAGGGGGACTTTGGCTTTTCCTACGTCAGCCTCACCACGCGGACCAAGGACGGCACCACCTTCACGACGACGAACTACCCCTTCGCCGCCACGATGAAGCATTCGCCCAAACAAAAGCTGAACCGCTATACGCATGCCGCCTCCTTTGAGGATCTGCTGGCCCGCCACGAGGATTTTATTCACAGCCAGGGCGTCGGTGCCGACCATTTAGCGCTTCAGGACACGGAATTCCTCCACGCTTACATCGAGCGGGACATGAGCGCCCAGATCGACCACAACATCACCGCGGGCGTCATCGAACCCACCGGCAACGGCGAATTCCGCTACTCCTGGCGTGGCTGCATCTTCCTCTACTGGCAGGTGCTCAAGGACATGATCCGGGTGTGAGCCGCGAAAGGGCTGCTTTGCGTGCAAAGCCGACTGTGACCAGATAGCGGAGATCCCAAGGGATGCTCAAGGCTTACCGCACTTTGCCACGGAGACTCAGCCATTTTGGTGACTGATTCACATCATCGTGGGCAAGGCTGTGCGGGTGGAAGGCGCGGTCACATCGCCGCCAGCGTCGCCGTGAGCAGCTTCCAGAACTTCTGCACGGAGGAGATGCTGCAGCACTCTTTCTCGGAATGTGCCTCGTGAATGTTCGGGCCGAAAGAGATCATGTCGAGACCAGGATAGGCGATAGCGATGACGCCGCATTCGAGGCCGGCGTGGCAGGCGCTGACCTTCACGTCATGGCCGAAGAGGTCTCGATACAGCGTCTTCATCTTTTCCAGAATGGGTGATTCGGCGCTGGGACTCCAGCCAGGATAGCCTGCATCGTGGCTAACCTCCGGGCAGTTCATCCCATCCATGCCCATCATCTGAAAGGGGGCCGCAAAGGACCGTGCGACATCCACCTTGCTCGAATCGACGGAACTACGCTGAAGGCCGCTCCATTCCGCATGACCATTGCCAAGCGATATGAGCGAGAGGTTTGATGAAGCCTCGACCAAGCCGGGCACGACCGGACTCATGCGATAAACGCCATTCACCACGGCCTGAAGAGCAAGGACGAAGGGCTTTTGCACATGATCGGCCATCGTCGGGATGTAGCCGTGCTCAGGCTTCACAGGCTGTGTGGTGATGCTCAGGTTCGGTTCGATCAGGCGGAACTCCTCACAGATGCCTTCGACCTCCTTGGCGAAGATTTCATCAAAAAGCGGCTGATCGAGAATCACGACCTGCGCGGTGCATTGCGCCGGAATCGCGTTGCGGGCGCTGCCGCCGCGCAGGGTGGCGAGCGCGACGACCTCCTCACCACAGGCGCAAAGGATGCGGGCCATGAGCTTGATGGCATTCGCGCGGCCTTCGTGGATTTGCAGACCAGAATGCCCTCCGCGCAGGCCGGTGATGTGGATGGCGAGGTAAGGCTCCTCGGGGCCGTGGGCCGCTTCGGTGTAGTCGAGGCTCGCCAGCGTATCCACGCCACCCGCGCAGCCGATGGTGAAGGTATCGTCCTCCTCGGAGTCGAGATTGAGCATCGTTTTGCCCGTGAGCAGTCCGGGTTGCAGTCCGAGTGCTCCGCCCATGCCCTGTTCTTCATCCAGCGTGAAAAGCGCCTCAATGGGCGGATGCGAGAGGTCTTTCGAAGCCAACACCGCGAGGATTGCAGCCACACCGAGGCCGTTGTCCGCACCGAGCGTGGTGCCGCGTGCACGCACCCAGTCGCCGTCTGCCCACATATCGATGCCTTGTGTGTCAAAGTCGAACTTCAACCCGTCAGCCGCCTTATGCACCATGTCCAGATGCGCCTGCATGATGACCGCTGGCCTGTCCTGTTTATCCGGCGTTGCAGGCTTGTTGATGATCACGTTGCCAGCCCTGTCGAGCAGCGATGTGAGGCCATGACGCTCCGCAAACGTACGCACAAAAGCCACCACTCGTTCCTCGCGTTTGGACGGGCGCGGCACGGCATTCAGATCGGCGAAACAGTTCCAGAGAGTGAGAGGTTCGAGGGAGCGGATGTCGGACATAAGGTGGATTCGACTGCAATGGGCTGGTTGAAAAGATCAATAGACGGGTTTTGGGAAAATAAGCAGAATGAACGTGAGCAGAAAGTGGAAAGACCCCTGCCATCAGATTGGGGCGCAGGCTTGTGTCACAGGAAGGCACTTAAACCAGCCCGTGCTGACCACGTCCACTTGGTCGTCGAAGCGAAATCCGTGGATGGAAAAGCTGCCAAAATTTTTTTGGTCGATTGCGGGCAGCCGCATCTCTTTTGAGGCTCACTCCAAAGAGTTGATCCACTGGGAGGTGCTGAATTCCCGGAAGGCGGCTAAATAAGAGTCGGGGTCGAGAGCGAACCGGCTTGGGGAAAGCCTTTTTGCCGCAGCGCGAACATTCACCGCCCGTCTGGGTTGTCGGTGAGGTTTTGATCAGCGTCTCTTAGCCCAACGGACGAATCTGGAGCCGTCTTAATGCATCAAGTGACGCGCTGGCCTCTCGGATGCGTCTGGCTCCTTGTTTTCGTTTCGGGCTGAACTGCTCCCGCTGCGCCTCGAAGATGCCTTCCACGAACGCCTTGCTGCCCAGAATGGTGCCGTCGCGGAAATAGCGCACTTCATTCCCCCCTCAGTGTTCTTCGTCATAGCTTCGACCGATCAGAAGTCTGTCTGCTGTATCTGGCGGAGAAAGGCCAGACTGAGCAGAAGGAACTGTCCTGGGTATTCAATATGAATCGAGCATGCCGCTTGCTGCTTGGGACCACTGCGCTAGCCTCTTTGCATGGCCACCATCCGTCACCCCGCCCTGCCTGAGGGCGTACAAATCAGGTTCAACCCCCGGCTGATTCTTTTCGGCGTCGGCGCTCTGTTTGTGCTCATCGGCCTGTTTTCCGGCATTTACCAAGTTCCTGCAAACTCCGTGGCGGTGATTCAACGCTTTGGCGGTTACTTGAAGACCGCTCCGCCCGGTCTGCATTTCAAGCTGCCCTGGGGCATCGACAGCGCCATCATCGTTGAGGTGCAGCGCCAGCAGAAGCTGGAGTTTGGCACTGCCACTCAGGGGGCCACCAATTTTTACCAGTACACCGACTACGAGGAGCAGCAGCAGGAGAAAAACATGGTCACTGGCGACCTGAACGCCGTGCTTGTCGAGTGGGAGGTGCAGTACCATGTGGAAGATCCCGTGGCCTACACCTTCAACTTCCGCGAACCACTGGCCACGCTGCGCGATCTCTCCGAGGCCGTCATGCGCGAGGTCGTGGGCGACCGCACGGTGGACGAAGTGCTCACCATTGGCCGCCAGGAGATGGAGCAGAAAGGCTTGGAGCGTCTGCGCACACTGGTTGACACTCTGAACATGGGCCTACGCATCGACCTCATCCAGCTCGGCAATGTGAATCCTCCCGCAATGGTCAAGGCCAGCTTCAACGAGGTCAACAGCGCTCAGCAGGAGAAAGAATCCGCCATCAATCAGGCCAGCGGCGAGTACAACCGCGTCGTGCCCAAGGCGCGCGGCGAGGCCGTGCAGAAAGTCAGCGCCGCTGAAGGCTACGCTACGAAGCGCATCAATGAGGCCGAGGGTGACGCCTCGCGCTTCAATGCCTTGCTGGCCGAATACAAAAAAGCGCCCGAGGTCACCAAAAAGCGCATGTACCTCGAAACCATGACGGAGATCCTGCCCACCGTGCCGGGGAAGATCATCTTGGATGAAAATGCCTCCTCGTTCCTCCCGCTCATGAACCTGCGCCAGCCCGCGCCGCAACAATCTCCCGCCCCCGCCGCTCGATGAAATCCACTCTCGCTCTCATTGTCTCGCTCGTGCTCTTCATCGTGCTGAGTTCCGGCTTTTACACCATCGACGAAACCGAGCAGGTCATCGTCACCCAGTTTGGCAAGCCCGTGGATGAGCCGGTCACCCAGGCTGGCCTGCATTGGAAGACGCCTTTCATCCAAACCGTCAACCGCATCGAAAACCGCGTGCTGGAGTGGGATGGCGACTCCACGCCCATGACCACGAAGAACAAGGTCTTCGTCATGGTCAATGCCTTCGCCCGTTGGGAGATCTCCGACCCGCTCGTCTTCTACCGCCAGCTCACGGATGAAAGCCGCGCCCTGTCCCGCCTCAACGGCATCATCGGCAGCGAGATGCGCATTGTCATCGCCAAACACGACTTCATTGAGGCCGTGCGCACCACCAAGGACCGCAAAGTCGTGCGCGACGGCCCCGCCCCGGACGCCGGTGCCGCCATTTCCACCGCCGAGGCGCGCATCGGCGTGCTACCGTCCATCAGCAAAGGCCGTGGTGAGCTGGAGGCCGAAATTTTCGCCAATGCCGCGCCGAAAGTGAAAGAGCTCGGCATCAAGCTGCTCGATGTGCGCCTCAAGCGCATCGACTACGACCCTTCCGTCAGCACTTCTATCTACCAACGCATGATCAGCGAGCGCCAGCAGATCGCCGACCGCTACCGCTCCGAAGGCGACGGTGAGGCGGCCAAGATCAACGGCGAGCGCGAGCGTGACCTCGCCACCATCGAGTCCGAGGCCTACCGCAAGGTGCAGGAGCTGGAAGGCACCGCCGACGCGAAGGCCACCGAGATCTACGCCAAGGCCTACAACCAGACTCCTGATGCCGCGCAGTTGTTTGAGTTCAAGCAGACGATGGAGGCTTACAAGAAGCTCATCACCAGCGACACTACGATGGTCTTCACCACCGACAGCGAGTTGTTCCGTTATTTGAAATCCAGTAACCCTCAGCCCAAAGCCGCTGTTGGTGCCAGCCTGGAGATTACGCCCTTGAACAAACTGCCGACGCTGCTGGAAGTGGGGCGGTGATTTTCTTTGATCCCTCCGGGATTGCCTCAAATCACGGCTGAGGCTTCGGCGCAGGCAGTGGGAGGGCACCGGGTTCGAAGTCGAGCACGTCTTGATGGGTGCGCAAGGCTTGACGGGCCTTGTTAAAGAAGGAGCTGAGATCCTCGGCGTTCATCTGCTGCTTGTCGTCGATGTAGGCGTGCAGTTTTTGGATCTGCGCGTCAGCGTCGAGGTTCACACTGGCCATGGCACGCTGGGCGGAGGTGTAGGCGGTGGTGAACTTGCCCTGGGCCTGCTCGAAGGCCTCCTTGGCACCTTCTTGGCGGGCGTATTCCTTCTCCTGCTCACGGAACTCCTTGCTGAACACACGCTTGAAGAAACCGCCCTTCGGTTTCGCGAGTTGTTTCGAGGCCTGGGCCTCAAAATAAGCGGCCAGCTCTTGAAACTCCTGCATGGGCTTCTGGTACTGCTTTTTCAAATAGCCGAGGCCGGTGGTGATGATGGTGAGCTTCTCCACCTCGGCCTTCGAGAGCGTCTGACCAGCCTTCACTTTGTCCTCCAGCAGGTTGATGTATTGCAGGGTGGTTTTGTTGCCCTCGAAGATGTTCTCAAACTCCTTCGCGGCGGTGGCCAGACGCTGACGCTCGCCGGAGCGCAGGGCGTCGATCTTCTTCTCATGCTCGTCATTGAGCGTGGTGATCATTTTCTGATGCTGCGCAGACTGCGCGTCGAGCGTGCGCTGAAACTCGGCCTCCTTCGCCTTCAAATCGTCGGCGTGAGAGAGTTTCATTTGCTCCATCTCGCCGCGCAGGGCGGTGAGGTCGGAGCGTGATTGGAAAAGGAACCAGCCCAGCACGCCAGAGGCGAGGAAGCTGAGCACCAGAAGCGCGGAGAGGTTTTTGAGGGCAGTCATGACAGTGGAAGGGTTTCTCAGACGGCAGCAGGGCGCAACGGCATTCAATACACACGTTTTGTGCCTGCCATCCTGGGTCATGCACGCCTTTGAAGCGCGCATCAAGCCGGAATCCTGTTAGGCATGGCTTAAATCCCGCGTCTTCTCTCCCCGATGTCCTCCTCCGCCCGCCCCTCCATCGTCCGTCATCAAATCCTCGCCACGGCGACCATGGTGGCCTTCCTGATGTATCTGGACCGCATCTGTCTGGCGCAGATCATCACCTCGGACTCGTTTCAGCAGCACATCAAGCTGGAGGGCTGGCAGATCGACTGGGTGAAGGGTGCTTTCTTCTGGGCCTACGCGCTAGCGCAGGTGCCCGCAGGCTGGTTGAGCGACCGCTTTGGCGCACGGGCGCTGATTTGCCTCTACATCGCGACGTGGTCCATCTTCACAGCGCTGACGAGCTTTTCCCTGGGTTTCACCACTTTGCTGCTGGCGCGGCTCGGCTGTGGTCTCGCGGAGGCGGGCTATTATCCTGCCAGCAGCGGCCTGCTGACACGCTGGGCGCACATTGAGGGGCGTGGCTTTGCCAGCAGCCTGATCTCCTGGGGCGGGCGCGTCGGCGGGGCGGTGGCTCCGGGCCTGACGGCGTTTGTGATTCTCAGATCCGGCGACTGGCGCTGGGCTGGCTGGCTTTACGGTGTGATCGGCATTGTCGTGGCGGTGTGCTACTGGCGCGTGTTCCGCGAGCATCCGCGTCTGCACCCGCGCTGCAATGACGCGGAGATCGCGCTGCTGGCGGAGGGCCGGGGCGAGTTCCTGCCGGTCAAAGACCCGCCGAGGCGCTTTCCTTTGCTCACCGCCTGCCGCAGCAAGAACCTCTGGATGGCAAACGGCGTGCAGTTCTTCACGAACATTGGCTGGGCTTTCCTGATTCTCTCGCTGCCGGACTACCTCAAAAAGGTGATGCATCTCGACGACGGCATGACGGGACTGATCACCACCGGGGCGCTGACCATCGGCATCGCGGCGCTGCCACTGGGCGGCATGCTGACGGACCAGATCTCCCGCAAGCATGGCAAGCGTCTTGGTCGCATGCTGCCGATGTCGGTGACGAAATTTGCCGCCGCCGGCTGCTATGTGCTGGCGCTTTACACCGATTCCGCCTGGGGCATGGCGATCATGTTTGGCCTCGTGGCCTTCTTTGCCGACATCGGCCTGCCGGCCATGTGGACGCTGATGCAGGACATCAGTGGGAAGCACCAGGCGCAGCTCTTTGGCTGGGGCAACATGTGGGGGAACTTCGGCGCGGCGATTCAGCCGGTGATGTTCACCGCCGTTTTGAAGGCCTTCGACACGAACCACGACTTCCACGAGGGCGTGTGGCTCTGTGCGGTGGCCTTTGTGCTGGCGGGTGTCTTTGCGTTGTTCGTCAACGCGGAAAAGCCCGTGACGCCGGTGGAAGCCTAGGCTTCCAAACCCACATCACGGGCTTCGAAATCAAAGGGAGGGAAGCAACGGCTTACCAGCCGCCTTCTTCGCCGCCACCATCACGACCGCCACGGCTGCCGCGATCAAAGCGCTTGCCACCTCCGCCGCCGCCGCCACCACCGTAGCCGCCACGGCCACCGCCTCCGCCTCCGCCGCCGCCACCGTAGCCGCCACGGCCACCGCCTCCTCCTCCGCCACTACCACCGTAGCCGCCACGGCTACCACCGCCGCCGCCACCACCACCAAAGCCGCCGGGGCGTTCTTCACGCGGACGGGCCTCGTTGATGCCGAGCTTGCGGCCTTGAAATTCCTGGCCGTTGAGCGCGGTGATCGCGGCCTGCATGGCTTCAGGAGTGTCCATCGTCACGAAGGCAAATCCGCGCGGACGGCCGCTTTCGCGGTCCATCGGCAGGAAAATGTCAGAGACGGTGCCGTATTGGGAGAAAAGCTCGCGGATGTCAGAATCCGAAGCCGAGAAGGGCAGATTGCCCACATACATCTTGGTGTTCATTGCTTTATTAGGTTCGATCTCCCACTTCCAGATCAAACTCATGCACACCACCGCTGAAATCACCTGATGAACAACTGAGCCTAACCCTTCACAGGTGACTTGAGAGCGCTTTATCGCCAGAAACGGGCCAAAGGCAAACGAATCTTTCTCACGGTTTCGCCAGGGCCAGTGCTGCTAGTTGGCCCAACGCCGTCCCCAGTTTCACTTGTAGGCCGTCGGTGCATTTGCCCACGATGAGACCAGCCATCTCAGGCACCGCTGCCTGCAAACGCTCATCCTCTGGGTAAAGCGCCGCCAGCAGCTGCAATTCCGGCAGTGCGTCCACAGTCAGTCCCATCGCATCAAACTCACCCAGCAGCGCCTTGATGGCCGGTTTCGCCACCGCATCCAGCTCGGACCGTTCTGCGCTTCGATCCGCAGGCAAGACGCTGCCGAGATCGCCGAGCGCGCGCAGGATAATGAGGTGGTAAACCGTGCGGGCGTTGTGCGCGTCCATCCAGCGGCCGTTCGGTGCCTGCCCCGGTGCCACGCCGACGCGGAATTTCTTCAGCGCAGCGTCGAGATACTTCGCTTCACCAGTCACTCGAAACGCCTGCGCCAGCAGCGAAATGGAGAAGGCGTTGTAGTTGAAGTTTGCGCAGCATTTCTGCGTCAGCGCCCAGTCAGCGGCCTTCAAACCAGCCTGCTTCCAGATTTCGTTGCCGTTCAATCGTCCTGCCAGCAGCAGGGCCGTTCCGCAAACTCCTGTGTCGAACTGCGAGCCTCCATCCGGGTCCGCCATGACCAGCCAGCCATCTTTGACGACCACCCTGCCAGCTTTGAGCTGCTTGTTGATCATATCACCGAAACGGATGTTCTTCCCACGTAGGTCGGGAAACGGGAAATGGCCCTCGGGCTGCTGCAAACTCGTGAGAATCGTCGCAACGCCGTTCGTGAGCTTGTCCAGGTCTGGAATCGAGCCGGGCGCATGCTTTTCGGCGAACGGTCGGATGATCGTCACGCCGTTCAACACATCCGCATAGAG
>JBIKYB010000573.1:0-2562 GCA_044355475.1 Prosthecobacter sp.
TGGCCGAACAGATGCACCGGGATGATCGCCTTCGTTTTGGCGGTGATCTTTTTCCGCGCGTCGTTCACGTCCAGGTTGAAGCAGATCGGGCAGATGTCGGTGAAGACCGGCACGGCTCCCAGGCGCGAAACCGCGCCCGCCGTGGCGAAAAAGGTGAACGCTGGGCACAGCACCTCGTCGCCTGGTTTGATGTCCAGCGCCATGAGCGCCAGCAGCAGCGCGTCCGTGCCGGAAGATACCGACAGCGCGTGCTTCACACCGACCATGGCCGCGATTTCCGCCTCAAACGTCTCCAACTCCGGCCCCATGATAAATCGACCATGCTTGAGCACCTGAGTGAAGGCGGTCTGGAGTTCGGATTCGAGCGGGTGGTTCTGGGCGTTGACGTCGAGGAGAGGGACCATGGGGAAAGCCGAATGAATGAATGACGAATGCAGAATGTGCCAGCGATTCCTCGCATCGGGCGTTTCTCACGCGGTGGTGATGGCCAGTGCAAGGCTCACAGCCTCGTCGCAAGAATGACGCAATGAAGTTTCACGACATGGCGGCCCAAATGCTGTGTCTGCTGTCATGACAAAGTTTGCGTGGATCGGTTTCATCGTGCTGCTGACCGTGATGCCTGCAGGTGCGGATGAATGGTGGACCTGGGTCTGGCTGGAAGCCTGGCGGCAGGAGAAAACCAGCGCGGGACTCTTTCTGGCTGGTCGTCAGGATGCTCACGATGGCTCGGTCGTTCAGCTTGCCAGCCCACGCGTCAAACGGGAGCTGCTGCCGTGGCTGGATGGCGGCCTCGGGTTGTCGTTGCTGCAAATCGAGGATGTCAAAAGCGGGAAACGTTATCTTCAAGGCCGCCCGGAGCTGGAGCTGAATCCGCACTGCAATCTCACGCCACATCTGCGCCTGGACTGGCGGAACCGCATGGAATGGCGCTGGAATGAAGACGCCGCGCTCACCACGAGCCGCTTGCGGCATCGGTGGCAGCTCGGCTGGACGT
The DNA here is from genome assembly GCA_044355475.1 of Prosthecobacter sp. Lineage (GTDB taxonomy): Bacteria > Verrucomicrobiota > Verrucomicrobiia > Verrucomicrobiales > Verrucomicrobiaceae > Prosthecobacter. The sequence continues at coordinate 995 of JBIKYB010000573.1, forward strand.
TGCCGGAGGCCATCGGGCCGTTGACCCGCGTCTTTGCCAGCAACGAATGGCTCTTTGACCTGCATCGCAGCCAGTGGGGCGAGAACCGTGTCGTCCCCGTCGGTCTGAGCTTCAAAACCGGCAAACGCACCGATCTGGATCTCTTCTACATGATCGTTTCCACCCGCACGCCTGCCGAATGGCGGCACGAGTCCGTCATCGGCACTTATCTGCGGGTGCGGTTTTGAAACGGATCACATCCGCTCCGTCGTCTGGATGCCGAGCAGTCCAAGGCCAGTCTTCAAAACGCGGCTGGTGGCATCGCAGAGGGTCAGACGCGTGTTGCGCACGGCTCCTTCGGCCCGCAGCACGTTGCAGGACTCGAAGAAGCTATGGTAGCAACCGGCGAGTTCGTACAGATAACCGGCTAGCAGGTTCGGGCGGAAGTCGATAAGCACGTCGTGCGTGATTTCGGCGAGCTGGGCCAGTTTGAGGGCCAGGGCACGTTCGGCAGGCTCCGTGATCGTCAAATCAGGCGTGAGGGTGATCTCTCCATCCAGCTTGCGGAAGATGCTCTTGGTGCGGACGTAGGCGTTGATGAGGTAGGGCGCGGTGTTGCCTTGCAGCGCCAGCATCTTGTCCCAACTGAACTTGTAGTCGGTCATGCGGTGCTGGCTCAGCTCGGCGTATTTCACCGCTCCGGTGCCGATGACTTCGGCGATCTGGATTTTTTCTAGATCTGAAAGCCCTTCACGTTCAGCGACGACGGCGGCGGCGCGTTCGATGGCCTCGTCGAGCACTTCGAGCAGGCCCACGCTCTCGCCGGAGCGCGTTTTGAACATCTTGCCGTCCTGGCCGAGGATGCTGCCAAAGGCGACGTGCTGCATGCGCGTGGTCTGGCCGCGCTTTTTCGCGACTTGGAAAAGTTGGCGGAAATGCAGCTCCTGCGGTGCACCGACGACATACCAGATTTCATCCGCCTTCCACTCGTCGATGCGGTGGTCGATCGTTGCGAGGTCGGTGGTGGCATACAAGAAGCCACCGTCGCTCTTGCGGATGAGGCAGGGCTTGTCAGCAAGTTCCGGCACGTCACGGAAGAACACGCAGGTGGCACCATCGCTAATCTCAGCGATACCGCTGGTGAGCAGATGCTCGACGAGTGGCGCGAGCTTGTCGTTGTAGGCGCTCTCACCGAGGTAGTGGTCGAAGTGGATGTCGAGCTTGCCGTAGATCTGGCGCAACTGCTCCAGCGACAGCGCCACGCAGCGCGTCCAGATCTCCATGTTGTCAGGATCGCCCTGCTGGAGCTTCACCAATTCGGTGCGGCAGGTGGTCAGCACGGCCTCGTCGGCCTTCGTATGCGCGTTCACCGCCTTGTAAACGCGCACGAGCTCCTGGATCGGATCTTTGTCGAGCGCCTCGTGATTGAGGATGGTCTTCCAGCCGTGCAGGATCATGCCGAACTGCGTGCCCCAGTCGCCGATGTGGTTGTCGGTGATGACCTTGTGGCCCACGAGGCGGGCGATACGGGCCAGCGAGTCGCCGATGAAAGTGCTTCGGATGTGGCCGACGTGCATCGGTTTGGCGAT
>JBIKYB010000574.1:0-2556 GCA_044355475.1 Prosthecobacter sp.
CATCCTCCGCGCTGAAGTTCCTTTGGCTGAGATGTTCGGTTACTCCACCGCCATCCGCACCCTTTCCTCCGGCCGCGCCAGCTACTCGATGCAGCCTTCGCACTTCGAGCAGGTGCCGTCCCAGATTGTTGAGCAGATCGTCGAGCAACGCGGCGGCTCCAAGTAACCCACGCGCACTGAACCCCCTTTACCCACGGATCACGTCATGACCAATCAACGCATCAGAATCCGCCTCCGCGCGTATGACTACCGCGTGCTCGACAAGAGCACCGCCGACATCGTCGAAACCGCGAAGCGCACCGGCGCCCGCGTCGCAGGCCCCATCCCGCTGCCCACACGCATCGAGAAATTCACGGTGAATCGTTCCCCGCACGTCGATAAGAAGTCGATGGACCAGTTCGAAATCCGCACGCACAAACGCCTGCTGGACATCGTCGATCCAACCTCCCGCACCGTGGATGAGCTAAAGAAGCTCAATCTCCCATCCGGCGTGGACATCACAATCAAGATCTAACGCGACCACCCCATTTTACCCCAGGAGGACACACTCATGAGTCTCGGATTGATCGGCAAAAAATTAGGAATGACCAAGGTCTATGATGCCAAAGGCGATGCCGTGGCAGTCACCGTGGTCGATGTCAGCGGCAACACCATTCTTCAGGTGAAGCGCAGCGATGGCAAAGACAAGTACAGCGCCGTGCAGATCGGCTATGGCGACCAGCTTAAAGAATCCCGTGTTAGCAAGCCGCTGCTCGGCCACTTCAAGAAGCACGGTTGCACCACCGCCAAGCGCATCGTCAAAGAATTCCGCCTCACTGGTGACGACCAGCTCCCTGCTGAAGACGCCAAGCTTGATGCTGGCCTTTTCGCCGCCGGGCAGATCGTCGATGTGATCGGCACCACTAAGGGCAAGGGTTTCCAGGGTGTTGTGAAGCGCCACGGATTTGCTGGTCAGCCAGCCACTCACGGTCACATGATGCACCGTCGTCCTGGTTCCATCGGCTGCCGTTTGACCCCAGGTCTCGTCTGGAAGAACCAGAAGATGCCCGGCCATGACGGTGTCTCCCGCCGCACCACCCAGAATCTCGTCGTCGTGCAGAGCCGCCCTGAAGAAGGCGTCCTGCTCATCAAAGGCGCTCTCCCCGGCAACACAGGTAGCATCGTTGTGGTGCGCCCCGGCAAAAAGGCCGTCGCTAAAAAATAATCACGAGGAACTGAACTATGTCTGCGACCATTCTCTCAGCCGACGCTGCCAAGGCGGCCAACATTCAACTCACCGAGGGCTACAAAGGCTCCCAGGCTCTGAATGATGCCGTGGTGGCCTACCGCGCCAACCGCCGTCAAAGCAACGCCCATACTAAAAACCGTTCTGAAGTTTCCGGCTCCGGTAAGAAGCTCTGGAATCAGAAGGGAACCGGCAACGCCCGTATGGGCAGCAAGCGTTCTCCTATTTGGAGCGGTGGTGGCGTCGTCTTCGGCCCTCGCAATACCACTGTCTATGCGAAGAAGCTCCCCAAGACCACCAAGAAGCTCGCTCTGCGCGCAGCTTTGACCGCCCGCATCTTGGACGGCGAGGTGCTCACCACTGCGAGCTTCGCCATCGCTGACGGTAAGACCAAGAGCTTCATCGCCGCCATCAACGGCCTGACCACCGCCAAGAAAGTTCTCCTCATCGGCAAAGGCTTTGATGAAGTGACCTTCCGCGCCGCCCGCAATGTCCAGAACGTCCAGCTCATCTCCGCTGATGACGTGAACGCCGAACACCTTCTGCTCTACCCGAGCGTGGTTGTCACCGGAGACGCTCTCGAAACCCTTGCCAAGAGGACCGCCTGATCATGAAAGACCTTCATAAAGTCATCAAAACCATCCGCCTGAGCGAAAAAGCCACGCTGCTCGGCGAACGGAACAACGAATATGTGTTCTCCGTCGATGTCGAGGCCACCAAGATCGACATCAAGCAGGCCGTCGAGAAGCTTCTCGGCAAGAAAGTCACTGGAGTGCGCACCGCTAACTACGACGGCAAAGCTCGTCAGGAGCGTCGCGCCACCCGCGGCGGCAGTGGCCGCACCAATCATTGGAAAAAAGCCATCGTTCGCCTCAAGGAGGGCGAAAAGCTCGATCTCGCTTAATCAGGGCCTTCTGCCCGCTGGTTCAACCTTTTAACTTATCTCACCGTCATGGCGCTGAAAACATTCAAGCCTACCACGCCCACTAACCGCTACAAGGAGTGGAACTCCTTCGACGAGATCACCAAGCACTCGCCGGAGAAAAGCCTCACTGTGGCCCTCCGCAAGTCTGGTGGTCGTAACAACACTGGCCGCATCACCACTCGTCACATCGGCGGTGGTCACGTCCAGCGTTACCGTCTCATCGACTTCAAGCGCACCCGTCGTGACGAGGCCGCCAAAGTCGTCGGCATCGAGTACGATCCGAATCGCTCTGCTCGTATCGCCCTCGTCGAATACAAGGACGGTCAGCGTGCCTACATCCTCGCTCCGAACGCCCTCATCGTGGGCTCCTCGGTGATGGCCGGTGAAAAGGCTGCGCCAGAAGTCG
>JBIKYB010000577.1:0-2536 GCA_044355475.1 Prosthecobacter sp.
GTGATGGTTTGATTCAGTTCCTTGGAAAAGGTTTCGAGGTTCGCGAGGATCGCATCCGCACGGTTCGCGAGACCTTTGTCGGCCGCGCCTTTGGGACCTTTGACGAGTTCCTGGATGCCGGTGGCAGTCTCTTCGAGCTTGCCTGCCACGGTGTTGAGCTTCTGGCCGAAGCCGGGTGTTTTGCCGTCACCGGCAAAGACGGTTTTCAACTCCTGTGAGAAGGATTCGATGTTGGCGAGTGAGTCCGTTATCTTCTTGGAAGCATCGCCTTTGCCGAGCGGATCAGTGATCTTTTTGATGTCGTCGGTGATCGACTTGATGTTGGCGATGATGACATCACCGCCAGGAAGCATCATCTCCAACATGCTGCCGAGGCTGTCGGAGGTGAGCTTTGCGCCATCAGCCAGCAGGCCACCGTCATCATCTTTACGCACTAGGCCAATGTGCTTCTCACCAAGCATGGATTCGGAGCTGATCACGACGTTTACATGCGTGGGAACCGGCGTTTTTTCAAAGATGGCGATGTGAGCGCGGACCGGTCGGTTTGAAACGAGGCGGTCGGCGGGTGCAAGGTGCTCGATGCGTTCTACGATGCCGATCTTGTCGCCAGAAAAGAGCACGTTCGAGTTGCGGTTCAGGCCGGTCACATCCTCAAAATCCACGGAGAAGCGCAGGTGCGGCTTGCGCCAGGGATCACCGGAAATGGAGAACACCAATGCTCCCAGCAGCACCAGGGAACAAAGGATGACCAGGATGGCCACGGCGGCATCTTGCTTGTTTTTCATGAATTCGAAAGGATGGCACTGCGTGAATACCTGCCCGCTTCATTGCTGCCAAGCAGTGTTTCTCGATACAGCAGTTCGCCTGAGTCGTCGGCTCCGCCTTCGGGATCGCCGTTGATGAACTGCTGCACGGCGGGATGAGGATGCGCCTTGATCTCCTCAGGGGTGCCCTGCGCGATGATCCTGCCCTGATTCGGACCGGTTCCCAGCATGATGATGCGGGTGCCGATGCGGAAGACGCTGTTCATGTCATGCGTGACGACAACAACGGTCGCACCGATCTTTTGCGTGAGGCGTTGCGTGAGTTCATCCACCACCGCGGTCATGATGGGGTCGAGCCCGGCGGTCGGTTCATCGCTAAACACGAGCGGAGGGTCCAAAGCGAGCGCACGGGCTAGCGCGGCACGTTTTTTCATGCCACCGCTGATCTCGGAGGGTTTTTTATGGCCGTGACCAGTCAATCCGACCTGCTCCAGCTTCATTTTGACCACCGTGTCGATCAATCCGGCATCAAGCTGCGTGTGTTCGACCAGCGGCAGCGCCACATTTTCCGCCACAGTGAGGGATTGCAGCAGCGCGCCGGATTGAAACAGCATGCCATAGCGTCCACGTAGCTGTTGCAGCGCCTCGGCACGCATGGTGGTGATCTCCTGGCCGAAAACCTTGATGCTCCCCGAAGTGGGCTTCTCGGTGCCGATGAGATGCCGCAGCAGCGTGCTTTTGCCGCAGCCGCTGCCGCCCATGATGATGAAGGTGTCACCGGCATAGACTTTGAAGCTCACACCATCGAGCACCTTCTGCTTGCCAAAATGCCTCACGAGCGAATCGACCTCGATGATCGGTTCGGCGGCTGAGTCTGGCGTTTGGAGTGACATCAGAAGAAGAACAAGGCGGTGAGCACGGCGTTGGCAATGAAGACGCTCAGCAACGAAACGACGACCGAGCGCGTGGTGGCGAGTCCCACGCCTTCAGCACCACCGGAGACGTTCAAACCGATGCTGCAGGCGATCGTGACGATCAGCACGCCGAACACGCCGCTTTTGAGCAGGCCGATGCCGACATCGCGCAGTTCGACGTATTGCAGCGCATGGCTCACATAGAACGCGGTGGACATGTGCAGCGAGTAATGGCTGATCAACCAGCCGCCGGCGAGACCGACGTAGATGCTGAACACTGTGAGCAGCGGCATCATGACCACCATCGCGAGAAAACGCGGCACGATGAGCCAGGACATCGGCGGAATGGCCATGACTTCGAGTGCTTCGATTTCTTCCGACACTTTCATCGTGCCTAGTTCCGCTGTGACTGATGAGCCGCTGCGGCCAATGACGATTACGGCTGTGACGAGCGGTGCGAGTTCACGAATCAGGCTGGAGGAGACGAGTCCCGGCACATAGACCGTGGCTCCGAGCTTTGCGAGCTGCGCGGCGGACTGCATCGCCAGCACGACGCCGATGGTCAAAGCCGTGAGCGCCGACATGGGCACCGCATGCACGCCGATGCGGACGATTTGCGCGAAGGTGTGGCCGATGCGCCACGGTTTGCCGCGAAACGGAGCGGCGAAGAGCCAGTAAAGGAGATCGCCGCACAGCGCAAAGTATTGGCGGAGTGCTTCGATCATGCGCGTTGGTGGGAAGGCTTAGCGCTTGCTGGTCAGGTCGGTGGCGTTCAGCGCCTCCTCGACCGTGGGCAGATGGGTGATGAAATCACCGAGGCGAACGATCTTGAACGAGGCCTCCACGCGTCCCTGAATT
>JBIKYB010000021.1:0-29104 GCA_044355475.1 Prosthecobacter sp.
TTTCAATCCGCAGCACTCCGACGACACGCCATACACCAAAGATCAGCAAGCATGCGGCTACTGTTAAAGTGGCTGCTGCGGATTGAAAATCCGCGCTCCTACCCAATCTCCGGCAGCTTCCACTCACCACGAAACGGACGCGCATTCATAAGCGCATTCGCCACCTCATCATTCGTGAATGTTTCCGTCGTCGGATCCCACAGCAGCTTGCGCTTGGCCTTCAAAGCCATCGCCGTAAGCTGTGGCAACGTGTCAGAACGCACCGCCGTCTCGATGTCGCAGATCGCCCGTTCCTTGTTTTTGATCGAATCGACGAAATTACGTGTGTGCTCAACGCTGGCGATCAGCTTGACCGGCATCGTGCCGTCCTTGTTGGCCGGATCGCGAAGAATGGCATCATCGCTGGCGGTGATCACCCCCCGCTTCACATGCACCCAGCCGTTCTCACCGATGAAACGGGTGCCGTGCTCGATCCCCACATTCTTCTCATTCACAAACGTGATCGGAGCCGCATTCGCGTATTCGAAGCGCATCTTCCAAGTCAGCACACCATCACATCCGCCTTTGTCAGGATACATCGCCTCGCCTTCAACGCTGATCGGCCCGGTTTCATCGGTGCCATTGCCCCACTGAGCGATGTCGAGATGGTGGATGCCCCAGCAGGAGATCATGCCAAGCGAGAAGTTCGTGATGTTCTCGTGATTGTCGCGCTTGAGCTTCTCCGCGTTGAACGACGTCATCGGCGCCGGGCCAACCCAGCGTTCCCAGTCCACATGCTCCGGCACTGGCTGCTCTGGAAAGTCTGGACCTATCTTCCCGCCGGGAACGCCGACTTGAATCTCCTTCAGCTTCCCCAACCGCCCGTTGCGTGCCAGTTCACAGGCCCAGCGAAACTTCAAATCACTGCGTTGCTGTGTGCCAAACTGAAACACCACGCCTTTCCTCCGCACCGCCGAGCGCACATGCTTCGACTCGGCCATCGACATGCCCATCGGCTTTTCGTGATAGATGTGCTTTCCGTTCAAGATCGCATCCGTGGCCGGAATGCTGTGCCAATGCACCGGCAGCGCCATCAGCACGGCATCAATCGACTTGTCGCGGTTCAACTCACGGAAATCACGGAAGGTCTTCACATCCGCGCTGCCGTAACGCTCGGCAATGATCCCCTTGGCACGCTCGATGTTCTTGGTATTCACATCGCAGAGTGCTGTCACCCGCACATCGTCGTGATTGAGAAAGGCCCGCATATCACCCGTGCCCTGCGCGCCAACGCCAATGACGCCGAGCGTGATCTTGTTCGACGGCGCGGTCTGTGAACGCAACACATGCGCAGGAACGAAAATCGGGGCAACACCTGTGGCGATGACTTGGGAGAGAAAGGAGCGGCGAGTGTTCATGGGAATGCGTTTGGCCACGTTGGTTGGGTTGGCGTTTGAATGCTACGACACATGGCCTCATTCTTTGAAGGACAAACTTTGGGTTAAATCAGACAGTTCGGAGCCAGTGCTTGCGCTTGCCTCCCCTCCCCTGCATTTCTCTGCATGTCAGAACACAACTTTGATTTCGTGGTCATCGGCGGGGGCAGCGGCGGCTACGCGGCGGCCAGAACGGCTCACAGTGCCGGTTTGCGTGTCGCCGTGATCGACGGCGCTCAAGAACTCGGCGGCCTCTGCATTCTACGCGGCTGCATGCCGAGCAAGACGCTCATCGAATCCGCCAACCGCCAGCTCCACATCCGCCACGCCGCCGAATTCGGCCTCAAAGCCATCTCCCATGGCGTTGATGTGCGCGCGATTCGGGATCGCAAGCGCACCCTAATCGCTGATTTCGCCGGTTATCGTCAGGGACAGCTCGAAGACGGTCGATTCGTCCTTTATCGAGGTCACGCTCGCTTTCTAAACCCACACTCCGTCGAAGTCGTCCCGCGTGACGGTTCCGCCAGCTTCCAAGTGACCTCACGCAGCTTCTGCATCGCCACCGGCTCCGAAGTTTTCGTGCCCGACGTGCCCGGCCTCGCCGAAACCGGCTTCTGGACCAGCGACGATGTGCTGGATGCCGAGTCGCTTCCCAAAACCATCGCCGTGCTTGGCGGCGGTGCCATCGCCCTCGAAATGGCACACTACCTGGAGGCGATGGGTTGCGCTGTGACCTTGATTCAGCGCAATTCCCAGCTCCTCACCGGCCTCGACCGCGAGTGCAGCGATGTCGTCGCCAAAGCCTACACCGAACGCGGCATCACGGTTCATCTTGGAGCACATCTCACTGGCATTGTGGCCATCAAGTCCAAGAAGCTCATCGAGTTTACCCTGGAAGGCCAAACACATGCCGCTCTTGTTGATCAAATCCTCCTCGCCATGGGACGCAAACCAGCAACGGGGGGCTTGAATCTCGCCGCAGCAGCTATCGCTGCTCACAAGGGTAAGGTCGTCATCAACGACCGCATGCAGACCTCCCAGCCGCACATCTTCGCTGCTGGCGATGTGTGCAGCCCGCTCGATGTCGTCCACCTCGCCATCCAGCAGGGCGAAATCGCCGCCCGCAACGCTCATTCCCTGCTGAACAACAAGGCGGCCGACGAAACCATCGACTACCGTCTCCAGCTCTTCGGCGTCTTCTCCCATCCTCAAGTCGCCTGCGTCGGCGCGACGACGGAAAAGCTCAAAAAGGACGGCATTCCCTACCTCAGCGCCAGCTATCCCTTCAATGACCACGGCAAATCCATGGTCATGGGCGAAACCGCCGGCTTCGTGCAGATGCACGCCCACGCCGAAACCGGCGAGATCCTCGGTGCCTGTGTCGTCGGCCCCGAAGCTACCGAACTCATCCACGAAGTCGTCATCGCCATGAACTTCCGCGCCACAGTGAAGCAGTTCATGGCGATCCCGCACTATCACCCGACGCTGAGCGAGATCTGGACATACCCAGCGGAGGAAATCGCAGATCAGCTCGTAGCTTGACTCTCCAGAGTCGAGCCGAACGTCTCCAGGCAGTCGGTAGCCCCCAGCTCTGGAGAGCTAGGCTACCTGCCCTTCCTGTCACGCTGCCGTTGCCGGAACTCCGACGGTCCGCAGCCGAGCTGACGCGCAAACATGCGGCTGAAGTAATGTCGATTGGGAAAGCCGAACTCGACGGCGATTTGATCAATCGTCTTGTCCGTGAGCGCCAGAGCCTCGCCGGAAAAGCGAATGCGTGTGCTCAAGACATAAGCCGCCGGCGTCTGGCCGGTGTGTTCACGGAAACTGCGGATGAAACGCTCCACGCTCATGCCCGCACGCTCGGCGAGAAAGGGATTCGTCAGCTTGCTGTGCGGGGCGCGTGCGATGAGGGCCAGCACCTCGACGATCCGCTCCGGCATCGCAGGCGGAGACTCGGTTTCAAGCGTGGCAAAGACGGTGTGTAGCAGCGCGGCGCTTAGATGATGCAAACGGTGGTCACGAAGATCCGTCGGAGGTTCGCGATGCGTGGCGATGAGTTTGGTCAGCATCGCCCGTAGCGAATCATCGGTTGAAATGACGATGGGTGCAGCAGGAATAGACACACCGGGCCGTGCGGTGGTGAAGTGCAGCCAGAAGTGGCAGGCGTTCACCGGGCCGCAGCAGTCGAAGACCGTGTCCGCCGGGATCAAGACAGCCCTGTTCGGCTCGAGCATGATTTTCTCCCCCTGAAACAGCAGATGACAGCCGGGCTTGGGATTGTAGTAAAAGCGCCAGAAGGGCGAATCGACGCCCTGATGGTTCCAGTCCTCCAACTGAGGCTGGTAGCCGCTTTCATGGATCAAAAAAGGCGTCCAGCCCGCCGTGGCGACGCGGGCGAGGTCCACTCCCCAAGGCGTGGTGTAGTTGAGGTATTTGCGCTTCGCGGCCATGATCCGACACAACTACGCCGAAGCGGCGAGCACTCGTTCAGTGAGTTTCCCTTCGATGGGGCCAAACGCCGGCTTTTCAGCAGTGAAAGAGAAACAGATGCTTGCAGAACGAGCCTGCAAACAGCATCGGCAGCGAAATGACCCAGCCAGCCTTCAAATCCAGATTCGCCCTTCTCGTCACCTTGCTGCTCGCTCCGCTAGTTTCATCGCACGCGGCCGAATCGGCTAGGCCCAACGTTCTCTTCATCATCTGCGATGACTTGAACGACTACATTGGCTCCCTCGGCGGGCATCCGCAGGTGAAGACGCCGAATATCGACCGGCTCTTCGCCAGCGGCGTGTCCTTCACTCAGGCGCATTGCAATGTGCCCATCTGCGCTCCATCGCGGGCGAGTCTCTTCACCGGGCTTTATCCGCACACCTCGCGAAACTTTGGCATGGATCACTGGGATGAAAACGCGGTCCTGAAAAACAATCGCACGCTGATGGATCATTTCCGGGCGCAGGGCTATCAGACTCTGGGCACGGGCAAGATCATGCACAACCGCGACCGCAAGGAGTGGCAGCAATACGGGAATGCCTCGGATTACGGCCCTTTTGCGAAGCTGGACGAAAAGGAAGTCGCCCACCCGGACACGCCCGCGCCCTTTCGGGACGATTTCGGCTCCATTGACGGTTCGTTCGGCCCGCTGCGGAATCTGGAGGGCAGCGGCTTCGCATGGATGTCGAGCAGTTGGCAGGGAAAGCGCCCCATGCGCTACGCATCCGACACTGACCGCGACCTGACGCCCGATGAAATGAACGCGCAGTGGGCCGTGGACAAGCTCCGCGAACTGGCGGCGAAACCCAAGGCGAAGCCCTTCTTCATGGGTGTGGGATTCATCCGTCCGCACACGCCGCTGATCGTGCCGCAGAAATACTTCGACCTCTTTCCTCTCGAAACGATCCAACTGCCCGAGATCAAGGCCGGTGACGCGGAGGACACATTCAAGCACACGCTCATCAAGGATGGCGCGGATCGCGGTAGGCAGATTCACGACAGCTTGGTGGCTTCGTTTGGCAATGACCGGGAGCTGGCCCTGAAGAAGTTCCTGCAAGCCTATCTCGCGTGCATTGCGTCCGTGGATGATCACATCGGGCAGATCCTGGATGCACTCGATGCCTCGCCTTTGAAGGACAACACCATCGTCGTCTTCACCAGCGACCACGGCTTTCAGATGGGGCAGAAGGCTTACCTCTACAAGAACTCGCTCTGGCAGGAGAGCACGCGCATCCCGCTCGCGATTCGTGCTCCGGGAGTGGCAAAGGCAGGAGGCCAATGCTCGCGCCCTGTTTCGCTCATCGATCTCTACCCGACGCTGGTGGATCTCTGCGGACTGCCCGCTGACACAAAGAAAAACGAGCAAGGCCGCCCGCTGGACGGCCACAGCCTCAAACCGCTGCTCACCGATCCCGAAAACGGCACCTGGAGCGGTCCTGATGCCGCGCTCACCACTCTGAGCAAGTGGGGCAAGACCAACGACGCGGTGCAGCAAAGTTACGCCCTGCGCAGCAAGGAGTGGCGCTACATCCGCTACGAGAGCGGCAAGGAGGAGCTTTACCGAGTCTCGGATGATCCGCGTGAATGGACCAACCTCGCTGCCCGTCCTGAGCACGCCGCGCAGCTCGAAGTCTTCCGCACCCAACTGCTGGCGATGATGCCCAAGCCCGATCCTGCGGCCAAGCCTGATGCGGAGATGTCCGCCGCCGAGTGGAAGGACACCTTTTTCAAAAGCCATCCCGCCGCCGACGCGAACGGCGATGGCACGCTGAGCTGGCCCGAATACAAGGATTACAAAAAGAAACTCGATGCGGGCGAGGTGACGAAGCCCAAGGCCAGTCCGAAGGCACCCGCCGTCGCTGGACGCCTGCAAACGAGCGGCACCTTCACCAAGGCCGCCGATGGCGGCATCGTCTTCACCGAGCAAGCGGGCGGTCAGGTCTATTACGTGATCAAAGAGCTCGCCGCAGCTGTGGAGCCTCATCTCGGCAAGCCAGTGAAAATCGTCGCCAACGTCAAAGACTCCACCAAAAGCAAAGCGAAGGTCATGGTCTATCTTGTGTCCATTCAGTTTGCACGCTGAGGCGTGGCCCGAGGCGCAGGAAAGGACACAGTCTCGGATGGTGATGCGTGGCTACGCTGTTATATAGCGAAAACGTAGCAGTGGTAAGGGCATCATGAAGCCATGATCGGACATAACTACGGCAGAATAGGGCATGCTCGTCCAGCGTATAGTTCCGGTGATGCGACTCCTGTTTCTATTCCTCACGACCTCTGCGCTCGCCTTGCCGCCGGATCATGCCCAGCGCATGGCTCGCGGCCTCAAGCTCTTCGACAGCGAGGTGGCGTCTCTTTTGAAGCAAAACTGCCTCAAATGCCACGGCGGCGAAAAAGTGAAGAGCGACTTCGACATGGCGACGCGTGAGGATCTGCTGCGCGGCGGCTCTCACGGCAGCGTGGTGGTGCCGTTTGATGCAAAGGGCAGTTTGTTGGTGTCTCTGATCAACCACGCCAAAGAACCAAACATGCCAGACAGCAGCCCCAAGCTGCCTGACGATAGCATCTCGAAGATTGCGGCCTGGATTGATGATGGTGCGCCGTATTCCGCGCCGCTGATCGCGGGAAAAAAGCCGAAAAAGGACAGCAGCGTTGTGACGAAGGAGGATCGGCAGTGGTGGGCCTTTCAGCCGCTGAAGAAGGTGCAGGCGAAGAGCATTGATGAGCTGCTTTTGAAGAATGCGAAGGGCGTGACCTTCACGCCACCGGCGGAAAAGGAGGTGCTGGTGCGGAGGCTGCATCTGGATTTGACGGGGCTGCCGCCTGCGGAGGTTTCTGACACGGCTGACCTGAGTGACCTGATTGACGGGCTACTGAGCAGCCCGGCCTATGGTGAGCGTTGGGCGCGGCACTGGCTGGATGTGGCGCGGTATGCGGAGAGCACGGGCTTTGAGCAGGACTATGACCGGCCCTTTGCGTTTCATTACCGGGACTTTGTCATTAAAGCGCTGAACTCGGACATGCCGTATGACCAGTTCGTGAGGTGGCAACTCGCAGGGGATGAATACGAGCCGCAGAACCCGCTGGCGCTGGCAGCGACGGGCTTTCTCGGCGCGGGGGTGTTTCCTTCGCAGATCACCGCGAATGAGGTCGAAAGCTCGCGCTACGATGCGATGGACGACATGCTGGGCACCACGGCGGGTGCCATGCTAGGTCTCACGCTGAGCTGCGCCCGCTGTCACGATCACAAGTTCGATCCGCTGCCCACCCGCGACTACTACGCGATGCTGAGCACCTTCACGACGACCACGCGCATGAACGTGGACGTGCATCCCGATGGCAAAGTGACCTCTGCGGTGACGACGATGAACGCCAAAAAGAACACGCCGGAAGTTAAAGGGGCAACGCGCATGATGATCTGCGCCGAGGGCTACGATCCCATCGTGATGCACACGCAGGGCGGGCCGTTTTTTGACAAAACGCATGTGCTGAAACGCGGCAACCCGCTCATGAAAGACGGCGAGGCTACGCAGGGCTTCCTGCAAGTGCTGAGCAAGCCAGGCGACTTAAAACGCTGGCAATGGCAGCCGCCGAAGGACGCGAAAGTCAGTGGCCGCCGTCGCTCGCTCTCGAATTGGATCACGGATGTGGATCAGGGCGCCGGGGCGCTGCTGGCACGCGTGATCGTGAACCGCCTGTGGCAGCATCATTTCGGCACTGGCCTCGTTCCGACGCCGAATGACTTTGGCAAGACCGGCACAGCCTGCACGCAACCGGAGTTGCTCGACTGGCTGGCGGGTCAGCTCATCGCGAACGGCTGGAAGCTCAAACCGCTGCACAAGATGATCCTCATGAGCCGTGCCTGGCAGCAGAGCAGCGCTCGTGATGCGAAAAAGGAAGCCGCTGATCCGGCGAATGGCCTTTTCATGCGCTTCGTGCCCCAACGCCTCGAAGCCGAGGCGATCCGTGACTCCATGTTGAGCGTGAGCGGCGTGCTGGACCCGACGATGTTTGGCCCCGGCACTCGTGATGAGAACAGCAAGCGCCGCAGCATCTACTTCAACATCAAGCGCAGCCAGCTCATCGGCAGCATGGTGGCCTTTGACCAGCCCGAGCCGCTCGTGAGCCAAGGTGCCCGCCCCACGACGACGGTGGCTCCACAGGCCCTCGTACTCATGAACAGCCCCCAAGCCCGCTCCTGGGCCGATGGGCTCGCCAAACTCGTTTCAACCGCTGGCGATGCCACCAAACAGATCGCCATGATTTACCGCCTTTGCTTCAACCGCGAGCCAAAAGCTGACGAAGCGGCCGCTGGTGCCGACTTTTTAAAATCCGGCGCTTCGCTGGCGGATTACTGCCAGGTGGTGCTGAGCTTGAATGAATTCATTTACGTCAACTGACATGAACACACTCTCTTACTCTCGTCGTGAAATGCTCGCTCGTGCGGGCGGTGGTTTTGGCATGCTGGCGTTCGCTTCGATGCTGGAGGCGGCGAAGAATCCCTTCTCGCCGAAGGTGCCGATGCAGGTCGGCGGGAAAGCGAAGTCGATCATCTGGATCTTTACCAATGGCGGGCCGTCGCAGGTGGATACTTGGGATTACAAGCCGGAGCTGGCAAAGCGCGATGGGCAGACGTTGGAGGGATTTGATCCGAAAACGGGCTTCTTTCCAGGTTCGGTGGGCGGGCTGATGAAGTCGCCGTTTGAGTTTAAGCAGCATGGGCAGAGCGGGACGTGGTGCAGCGATCTGTTTCCGAAGACGGCGACTCATGTCGATAAGATGTGCTTCATCCACAGTTGCTGGACGGGGTCGAATAATCACTCGCCAGCGCTTTTCATGATGAACACCGGCACCACGCGCATGGGCTATCCGTGCGTGGGCTCGTGGGTGAATTACGGACTCGGCAGCGAGAGTGATTCGCTGCCCAGCTTCGTGGTGATGAGCGATCCGCTGAATCGAGGCCTACCCAAAGGCAGCGCAGCGAACTGGGGCGCGGGCTTTTTGCCGAGTGTGTATCAGGGAACGTGGCTGAAGCCCACGGGATCACCGATCGACAACCTCGCGGTGTCGGCATCACTCACGCCGCAGCGGCAGCGGGCGCAGCTCGATCTACTGGCGCGGCTGAATCGGCAATCGCTCGGTGGATCGGCCATCGAGAGCGAATTGAATGCCCGCATCGAGAGCTTTGAGCTGGCTTACCGCATGCAGACCTCCGCGCCGGAGGCCTTTGCCATCAAGGACGAGCCGGAGCACATCCAAAAGCTCTACGGGGTGAATGAGAAGCACTGCGGCCACTTTGCCAAGCAGTGCCTCACTGCGCGGCGCATGGTGGAGCGCGGCGTGCGCTTCATCCAGCTCTACAGCGGTGGCATGGAGAACCAGCAGAGCTGGGACGGGCACAAGGACATCCTCGGCAACCATCGCGGCTTCGCGAATGAGAGCGACCAGCCCGTAGCGGCGCTGATCAGTGATCTGGAGCAGCGCGGGCTGCTGGATCAGACGCTCATCGTCTGGGGCGGTGAGTTTGGTCGTCTGCCTATCGCGCAAAAGGGCGATCAACCGGGACGTGATCACAATCCACATGCCTTCACCGTGTGGATGTGCGGCGGTGGCGTGAAAGGCGGCTACCATCACGGCGAAACGGACGAGATCGGCTTCAAAGCCGCCATCGACAAAGTCAGCGTGCATGATCTTCACGCCACGATCCTCGCGGCGGCGGGACTCGATCACGAGCGGCTCACTTTCAAGTTCCAAGGCCTCGATCAGCGTCTGACCGGCGTGGAGAATCCGAAGGTGGTGAAGGCGGTGTTTGCGTGAAGAGCTTCAAAATCATGACGCGCGGCCTTATTTTCTTCCATCTCCTTCTCACCACCTCGATCTTTGCCGCTCCGGCGAAGGTGAAGTTCAATCGCGATGTGCGCCCGATCCTCTCGGACAAGTGCTTCTTCTGCCACGGACCCGATCCGAAGAAGCGCGAGGCCGATCTGCGGCTGGATGAGCGCAACGCCGCCGTGGAGGCGAAGGCGTTCGTGCCCGGCAAAGCTGATGTGAGCGAGATGATCCAGCGCATCCTCACCACAGATGCCGACGACCACATGCCTCCGGCCAAATCGAAGCTAGGCGACCTCACGGCAGATGAAATCGCCATCCTCAAGCAGTGGATCGACGAAGGGGCGGAATATGAGGCGCATTGGGCATTCATTTCGTTGAAGCCAGAGGCGACCAAGGACCAGAGCATCGACAAGATCGTCAGCGCTGGTCTGGCAGAGCGCGGATTGAAGCTCCAGCCCGAAGCGACACCGGAGACTTTGATTCGTCGTTTGAGTTTCGACCTTACCGGCTTACCGCCCTCACCAGAGGAAGTCACCGCGTTCGTCGCAGAGCACCGGTTTGATCCAGACGCGAGTCTTCAACAGCTCATCACGCATCTTCTTGCTTCACCACACTACGGCGAACGCATGGCGGTGGACTGGCTGGACGTGGCGCGCTACGCCGACAGCTACGGCTTTCAGGTGGATCGCGAACGCGAGGTGTGGACCTGGCGCGACTGGGTGGTGAAGGCGTTCAATGACAACCTGCCGTATGACAAGTTCGTGACCTGGCAGCTCGCGGGTGATCTGCTGCCGAATGCCACGGATGAGCAAATCCTCGCCACCGCATTCAATCGACTGCACCAGCAGGAGAACGAAGGCGGCAGCGTGGAGGAAGAGTATCGCGTGGAATACATCGCCGACCGCGTGCAGACCGTGGCGACAGCCTTCCTGGGCCTGACTTTCGAGTGCTCGCGCTGCCACGATCACAAGTATGACCCGATCACGCAGAAGGACTATTACGGGCTGTTTTCGATGCTCCAGAACATCGACGAAGCCGGCTTGTATTCATTCTTCACGCCATCGCCGCCGACACCGGCGATGATGCTGATGGATCAGTCTGCGAAGGACAAGATGGCGACGCTGAAAGCCAAAGTGGCTGAGTTGGAGAAACCTTATTCAACCACTCCGCCAGATCTAAGCCGCGATGAACTGGCTCACTTCACCTTTGATGAGTTGAAGGGCAACAAGCTGGCCGATTCGCTGCATGCAGCACCTCCACCGCAACCCAAGAAGGACCCGAAGGACAAAGGGCCGCCTGATCCCTCCGCCGTGCTGAAAGGCGAGAACAAGCTGGTGCCCGGCAAGATCGGCAATGCCATCCAATTCACGGGCGATGACGCGGTGGACACGCCGCTGGGCAATTTCCAACGCCATGAGCCTTTCAGCGTGTCTCTCTGGATGCAAACGTCGGATGTGAAGGATCGTGCGGTGGTGTTTCATCGCTCACAGGCCTGGACGGATGCGGCGAGCCGCGGCTACGAGCTGCTCATTGAAGAAGGAAAGCTCAAGTGGTCGCTAATTCACTTTTGGCCCGGCAATGCGATCAGCGTTCGCACCCAGGAGACCATTCCGCTGAAGCAGTGGCTGCAGGTGATCGTGACCTATGATGGCAGCAGCCGGGCGGAGGGCTTGAAGATCTTCGTGGATGGCAAACAAGCCGCCGTGGACGTGATCAAAGACAACCTGACGAAAACCATCGCCGGCGGCGGTCATGACAACATCAGCCTCGGCGAACGCATGCGAGATCGCGGCTTCAAAGGCGGCCTAGTTGATGATTTCCGCGTGTTTGATCGCGATGTGACCACGGAGACGAACGCCGAGCTGCAAAAAGCACGGGCGGAGCTGTTTGCGTTTCAGGATGCACAGAAGGAGCTGATGGTCATGAAGGAGCTGCCGCAGGCGAAGAAGGCGTATGTGCTCACGCGTGGCGAGTATGACAAGCGTGGTGAGGAAGTCGGTCCCACGACTCCTGCGTCGTTGTCACCATTCCCCAAGGGAGCACCGAAGAACCGCCTCGGCTACGCGCAGTGGCTCACCGCGCCGGATCATCCGCTCATGGCGCGAGTCACGGTGAACCGTCTGTGGCAGAGCTTGTTTGGTCGAGGACTGGTGAAGACCACGGAGGACTTCGGCAGCCAGGGTGAGAGGCCGCTCTATCCTGAGTTGCTCGATTATCTAGCCATGAAATTCATCCAAAGCGGTTGGGATATGAAGGCGCTGGTGAAGGAGATCGTCACGAGTCAAGTCTATCGCCAAAACAGCTTCGCCGATGCCAAAACGATGGCGGATGATCCCGAAAACCAATGGCTGGCACGCGGTCCACGCTTCCGCCTGCCTGCGGAGATGATTCGCGACAATGCCCTGGCTGCCGCAGGCTTGATCAAACTCACGCTGGGCGGCCCACCCGTGCATGCCTATGAGATGTCCGAGGCCTTCAAGCCCGTCACCCCTGGCGCAGGCGATACTGTCTATCGCCGCAGTCTTTACTCCAACTGGCGCCGCACCAGCCCTCCGCCCGCCATGGTGGCCTTTGATGCACCACGACGTGCGGTTTGCATTTCGAGGCGCGAGCGCACCGATTCACCACTCCAGGCGCTCATTCTGCTCAACGGTGTTCAATATGTCGAAGCCGCACGCGTGCTCGGCGAGAAACTGCATCTCGAAACAAAGGGCAACCTGCCCCAGATGATCGAATCCGGCTTCCTGCGCTGCCTGAGCCGGAAACCGGATGCGAAAGAGATGCAAATCTGCACCCAGCTCTATCAGGAACAGCTCGCTCATTTCAAAGCAGTGCCGAAGGAGGCCGAAGAACTTTTCAAAACAGGAAACGCCAAGCACAACGCCTCCATTCCGGCTCCTGAAGCGGCTGCTGCCGCTGTTCTGGCGCAGGCTTTGATGAATCATGATGCCTCTGTCGTTAAACGTTAACCGACTTCATTCGATGAACACTTCCACCAACCTGTTTGATCGCCGCTCCTTTTTGAACCGCTTTGGTTTGGGCCTTGGTGGTATCGCTTTGAATGAAATGCTGACCAAGGAGAGCCACGGCGCTGCGGCAGCGGTGGATCGGGGCGTCTTGGGCAGCACGCATCATTTTGCGAAGGCCAAGCGCATCATCTACCTATTCATGTCGGGCGGGCCGTCGCATCTCGACCTGTTTGATTATAAGCCGCTGCTGAACCAGCGGAACGGCGAGCAGCTTCCTGACTCGGTGCGCGGTGGGCAGCGGTTGACGGGCATGTCGGGGAATCAGTCGTCGATTCCGATGGTGGGATCACCGTTCAAGTTCACGCAGCATGGGCAGGCAGGCGGATGGTTCAGCGAGTTGCTGCCGCACACGGCGAGCATCGCGGATGACATCTGCGTAGCGCGTTCGATGTTCACGGAGTCGATCAATCACGGACCCGGCGTAACGTTTTTCCAGACGGGATCACAGATCGCGGGGCGGCCGAGTTTTGGCTCGTGGTTGAGCTATGGCCTCGGCGCGGAGAATGCGAATCTGCCGTCGTTCACGGTGCTGATCACGAAGGGCAAAGGCGGGCAGCCGCTGGGATCACATCTGTGGGGCAGCGGCTTTTTGCCGACGAAACATCAGGGCGTGCTGTTTCGTGCAGCGAAGGACCCCGTGCTTTATCTTGGCAATCCAGCGGGCGTGAGCGCGGAAAGTCGCAGGCTGATGCTGGATCGCTTGAAAGAGTTGCATGAGCATCAATTTGCCGGAACACCGGACGCGGAGATTCAGAATCGCATTGATCACTACGAGATGGCCTTCCGCATACAGACGAGTATCCCGGAAGTGACTGATCTGAGCGATGAACCGCAGCATGTGCTCGACAGCTACGGCCCGGATGTGAAGACGCCGGGCACTTTCGCGGCGAACTGCCTGCAAGCGAGGCGTCTGGCCGAGAAGGGCGTGCGTTTCATCCAGCTCTACCATCAGGACTGGGATCATCACGGCGGTCTGCCTGGCGCGTTGCCGCGTTTGTGCAAAGAAACCGACCAACCCGCAGCGGCGTTGGTCAAAGACCTCAAGCAACGCGGCATGCTGGACGACACGCTGGTCGTCTGGGGCGGTGAGTTTGGTCGAACGGCGTATTGCCAGGGCAAAATCAGCACGAACTTCGGTCGCGATCACCATCCGCGCTGTTTCAGCGCCTGGTTTGCCGGTGGCGGCATCAAAGCGGGTTCAGTGTATGGCGAAACGGATGACTTCGGCTACAACACGGTCAAGGACGGTCTGCACATCCACGATTTCCACGCCACGCTGATGCACCTGCTGGGCATCGACCATGAACGGCTGACGTACAAGTTTCAGGGGCGGCGCTACCGGCTAACCGATGTGCATGGGCATCTGGTAAAAGGGATCGTGACGTGATGTAGAACGAGTTTTCCAACTCGTTCGGAACGAACTGGAAAGTTCGTTCTACGGGTTGCCCAGCACTGAATCCGCGTGTTCATTCGCTGCCCATGAGCCAAGCCAGAACCGCCAAGCAACACCGCAAAACCGCCGAGACGGACATTGAGATCGAACTCAATGTCGATGGGTCCGGCAAGTCGCAGATCGACACGGGAGTGCCGTTTTTTGACCACATGCTGACGCTGTTCTCCAAGCACGGCCTGTTTGACCTCAAGGTGAAGGTCGTGGGCGACATTGAGGTGGACTACCATCACACGGTCGAGGACACCGGTATCGTGCTGGGCAACTGCTTCCGCGAAGCTCTGGGAAGCAAGGCTGGCATCGTGCGCTACGGCTTCTGGCTGCTTCCCATGGATGAAACGCTCGCCGAAGTCGCGCTCGACCTCAGTGGCCGGTCGTTCCTGAGCTATCACGCTCCTGAAGGTGTCGAAGCCATCGGCGGTGTGAACCGCTTCAGCTACCAACTCGTGGAAGAATTCCTCCGCGCTTTCGCGTCGAGCCTGCTGGCGACGCTGCACGTCGAAATCCGTCGCGGACGCGACGCCCATCACATGGCGGAGGCGATTTTCAAAGGCCTCGCACGCGCGCTGGATGCGGCCACCAAGCTTGATCCGCGCGTCACCGGCATCCCCAGCACGAAGGACGTTTTGTGATGAAACTCGGTGTGCTTGATTATGGCGCGGGGAATCTGCGCAGCGTGTTGAATGCCTTCGAGGCCATCGGAGCGCATGCGAATCTCGTCACGAAGCCGGAGGACTTCGACGGCATCGACGTGCTCGTGTTTCCGGGTCAGGGCGCGTTCGGGGATTCCGTGCGCATCTTGAAGGAAACCGGGCTGTGGGAGCCGTTGCGTGCCTGGTTGAAGGCGGAGAAGCCGTATCTCGGCATCTGTCTCGGCTACCAGCTCTTGTTTGAGAGCAGCGAGGAATGCCCCGGTGTCGAAGGCTTGTGCGCTGTGGCTGGCAAGGTGCGCAAATTTGATGCGGCGAGCGGTTTGAAGATCCCGCACATGGGCTGGAACGTCGCGCAGTGGGAAACGAGCCAGTCAGCGGTTTGGAGCGGGCTGCCGAACCCGACTTACATCTATTTCGTTCACTCCTATTACCCCGAAGTGCAGGATGAATCGCTGGCGCTGTGCCGCACGGATTACGGCGTGAGCTTCATCAGCGGCATCGCGAAGAAAAACCTCGTGGCAGTGCAGTTCCATCCGGAAAAGAGCCAGGAGGCGGGCCTCACCCTGCTGCGCAATGCGCTGAAGGTGCTGGAACAGTGAAAATGAGGAGTGCCGACCGTTTGGCCGACACTCCACAAAGTCAGCGACTCAGCGCTTCATCTCGCCATCGACGATGCGCATCGCGCCACGAGGATTGGCATCTTGGAGTAGCTCTGGCAGCGCTTCTTCGGGGAAGCCCTGGTAGCTGACCGGACGCACAAAGCGGTATATGCTCGCGGTGCCGATGCTGGTGAAGAAGCTGTGGCTGGCCGCCGGATACGGGCCGCCGTGATGCATGGAGGGGCAGACTTCGATGCCAGTGGGGAAGCCATTGAAGATGAGACGACCGACTTTTTTCTCCAAGACCCGTACCAGCGACGCAAACTCACGCAGATCCTCGACGGTGCCTTGGATCGTGGCGGTGAGCTGGCCTTCCAGGCTGTTGGCGTAGCGCAGCAGGTCTTCGAGCGTCGCGCACTTCGTGATGATCGAGCATGGCCCGAAAACTTCGCGGCGCAGCTCGGGGTTGGCTTCGAGTACGCTAATGGACGTGGTGAAAATGCGGCAGGCGGCTTGAGAGGCAGTCTCGCTTGATGGCGTTTCGGATTGACCCGCTAGCTCCAAACCATCCACGGTGCTCCACACGGCAGTGCCTGCATCGTAGGCCTCGCAAATGCCGCGATGCAGCATCGTCTGCGGAGCCACTTTTTCAGCGAGAGCGGCGGCATTGCTGATGAATTGGTTCAATTCAGGGCTTTGCAGGCCCAGAACGACGGCGGGGTTGGTGCAGAACTGGCCCACACCCATGGTGACAGACTGCACATAGGCTTCCGCGACCTTCGAGGCACGCTCCTTGAGCGCTCCGGGCAGCACAAAGACTGGGTTTACCGATCCCATCTCCGCATACACCGGGATCGGATGTGGACGCGCCGCAGCGACATCCATCAGCGCACGGCCTCCGCGAAGCGAACCGGTAAATCCGACCGCTTGAGTGAGCGGATGTTTTACCAGCGTCGTGCCGATGTCATTCCCCTTGCCATGCAGCAGCGAGAAACAGCCCGCTGGCAGGCCAACCTTGTGCAGTGCATTCACCACAGCACGTCCCAGCATCTCACAGGTGCCTGGATGGGCCGGATGGCCTTTCACCACGACCGGACAACCCGCTGCAAGGGCGCAAACCGTGTCCGTGCCGATCACACCGATGGCGAAGGGAAAATTGCTGGCACCAAACACGACCACCGGGCCGATGGGCATCATCACACGGCGCACATCCGGCTTTGGCAGCGGCTGGCGGTCAGGAATCGCATGATCCACGCGAGCATCGGCCCAGGAACCTTCGCGAATCAGCGCCGCGAACAGCTTGCACTGTCCGATGGCGCGTCCGCGCTCGCCGGTGAGCCGCGCCATGGGTAGGGCGCACTCGGCATGGGCGCGTTCGAGCAGGGCGTCGCCCAAAGCGGTGATTTCATCTGCTATCGCATCGAGCAGCGCTGCGCGTGTCTCGGGCGTGGCGAGACGGAGGCCATCGAATGCGGCTTCAGCCGCCTGCAATGCCTCATCGGCTTCCGCGTGAGTAGCATCGCCATAAACCGGCTCAAGCTGGGCGCTGGTGGTGGGATTGAAGGCGTTGAACAGATGGCTTTGTGGCGCGGCTTCGCGGCCTGCGATGAAGTGGTGTCCGGTGAGTGTCATGGGTTCAGAGATTGGGAGTGATGGGAAGAATGAGAAGGATGGATCAGGCCATCGGGTTCACGAGTGTTCCGATGCCTTCGATGGTGATGTTCACGATGTCGCCGCTCTGGAGTGTGAATTCATCACCGGGGACGATGCCTGTGCCGGTCATGAGGAAGGTGCCGGTGGGGAATGTGTTGTCGCGGAAGAGGAATCCGGCGAGTTCACTCGGCGTGCGCTTCAATTGGGCCAGTGTTGTTTCGCCTTCAAAGGCGGGAACACCCGCGCGGTCGATTTGCAGGTGAATGCGGGTCGTGGGCACAGGTGGCTCGGATTGAATCAAGATGGCAGGTCCAAGAGCGGCGCAGAGCTTGAAACACTTCGCCTGCGGTAGGTAGAGCGGGTTTTCGCCTTCGATGTCGCGGCAGGAGAGGTCGTTGCCGACGGTGTAGCCGATGATTTCGCCGCGTGAGTTAATGCAAAGTGTGAGTTCAGGCTCGGGCACCATCCATTTCGAGTCGCCACGCAGATGCATTGGTTGATTCGGGTTCGCGACGCGCTGAGGCGTGGCTTTGAAGAAAATCTCGGGACGTTCGGCGGCGTAAACGCGGTCGTAGAAGCTGCCACCGCCTGCGTCTTTCGATTCTTCCATGCGGGCGGTGCGACTGCGGAAATAGGTGACGCCAGCGGCCCAGACTTCCTGCGAGACGATGGGAGCTAAGATGCTCTCAGGGGCCGGTGCGTCGATGGCAGGCGATGTGGCGACGATTTGAGCCAGATAAGTGGCGAGACCAGCGACATCAAGCAGCGCGTCCCAGTTCGCTTCGGGGACGGCATGCCAGGTGCCTGCGTTTTGAATGACAATGCCTTGGGTGGTGCGGAAAAGAAGCATGGTCGGCAGACTAGATTGGCGTCTCGCGCCGTGCAACCCGCGTCATGTCCGAATCTGCAACAACGCATCGTCCAGCCCGTGCAGACAGCCGGCCCAGTGGATGCCAAGATCTGGCAGCTTCTTCTTGTACCCCTCGGCAGCGCGACCGCCAACGATCAAGGCCATGGTGGGCGGCAGCAGGTCGCGCATGCGGCGCAGCTTTTCCTGAATGACGGGGCATCCTTCCGGGTAAACCACGCTCAGAGCCACGGCAGCCGCGTGGCGAGCGAGCGCACAAGCTGCAATCTCCTCCACCGGCAGATTTGGCCCCATGTAAGTCACCTTCCAGCCGAGATCACGCGCCGTGGCGGCCACGATCATGGCACCGAGTTCATGAATCTCTCCTGCAGGAGTGGCGACGATGAGTTCCGGGGCGTTCAAGGCTACCTGGCTACCGGGCACAGGCGTGAGCAACAGTTCGCGAATCACCGCCGTGGCGATGTGCTCATGGCTGGGGCGCAAGTTGCCATGCTGCCAGCTTTCTCCGATTTTCATGATCAGCGGACAGATCACCTGATGCAGCATGCCTCGCTGACCCAATTGAAACCGCGACTGGAGCAGCACCCGACGCAGGGCGTCAGAATCATATTTTTTTGCAGCTTCAATGGCCGCTTCCACATACTGCTCTGACGTCTCCAGACTTCCTGCGGGCGTGGCGACTATCTCAGGGGTCGTTTTTTTGACCAGCATCTCCAAATCTTCCGTCGGCAGCTTGGCCACTCCGCCGATACGGTGACCGTGTTCTGTCAGCTCACGCAGGAGTTTGAGGCGCTTGATCGCCTCATCACAGTACATGCGGCGGTTGGTGTCAGTGCGTGTAGGGCTGAGCGCCCCGTAACGTCGCTCCCAGATACGGATGACGTGCGTGCTGAGGCCGCTGAGGCGGCTGGCAAGCTGGATAGGACAAATCATGAGGGGAGAAAAACGGACGGCAGAAGGCGCTTGAGGCTGGCGCTGGAACGATTACGCATTGCCGCCGTCTCTGGCTACACTCTTGTCACAATTTTCCGCCACATGCTGAACTACATCTGGGCCTTTCTCCTCCTCACCGGCATGTGCGCCGCTGCACTCCTCGGCAATGTCTCCGGTGATGGTGGCATCGTTGCCTCTATCCTCTCCAAGTCGAAAGCCGCAGTCATGGACATCGCTCTGCCGCTGGCCGGATTGATGATTTTCTGGCTCGGCGTCATGCGTGTCATGGAAAAAGCGGGATTACTGGAGCTGGCCGCCCGCGCCCTCTCGCCCATCATGCGCCGCCTCTTTCCCGACGTGCCACGCGATCATCCCGCTATGAGCGCCATGATCATGAACTTGGCCGCGAACATGCTCGGCCTCGGCAACAGCGCCACGCCGCTAGGCCTCAAGGCCATGACGCATCTCCAAGAACTCAATCCGAACAAGCACACTGCCAGCAACGCCATGGTGACCTTCCTCGCCATGAACACCGCCGCGTTCACGCTCGTGCCCATGACGGCCATCAATTATCTCAACGCCGCCGGGGTCAAAGGGGCGCATCAGATCATCGTCCCTACCATCCTCGCTACCGCCTGCACCGTCGTCACTGCGGTGGTCACGGCCAAACTTTACGGTAAGCTACCCATGTTTGCCATTCAGCCCGATGACAGCGTGGAATCAACCGCCGCAGATGATCAAACCGCGCCTGCATCTGAAAAAATCACGCCAAAGCGCCGCTTCTGGCTCATCGCCCTGTTCGTCATCTTCGGTTCGTGCGCTGTGCTCGAGTTCATGCCTGCCACGGCCCGTGAAAGCGTCTTGAAAGCAACCGGGCTCAGCCAGATCGTCGAAAAAGCCAAGCAGAAGGCCTCACCTGTCGCCAAAGCCACGCAAAGCCCGGCTGCCGCTGAAGTGCCGCAAATCGAACCCGCGTGGAAGCGCTTCATGAACGGCGGCTCCGGCCTCGCCATCCCCATCGTGCTCGTCATCACCCTTGGAGTCGGCATGGCGAAGGGCGTGAAAGTTTATGAGGAATTCGTCGAAGGTGCCAAGGAGGGCTTTGCCGTGGCCACACGCATCATGCCATTCCTCGTGGCGATGCTGGCCGCGCTGGCCGTTTTCAACAGCTCCGGCATGCTGCTGCTGCTCGAATACCTGCTGCGGCCCGTGCTTGGCTTCATCGGCTTCCCCGTCGAGCTGCTGCCCATGGCCCTGATGCGGCCACTGACCGGCTCCGGCTCGCTCGGCGTGCTCAATGACATCCTGCTGCGACCTGAAAGCAGCGAGCTGCTCAAATACACCGCCGCCATCATGTACGGCTCCACCGAGACCACGTTCTACGTCCTGGCCGTCTATTTCGGCAGCGTTGGCATCCGCCGCATCCGCCACGCCCTCGCCGCCGGTCTCACCGCTGATGTCGTTGGCATGGGAATGGCTGTCATCATTGGTCGAATGTTGTTCTCATGAGATTCTTCCTGCCATGCCTGCTTGTCGGCACCCTTCACGCCGCCGACCTCGTCGAACACGCGAAAACGCACCCCGATGGCAAAGCGGCGTTCAGTTTCGACGCCACCGCCTGGAGCGATGACGAGGCCACCCGCCACTTGCCCATCGGCGTGTTCGATTCGGGCATTGGAGGACTCACCGTGCTCGAAGCGTTGCTCACGCTCGACGCCTTCCACAATGACAGCCTGCAACCTGGAGCCGATGGCATGCTCGATTTCGCTCAAGAGCGCTTCATTTACTTCGGCGACCAAGCCAACATGCCCTACGGCAACTACTCCGCCGTCCAACGCACCGACTTCCTGCGTGAATTGATCGTGAAGGACGCTGTTTTCCTGCTCGGACGCCGATTCTGGCCTGCGGAGGGCAAGGAGCCGCAGTTCAGCAAGCCACCGGTCAAAGCCATCGTCATCGCCTGCAACACCGCGACCGCATACGGACTCGAAGACATCCGCAAAGCCGTTGCCGCCTGGAAAATTCCCGTAATCGTCATCGGTGTCGTCGAAGCGGGTGCTCGTGGTGTTCTTGAGTCCAAAACCACTGGCGGCATCGGCGTGCTCGCCACCGTCGGCACCTGTGCCAGCGGTGTTTATCCACGCACCATCACTCAAACCCTCGGTCTGGCTGGTCAAAGCGTCTCTATCATCGCCCAGCAGGGCAGTGCTACGCTCGCTGGAGCCATCGAGGGCGATACTGCCTTCCCAGATTCCGTGGCCGCCTACGCTTTGAAGGAGGCTCATGCTCTTGCGGAAGCCTATCGCGACTCCAAACCGACGAAGCCGCTGCAAACCATCGTCCTCGGCTGCACGCACTACCCGCTCGCCAAAGATGAAATCGACACCGCCTTCGGCGCACTTCGCCAGGAGCCGGAGTTTCGCGATTTGATCACCGAACAGCGCCTTTTTGTGAATCCGGCCGAAGCCACGGCCAAGGAGCTGTTTCGGGAGCTTGCCAAAGCGCGGCTGCGTTTGAAGGCCAACGAGAGCTGCATCCTCGAACACGGCCAATTCTACCTCTCCGTGCCCCGCGTCGAAGAAATCGGCATCCAGCTTGCCGCCGATGGCAATCTGGACCGCGATTACAAGTATTCGCGCTCCCCCGGCCAGTTCGACTTCGAGGACACAAAAAACGTCCCGCTCTCCCCTGCCCTGATTCCAGCCAACAGCGCCAAACTCGTGCGTGAACGGCTGCCTGCGGTGTGGAAAAGCCTCAGCCGTTGATTCTCCTGCGGCGGAAGATAAGCAGCATGCTGCCGAGCAGCATGAGCATGCCGCGTGTTGGCTCAGGCACCGCAACCACCGTTAAAGTGAGCGCACCGCCACTAGAGAAGTTGGTGATGTCCCAAAGACCGATGCCGCTGATGTTCGGCAGGTCGAGATTTTCTTCATTGGCATCGTCATTGTTGCCAGTGCGCATATTCGAGCCGGTGCTGAAGCTGTTCAGGGTCAGGAGGCCGCTCCAGTCGATGATGGTGAAGGCGTCGCCAACGGCGGCGGTGTAACCGCTGCCGTTGACGAAAAGGTTACTGAAGCTGTTGAGGGTTAGATCGCCGGTGATGTTGATCTTGTCGGCAGAGAGGTTGGACCCGGCGGTGGATCCAAGGATCTGCAACTCCGCCACTGTGGTGCTAGAGGCAGGAGTGAAGATCAGCGTCTTGGTGTTGAGCGTGCCCGTGAGCGTGCCACCGCTGTCGCCGGGCTTGACGACACCGAGGATGACGGAGGTGGAACTTCCATCCACCGTTCCACTGCCGGATAGCACCGCGCCGGATCCGTCCACGGTGACGTTGCCAGTGCCGGTCTTGCCTGATCCCGATAGGCCGACCTGGAGGTTGCCGTCATTCAAAATCGTCGAGCCAGTGTAAGTGTTGGAGCCGGACAATACCACAGTGCCAGCGCCGGTTTTGGTGATGCCTTTGGCTCCGTTGGAACCATCTTTGATCACGCCACTAAAACTCACCGTTGAGGCGGCGACTGCGGAGAGCGTGGCATCACTGCTCAGGGTCACTTGGCCGCTAAATGTCGAGGCACCTGACGTGACCGAACCCAGCGTGACCGAGGCCACCGAGCCGCCCGTGAGCGAGGTGTAGCCAAGACGATTGTCCGTGCCAGCAGTCGCACCGTCCACTGTTGCATTCGTCACCTGGGTCCATGAGCTGGAAAAATCGAGCACATCCGAGCCGGACACCGTATTATAGCCCGTCGTGGTCGCAGTTCGGACGAATGCCTTGTCCGCTCCTTCATTGCCCGTATTGGTGAAGCCGATGGCGTCCACAATGTTGGCAGTAGCAAAGGTGGAGGTGGTGTAGAGCACGATGGAATCGTTGCCATTGAAGTTGATGACGCTGTTGTCATTTAGCAGTGGCGTGTGGCTGCTGGCATAGAGAGCAGCATTGCCTGTATTTCCCAATAGCAACGACTGACCAGCGGCAAGGCTGCCTGTAAGCGCCATGGTAAAGTTCGGTGCGATGTCGGTCTTGTAGCCTTCAGCGCTGGCATTGTTGTAGTGACCCACGCGATAGCCACCTGAAGCGAGATCAATCGAAGCCGCGCCGATGTTGCTGATCTCGATCCACTTGCTCGTTCCGGTGCCTTCATAATACTGCGTGATCATCAATTGACCGAGCGCGACGGCTGCCACGTCGATGTCATTGCTCAAAGTGGTGCCGCTGGCGGCAAACAGGCTGCCACCCGTCGCAAGCACGCCGCCACTGCCCAGCGCATTATTATGTGCCGCGACGATGCTGCCCGCGCTGAGCGTGGTGCCGCCCGTGTAACTGTTGTTGCCCGAAAGCGTAAGCGCTCCGGCACCGCTCTTGGTCAGCGCGAGCGTTCCAGCACCCGTGCCATTCTGCATCGTGCCAGCGTAGGTGTTCGCCGTGCTATTACTCACGGTGAGCGTGGCGGAGGTGCCATTGGCGTTCTCGACCACCGGTACGCCGGGTGTGGCATGGGTGTTGAGGCCGGAGATGGTAAGGCTGTTGCCATTGATCTCCAACACCGCAGCGGCTGTGGCACCAGCACCGAAGGAAACGCTGTTTGGGCTGGAGGAATTCAGCGCGCCAGCATTGCCCAGTTTCACGCGACCGTCATTGATCACCAAACCGCCGGTAAAGGTGTTGGCGCCATCAATTTGCAGTTCGCCCGCGCCTGTTTTGGTCAGCGCACCACTGCCGGTGACAACATTCGTCAGAGTGATGACATCCGAGCCCACACTGTTGAATGTGCCGCCGCCAGCCGCCAGCGTGAGGCCGCGATTACTGCTGAAATTGATGTTGCCGTTCGACTGAATACCGCCGCCGTTGAGGGAGATCTGATCAGCGGTGAAAGCCCCTGGATTGGCTCCGAACTTCGCCTCGCCACTCGCGGCGACGAAGCCAGCGGTGATCGTCGTCTTGCCAGCGAAGGTGTTGGTGCCCGTCAGCGTCAGCACTTCAGCGCCAGACTTGGTTAGCGCTCCAGTGCCTGAGATGTCACCGGCAAAGGTCTGCGCCACACCGTTGTTGAAGGCGAGGGAGGCATTATTCGTGATGTTTCCTGCCACTGAACCATTGGTGGTGCCATCCCCAAGCTGCAGCGTGCCGGTGGTGATCGTGGTGCCGCCAGTATAGCTCTTCGCGCTATTCAGGACGAGTGTTCCCGCGCCTGTTTTGCCAACCCCGGTGCTACCAGTAATGTCTGTCCCAATGGTGGCCGTGACACCCGTGTCCACGGTGATGGCATTGATGGTCGCATTGGCTCCGTTCATCTCGATCGCCGTTCCGCCACTCAGTGTGTAGCCCGTCGTGTTGAATGAAATGCCTGCGTCAGCCTCCACCGTACCACTGACGTTCACAGCGGCTGCCGTCGCGCCCCCGAAGACAGCGGTCTTCGTCTTATCAGAGGCCGCCGCAGTCTGCCCATCCGCGTCAGTGGCAGACCATGTCGTGCCCGCCGCAGACCATGTGCCCGAGCCACCGCGGGTCGTGTCAGCCCCAACCCAAAACAGCGAGGATCCTTCCGCCGCACCCATTACTCCATTGACCACCAAGTCTGCCCCCGAACCTTCAAAGCCAGCCGTGCCGCTAGCTGCTTCCGAGAAGCCGTAAAAGCGGAATGTGATGTTGGAAGTCAGTCCCTCGAACGCCACACCGAGATCACTCGTGGCAAATGTTTGACTGCTGGTATTGTCCACCACGCTAAACGTGGCCAGATCACTCGCAAAGCTGTCCAAACTGCTGCGGATGGCCAGTCCCGTAGTGCCTGTGGCAGAACGCTGCCAGATGAAATTCAGCGTATCGACGGAGATCGTGTTCGTGCCGTTATAGTTGAGCGAGAACTCCATGTAGTCGTTTCCAGTCACCGCATTGGCGATGCTCGTCACCGCCCAGTTAGTGGCATTGAAGCGATCTGCATTTGCAGAAGCCGTGAGACCAGCCCCACGGCTGAGAATGCCTGAATTGGCCCCGAGACTCGCGTGAATGCTGTCTGCAGTAACGGATGCCGCATCACCTGCATCACCAGCGAAATCCCAACTCAACAGCACGACTGCATCAAGTTGAAGTGGAAGAGTGAACAAGGCACCAAAGGTCAGCAGCCTCATAAGAGAACGCGAGACAAGGCAAGAAGCGTGAGTGTTTTTCTTCATAGCGAACTGCGGGGGGGGGGGAAGTTCGCCGCTTGAAATAGCTTTAATGATTCCGCAGTCGTCTGCTGCTTCGCGACGATTTCGGCAGTGTGTGTTTCGTCACACAAAAAATTGTACGCGTGGCATGCTTGGTAATTGACTTCATTCGTCGAAATCGTTGCAGACCAATATTTGCTCCGCTCGCACACGGGAACTGTGTCAGCAGTGATGAAGATGTTCACCTTGATGATTTTTGCCACGCTCGGCATTACTTTCCTTTTTTCGCAGCCATCGCCGTTGCAGCCCATCCCAACTGAGGACGCGCCTGAGCTGGCGCTGCTCATGGGGGATTTGCAGCGGCTCACGCACAAGCTCGCGCTCTCGGCGGACGCGGGGAATGCCGAACTGGCGGCTTTTTATCTGCATGAGTCACTGGAGCAGTTGCAGACGATTCAAAAGGAAGCGCCGGAGTATGAGCGGCTGCCCATAGCCCTGCTGATCGACCGTCTGGGACTTCCTGCCTATGTAGCGATGAAAGCAGCGGTCACGGAGAAGCCGGCGAAACGTGAACGGCTGCTGCAGGGGCTGGATGCCGTCATTCAGAGCTGCAACACCTGCCACGTCGCCACGCAGCACGGCTTTCTCCGCATCACGCGCGGCACGGAAGTGAATCCCTTTAACCAATCCTTCGCACCATGAGAATTTTGTTCTTCATATTCCTCCTCGCTTCAGCACTCGCTGCTGAAACACCGAATCGCGGCGTGGTGAGCATCGCTGGCTCGACTGGCGGCAAGCTGCTCAATCGCTGTCTGGGCTTCATCGTCGAGAAAGAAGGTTTTGTGCTCACCAACTATGAAAACCTCACCTCGCAGCCGGACGGAAGACTGCTGGAGACATTTGCAGTGACTTCTGGCTCAAAGAGCTACGCGGCTGAAATCATCGGCGTCGAGCCCACGATCAACATTGGCATCTTGAAGCTCGAATCGGACGAACCCTTCACGCCGGTCGTTTGCGCCGTGAAACGCGAAATCACGCCCGGAATGGCCTTGCAGGCGGTTTCCCTCGGAGGCGGTATTTTGAAGACCATCGACGGCTCCGTCACCGCTTTGAACACGAAGCTCTGTTATCAGCACAGCCTTGCCTCAACTATGTTTCGCGCAAAGATCACCATCCAGGCGGCATCACTCGGCGGACCGGTGTTCTTTGCGGATTCAGGCGAGGTGGTGGCCATTTTCACCGGCTACAAGCCCGTTCCCGAGCCGGGTCATGCCGAGGACACCAGCGAGACGCATCTGCTGCCGATCAATCTGTGCTTCAACATCTATGAGAGCCTTAAAACGAAGCGCAGCCTGAAGTCGCCCTGGACCGGCTTCTCCGTGCGCCCCTTGAACGAGAATGAGCAGCGCTATTTCCCCACTGATAAAAAACACCACGGCGGCATCGCCATCGAAGACATCTGGGAAAACAGCCCCGCGCAGAAGATGGGCATCCGCAAGGGCGACATCCTCGTGCAATTCTCCTACAGCCGTATCCTGAGCGTCGCCGACTTCCAGAAGTGGCTCTACATGTATGGCGTCGGCCATCCCGTGAAGCTCTACATCCTGCGCAACGGCACGGAATATCTCGTCGCGGATTATGTGATCGAGGAACGCCCGGAATGGGCGAAGCCGAAGTGAGTCCACCGACGCTACTTCGCGCGCATGCGGTTATTCTTCGCGTTGTGCTCCAGTACGCAGAGGCCGAGTTCCTCCATCAGTGGCGGCACATAAACGCCAAATCGGCCACGCAGCCCCTTCTTCAGGCCATACCAGCCGCCGATGGGATTCTTCGGCGAGCGGCCCCAGGCCTCGACGGTGCCCTCCTTCGCGGTTTTTTGCTCGTCCGCTCCGCCGAGATCCATCCAGTCGCCCTGCTTCTTCAGCATCGCGTGAAGGTCGGCAATGCAGCGGGCATCATAGTGCAGCACCGTCTTTCCCACGGTGCAGACGAGCACTGCCACGCCTTCCTTGTTGGTGTCCGTGTGCATGGTGAACTCAGCAGTGCCCGGAGCCGTCTTGAGCTGCCAGGGATTTTCTTCGGAGCGCGTGGGGAGTGACATGATCAGCATGCTGGTGGCGTGGTATTGGAGTGCAATCGAATTCTGGTCACTGTCTGTTCGGTGTGGGCATTGGTCCCAGGTAGGCTGAATCAGAGGAACATCGCTACTTCAAATCATGTGGAGACACTGTCATGCACCCGACCCAAACGGCTTCTGTGTTCTTCTCCAACACGACAGCGAGCCAGCCGAGGGCGGTGTAGCCATCAGCCGCTCCACCAGCCTTCGGCGAGTTCGGTCTTCAGATGCTCTTCGACATGGCCATGCCTGGCGGCGTGGCCTTTGAACATGGTGGAGCCTTCGTAGGCCATGTTGTCTAGGTAGATGGTGACGAGCTTTTGCATGCAACGTGTCTTATTGAAACACCACGCGGTAGAACTTGCCGTCGAGGGTGATCGTGAGCGTATAGTCGAGGCGCTGGTAATCGCCTTCATCGGTGATGACAGAGGCGGTTTCCCAACCGGGGACGGTGGTCCAGGTGCTGAGATCGGTGGAGACTTCGATGCGAGCCTGCTCGGTGATGCCTTTGGGGCGGCGGAAGGTGAGGGTGAGGGTGTTTCCGCTGCGAGCGGCGGCGAGGGGCTCGTCGCTGCCGGCGTTGGGATTACCACCGAGGAGGAATTCGGCGTAGTTGCTGCGGCCGTCGCCATCGAGATCGCCCGTGGGGCCGGTAAGGGCAGTGTTTTGGAGCTGGGCGAAGGTGAAGCGCTGGAGCTGCCATTTGTTGAACGACTGCGTGGCGGTGTTGAGATAAATGCCATCTACGAACTGCGGGAAGTCGATGAAGGGATTGCGGTTGCCCTGGGCGCGGAGGATGCCGCTGACGGTGACGCCGCTGTAGATGGCGTTGTTGCGGCTGCGCTCGTAATCGGTGGGCGGATGAGCTTTGTGCCAGGCGAGCAGGGTGCTGAGGACGCCGTGCGTGCCGGTGGCTCCGGTGCTGTCGGCAAGCTGGAGATCGGTGCTGAGAGCGTCGCTGCCGTCGTAGCGAGTCATCATGTAGAGCAGGGCGCGGGCGACGACGCCTTTGTCGCGGTCGAGAGGCTCCCAGGAGTCGCCATCTTTGAAGGACTCCGGCGCGAAGGGATCGCTGTCGAGATTCGTGCTCTCATCGAAGACCAGATTCGAGCGCAGGCTGTTCACCGTGTCTTTGCAGGGGAAAAGATGATGGAGGTCGCTGTAGTCCGCGCCTTCATCGCCCACGCCATCGCTGCGGGGCCAGACGTGCTCGCGGTTCCAGCCACCGGCGATGTTGTTGCTCGTCTTGGGCAGGCTGGTGTTGGAGTAAAGCAGGCGCACATGAGCGGCATTGCTGGCGGATTCATCGATGACCTGCATCACGTCGTCGATGGTGCCGTAGTCGATGATGACATGGTCGTCGATAATGTTGTGGAGCGCGGTTTGCAGCGCGGAGCCTGTCAAGCCGGAGGCAGGGGCGTAGTAGGTAGTGAGGTTCGTGCTCGGCGGCAGCGTGACGCCATTGAGCGTGAGATTCACAAAGACCATGTGGTGATCGGAGGCGGTGATGGCACCGCTCATCGGATCGCCCGCGCCAGGCCAGAAAACGCCGCCGGTGGGCGTATCAAAGCCGAAGATGGAAGGCAGCGCGTAGTCCACCCGCACGCCAGCGCTGAAGCCAGCGGTGTCATCCGGCTGCGGGCCTGCGCCGCCAGCGGGGACGAAGGTACTGTTCACCAGCGGATTCGCGGGAATGGTGGCTCCACCCACGGTGGCGATGCCGCCGATGAGCTGCTTGATGGCCGGATCGGTGCTGTCGCCTTCGTTGTTGTCCGCGTTTTGATCGCCGCAGATGATGAAGCGCGAGTTCGGCGCGAGGCCGCCACCGGGCGTGGTGGACGTTTCAGGGCACCTCTGGAAACCTCATTTCCCCAGGAGAGGCTTTCGCTGGGCGCATTCATGAGCCACTTAGAGGAGCATGA
>JBIKYB010000578.1:0-2521 GCA_044355475.1 Prosthecobacter sp.
ACATCACCACCGACCGCCTCTATGTCGGCAACCTGTCTTATGATGCGACGGAGAGCGACCTCTTCGAGCTCTTCAACGGCGTCGGTAGCGTTCGTAACGCCGAGGTCGTCGTCAACAGCCGCACTCAGCGCTCCAAAGGCTTCGCCTTTGTGACGATGGACAGCGTGGATGAAGCCCGCCGTGCTGTCGCAGAACTTAGCGGCAAGGACTTCATGGGACGCCCGCTGCAGCTCAGCGGTGCCAAGCCAAACATGCGTGGTGACGGCTCTGACTCCCGTGAGGAAGCACAGGCCAACGCCGCTTAATTCATCGCGCTTCGAATCTCAAGGCCCGCTGGTTCTCGCAAGAATCTGCGGGCTTTTTCTTGGCAGCGCCCGTTTTTCAGAAATCACGCGGCATGCATGAACAAAATCATCCATGCCACCTTCCAAGATCAATCAACCAGCCATGCAACCTCCCACACTTTTCGACCGGGAACCCGAATCCGGCTCCGCGATGACCAACGCACCCGTCACCCACGTCTCACCTGCGGAAATCAGCGCAGATGAGCAATTTTGCAGTCAACTCGAAGACCGCGCCCTGCTCAGCGGCCCAAACCGCCGCCTGCGAGACCTGCAACTGCTCTGGAGTGTGGCCAAGGACTTCATGACTGGCTTTCGCGGCCTGCATTTCGTCGGTCCCTGCATCACGGTCTTTGGCTCCGCCCGTTTCGACGAGAATCACAAGTATTACAAGATGGCGCGGGACATGGGCGCAGCGATTGCAAAGATGGGCTTCACCGTGCTGACCGGCGGCGGCCCTGGCATCATGGAAGCGGCGAATCGTGGCGCAAAAGATGCTGGAGGTCGCAGCGTCGGCTGCAACATCCGGCTGCCCTTTGAACAAAGCCACAATCCTTACCTCGACCGCTGGGTGACCATGGAGCATTTCTTCGTGCGCAAGACGCTGCTCATCAAATACAGTTACGGCTTCATCATCATGCCCGGCGGCTTCGACACAATGGACGAGATGTTCGAGGCGTTGACGCTGATCCAAACGAAAAAGCTTAAAAGCTTCCCCATCGTCATCATGGGCAGTGATTTCTGGCCGGAGATGCGCCACTTCATGGAGCACATGCTCAAAGGTGCCACCATCAGCCCGGAGGATCTCGATTTGATCAAATGGACCGACTCTGTGGACGAGGCGGTGGCCCACCTTCAGGAAAAAGCCGTGACGCAGTTCGGCCTGCGCCGCAGCCATATTCCGAAAAGCAGCCCGCTCCTGGGTGAAAAGGCACTTGAAGGCGCTCATTGAATCACCACAGTCCGCGCCCCTTCATGTCCGACCACACGCTCACCCTCTCCAACGGCCTCAAGCTCGGCTACGCGGAGTATGGCGACCCCAAGGGCGAGGTGGCGTTTTATTTCCATGGCTGGCCCTCCTCACGCGTCCAAGGCTCACTTTTTGACGAGTCGGCCAAAAAACTCCGCATCCGCCTCATCTGCCCCGACCGACCGGGCGTCGGCCTTTCCGATCTCCAGCCGGGGCGCACGCTGTTTGACTGGCCGGACACGCTGACACAACTCGCAGCCCATATCGGCGCTGACAATTACCATGTTCTCGGCTGGTCCGGCGGTGGCCCGTATGTGCTGGTCTCCGCGTTGAAGCTGCACAAGCGCCTACTCTCCGCCTCCATCATCTGCGGTGCTCCACCGCTGAAATTTCTCGGAGACCGCGACATGTTCTGGCTCTACCGGCTCATGATCCAGTTGCGGCACTTTTTTCCGACCATCCTCGGCACCGTGCTGCGCCTCGGTGGGATGGCCGCCAAAGGCTCGCCTCAAAAAGCACCCCTGCGCTGGCTCATGAAGCTGCTGGGAGATGAAGACCTCCGCGTTCTGCTGCTGCCAGGCATCTACGAGGTCGTGCGCGATGCCACGCTCGGCGCTTTGAACCGGGGACCGCGCAATGTCATCGCCGACGCGGACATCTATCTCAGTGAATGGGGGTTTGAAGTGAGTCAGATCGACTTTCCCATTCAATTCTGGCACGGCAAACAAGACCGCAACATCGCTTGGACCTACACCGAGCGCATCGCGTCGCTGATCCCCGCCGCCACAACGGTCTGGTCAGAGATCGATGGTCACTACTCCCTGCCCATCACTCACGCGGAGCAGATTCTGACCGCTGCGCTGCGAAAACCAACCTCAACGGGAGATGCGGGGCAGCAGAATGGGAATGCCCTCGTCAATGGTGAACTGCTGGCTGCCGTCTTGCGTCGTCAAAGCCGCTGAAACACCCCATTTCGCGCACTCCTCCACCGTGGCACGGCGCAGCGGCTGATGCGTGTCTGGACAGCGCATCAAGGGGAGAAATTCTTCGAGCCAGGCAGTGTCGTTGTTCATCAGTATTCCGCCATCGTCGGGTCAATCTCACGCGCCCAGGCGATGATGCCACCGGACACATTCCAGACATCCTCAAAGCCAAGCTCGCGCAGCTTGCTCACCGCACGGGCACTGCGCCCGCCACTTTTGCAATGCAC
>JBIKYB010000579.1:0-2516 GCA_044355475.1 Prosthecobacter sp.
AACCAGGGCGGCAAGTTTGACGACGTGGTGAAATCTCTGCCCGCCCTGCGTGCGCTGAAGCTCACGGACGCCCAGAAAATGCGCCTTCGTATCATCCAGCTCGACATTGAGCGTCAGACCACCTCTGATTACATCTCGATCATTGGCGAGGCGCAGAGCATTTTAAAGGAGACGGACGACTCCGCCATTGGCGCGTCACTCTGGAGCATCATCGCGGATGTCCACACGCGGAAGAAGGAGTGGGAGAAGGC
This sequence comes from Prosthecobacter sp., assembly GCA_044355475.1. Classification (GTDB taxonomy): domain Bacteria; phylum Verrucomicrobiota; class Verrucomicrobiia; order Verrucomicrobiales; family Verrucomicrobiaceae; genus Prosthecobacter. The sequence goes on from JBIKYB010000579.1 coordinate 252, forward strand.
ACTGCTGGCTTATCTTCGCATTCCGGTGTTTTACGGCACCCAGATGCAGCGCGTGCCAGAGGCGGAGTTGAATGCAGCCCGCATTCTCATCCAGATGAAGCGCTACGAGGACGCCACGTCGTTCCTGAGCCGCATCATCGAGTCCTATCCCGGTTCTCCCGTCGCGGAGACCGCCACGAAGGAAAAAGCCGCCATCAACGGCATGAAAAACGACGCCGAAGAGGATGCTACCGCCGCTGAGAGCAAAGAGGGCGATGGCAAACCCAAAACCGAAGAAGCCCCACCTGCTGAAGCAGCCCCCAAAGCCTGATTTCCCCCTGATCCATGCAAACCAACACTGCCACCACCATGACCCGACACATCCCCCACGGCCCCGCCCGCGCATTTCTCTGTGCCCTGCTGGCGTTTGGCTTTTTTGCTTCCTCCAATCTTTTCGCCCAGGATGCTGCGCCTGCTGAAGCTGCGCCTGCGGCTGAGCAGCATCACACGTTGATCGACCGCTTTATTGAAGGCGGCTGGGTCATGTACCCCATCACCGCCTGCTCCATCGCCCTCGTCTGGCTTACCGTGGACCTCTGGATGCGCACAGGCATCAAGAAGATGGCCCCTCCGGCCCAGGTCGCGCAAACCCAGGATTTGTTCCGTGCGGGTGACTATGTCGGTGCTTACCAGTTCTGCAAAGGCAACCCCTCGCCGTTTTGCAACATCACCCGGGTGTCACTCAGCTTCGTGGGTGAAGGACATGATGCGACGGAGGCCGCCTTGTTCACCGAACTCAACAAGGTCAACTCCGCCATTCAGACCCGCATCAACTACCTTTCCGTTATCGGTGTCTGCACTCCCATGATCGGTCTGACCGGCACGGTGACGGGGATGATGAGCGCTTTCTCCACCCTGAGCACCAGCGGCGCGGGTGACCCCTCCAAGCTCTCCGGTGCCATCGGTGAGGTGCTCATCGCGACGGCTTCTGGGTTGTTCATCGCCGTGCCGGCGTTCATGTTCTTCTACTTCCTGCGCAATCGCCTCCAGGTCGGGATGAGTGATCTCCAGGAGATCGTCAACTCCCTGTTCCGCAAGATGCCCTACCAGCATCTCAAGGACGCTCACGTCGGCGAGGAAGAGTTCTTCGCGGCGATTCCAAACTGGGTGGCTGGCGGCGACGAGCCTGCGGCGGTGGCCGTTGCCGTCTGAGTTTTTTCGAGACACTTCAACCCTTGACCTTTTTCTAACACTATGGGCGGCGGCGGCGGCGGTGGTGATGGTGAACCGGAGTTTCAAATTGCTCCGATGATTGACGTGCTGTTGGTGCTGCTCATTTTCTTCATGAGCATCACCTCGGCGCAGGTGTTGCGTATTGACAAGGAGATCCAGCTCCCTGTTGCCGGCGATGCCAAGAAAAAGGAAAAGAACGTCATGAACGAGGCCGCACTCAACGTGCGCTGGGCCAACAGTAAGGCGATCATCACATTCGAGGACCGGAAGTACGAGGTGGTCGAGCCGCTCATTGAACTGCTAGACCAGCGTAAAAAGTCCAATCCTACTTATCGTGTCGTCATCCGAGGAGACAAACGTCTCCCAGCCATCGAAATCCAGCGTGTGATGACCATCGTCGCCCAGGCGGGCATTGATGACATCTCCTTCTCCGCTCTGAACAAAGAATAACCGCTCATCATGTCAGCCCCAGGCCAGAAAAAACATCGTGAGATCGAAAGCGAGCAGCTCGCCGTCGGTTTCCAGATCGCCCCGATGATTGACGTGGTGTTCGTGATCATGCTCTTCTTCATGGTCATGGTCGGCTCCGTGAAAGTCGAGCGTGAGCTGAAAAGTCAGCTCCCTGGACTCGCTCCGCCCAGCGCGGACGCGCCGCAGGAAATGCCAGACGAGATCATCGTTGGTGTGGAGGAAAGCGGCTCAGTGACGATCAACGAGGAAGAGTTTGATGGCCCCACGGACAAAAAACTGCCCAATTTCACGGCCACACTCGCACGGTTGAAGCAAGAGGCGGACAACCGCAATGCCAAGGTCATCGTCACCATTTCGGCGGAGGAGCAGGCCACTTATGAACGTGTGATCGACGTGCTCAACGCGCTCGCCGTCGCGAAGGTCGCCAACGTGACCTTTACCGTTGGCGGTGATTCGGGCTTCTGAAGCCCGCTTGATGTTTTTTTATCCAGCGCCCAAGAAAGCCCATTCTGGGACGTCCTGTTCAGACAGAGCAAGCATTTGCTTCTTTCTTCATCTTCAATCCGTTAAGCCTCTTCAGCC
>JBIKYB010000022.1:0-28911 GCA_044355475.1 Prosthecobacter sp.
GGCGTGAACGCGCGGCCGATTTCAAGAGCGAGTACTTTGCCGGTGAGGTGTTTGCCATGGCCGGCGGCAGTGTGAACCACAGTCTGATCAAAGCGAATGTGGTGCGGGCGCTGGGGAATGCCTTGGCTCGCAAAGGCGGCGGCTGCCGCACCTTTGACAGCGATCTGCGTGTGAAGATTCCGCAAACGGGGCTGCGGACTTACCCTGATGTCAGCGTGATCTGCGGGCCGGTGACTTTGGATGAGGAAGATGAGGCGGGTGAGACCGTGACCAATCCCACGGTTATCGTGGAAGTACTTTCAGACAGCACGGAGCGCTATGATCGCGGCACGAAGTTTGATCACTATCAGAGTATCCCCTCGCTGAAGCAGTATGTGCTGGTCTCGCAGGACCAAGCCAGGGTGGAGACGTTTTTGCGTCAGGAGGAGGGCACCTGGCAGTATGCTGCGTTCACAGGCATGGAGGCGGTGGCGACGCTTGCGGCCTTGGCAATCCCGCTGCCGTTGGCCGAGGTGTTTGCTGGGGTGGAGTTTCCAGCTTCGCCGCCGTTGCGGCTGCTGCCGAAGGCTTGATGCAGAGTCTATTTGCCCTGCATCTCCTGCATCAGCCCTTTGAGCTTGTCATTCGTCTCGGCGGCCTGGGCCTGGGTGAGCGGGTTTTTCTCTGCGTCCTGCCACAGCCCGGCGACTTCATTGATGAGTGTGCTGACGCGCAGCATGAGGGCTTCTTCGCGTTTGGGAGTGCTGAGGTGGCCTAAGTCGTCCTGCAAGTCTCGCAGCAGGGAAGGGGAGCTGACGCAAAGCAGGCTGACATCCGCCTCGGGTGCGGCGACGATGAGAGCGGTGGCGATCTCAAACAAACGCAGCCCAAGGCCGATGTCGATGAGCAGCGCCAGATCATCGTCCATCTGGTCGCGCAGCAGTTTGAGCGCCTGCTGGTGGCCGTCCACAATCTCCTGGCGCAGATCCTTCCACGCGTTTTGCTCCGCGAGGTTGCCCTGCGTCATGAGTCGGGGCAGAAGTTTTTCACCGAGGCCGAGCGTGCGGCAGTAGGTGAGCACGTCTTGGTTGTTGTTGCGGAACTGCTGTGCGTCACCGGCTTGAAGCACGAGAAAACTGTCTCCCAAAAGGGTGCCGAGAATGAGCGCTGTGCGACTGCGGTCGGTGGGTGGGGTGGGCGGCGGCGGGCGAAAGAGCAGGCGCCAGCGGGCCTTGGTTTTTTGCGCGATCGAGTCGAGGAAATCCGCTGGTGAAGGCTCTGCGGTGGCAACGACGGCGGCCTTCGGCTCCGTATTGTCCAACGCAGTGGCAGGAACAAGGCAGGTGCTGAGCGCGGCGAGGCAGAGAGCGCGGCTCAAGCGGAAGAGAATGGCAGGCATTTCGAGAAACGTAGGAGGGGGCTGGTTGACAGCCCACCATTACTCCACAGTGACGCTTTTCGCCAAGTTTCTTGGTTTATCGACATCACAGCCACGCGCGACGGCAGTGTAGTAGGAAAGGAGCTGCAACGGCACCACATTGAGGATCGGTGTCAGGTAGGAAGGGCAGTCCGGGACGTAGATCACATCCTGGGTGAGACGCTCCAACTCGGTGCGCCCCTCAGTCGTCACGGCGATGACGGGACCTTTGCGGGCGAGCACTTCCTCAATGTTGCTGATGTTCTTGTCGAAGACGGCATCGTCAGGGGCGATGAACACGCTCGGCATGTCTGGCTTCACCAAAGCAATGACGCCATGCTTCAGTTCCGCGCTCGGATGACCGCTGGCGTAGATGTAGCTGATCTCCTTCATCTTCAGCGCTCCTTCGAGCGCCACAGGGTAGTTCATCTGGCGTCCCATGAACAGCATGCCCTCGGCATGCGCATGCTTCTCGGCGATGGCTTTGATCTTGTCCGCCTGCTTCAAAATCGTGACGATTTTGTCTGGCATAGCTTCGAGTTGGTCGATCATTTCCAGGCCGTCCACGCTGGAAAGGTGATGAATGCGGCCTAACAGCAAACTGAGCAGCGTGAGGATGGTGACCTGCGAGGTGAAGGTCTTCGTGGCTGCCACACCGATTTCAGGCCCTGCGTGAATGTACACGCCGCCGTCGCTCTCACGCGCGATGGTGCTGCCGACGGTGTTCACGATGCCGAGGCAGCGGATGCCCTTGCGCTGGCCCTCACGCATGGCGGCCAGGGTGTCGATGGTCTCGCCGCTCTGGCTCATGACGAATTGCAACGTGTTGCGGTTCGTGGGCACATTGCGGTAGCGGAACTCACTGGCGATCTCGACCTCCGTTGGCACTCGGGCGAGGGATTCGATCAAATACTCGCCCACCATGGCCGCGTGATAAGCCGTGCCGCAGCCGGCGAGGATGATGCGGTCGATCTGGACCAGCTCCTTGGGTGACATGTTCAGGCCACCGAGCACGGCGGTGCATTCATCGCGGGAAAGACGGCCGCGCATCGCGTTGCGGAGCGAGTTGGGCTGCTCGTAGATCTCCTTGAGCATGAAATGCGGGAAGTCGCCCTTCTCCGCGTCATCGGCGCTGAATTCCACGCGGCTCACCTTCACCTCGGCAGGCACGCCTTGGTGCGACTGCACGTCATAGCCATCACGCGTGATGGTGACGATGTCGTAATCGTTAAGATACACGACATCCCGAGTGTGATTGACCACCGCCGCCACGTCGCTGGCCAGGAAATGCTCATGTTTGCCGAGGCCGATGATAAGCGGGCTGCCAAGCCGCGCACCGACGATGACGCCGGGCAGGTCCGCATGCATCACCGCGACGCCGTAGGTGCCCTTCACGCGGGCCAGCGCGGCTTTGAGCGCGTTCACGAGCCGCTGCGTGCCGTCCTTCTCAGTGGATTCGTCAAAGTAGGTGCCGACGAGGTGGGAAAGCACTTCCGTGTCCGTCTGCGAATGAAACGTGTGGCCCTTGGCGGTGAGTTGATCACGCAGAGTCTGGTAATTTTCGATCACCCCGTTGTGGACGAGCACCAGTTTGCCGCCCTGGTCGGCGTGCGGATGCGCGTTCTCATCCGTGGCCGGGCCGTGCGTGGCCCAGCGGGTGTGGGAGATGCCCATGGTGCCTTCCGGCTTCGCTTCATCGACGGCCAGCCGCAAGTTGTCGATCCGACCGGCCTTTTTCACGATGTGCAGGCCGCTGGCACCGCAGAGGGCCACGCCTGCCGAGTCATAACCGCGATATTCCAGGCGCCGCAACCCGTCCAACAGGATCGAGCTAGCCTGACGATTGCCGATGTATCCAACGATGCCGCACATGAAAAAATAAAGGGGGTGAAAAGCTGTCCTGTCGAATGACAGGCCGGTACGATACCGCCACGCAGAACCCACGCCAGCAGTTCATTCCACTGCCTTTATCTTTATTGGAAAGAAGTCAGAGGCTTAGGCCATGATCCCGCTCACCAACTCGCCATGCACGTCCGTGAGGCGGAAGTCGCGGCCTTGATAGCGGAAGGTGAGGCGTTCGTGGTCGAGTCCGAGCAGGTGCAGCACCGTGGCGTTCAAGTCGTGCGTGTGGACGGGGTTTTCGGCCACGTTGAAGCCGAAATCGTCGGTTTTGCCGTAAACCACGCCGGGTTTGATGCCGCCGCCAGCCATCCACATGGTGTAGGCGTCTTTGTGATGATCACGACCGGGTGAAGTCTTCGTGCCGTCGCCATTGATGCCTTGGCGCAGCGGGGTGCGGCCAAATTCACCGCCCCAGATGACGAGGGTTTCGTCCAGCAGCCCGCGCTGCTTCAAATCACGAACCAGCGCGGCCATGGGACGGTCCACGTCTTTCGCTTTCGCGGTGAGGCGTTGTTTGAGGCCGCCGTGATGGTCCCAGTCGGAATCAAAGAGCTGCACCATGCGCACCCCGCGCTCCACCAAGCGGCGGGCGAGGAGGCAGTTGTTGGCAAAGGATGCCTTGCCCGGTTGCGCGCCATACATCTCCAGCGTGGCTTGGTTTTCCTCTTGGATGTCCATCAGCTCGGGCACGCTGGTCTGCATGCGGTAAGCCATCTCATACTGGCTGATGCGGGTGGCGATCTCTGGATCGCCCACGACACCAAGCTGTTGCTCATTCAGCGCCTTCACGGCATCCAGCACACGACGGCGATCCTTGGCACTGTGACCTGGAGGATTGCCGAGGAAAAGCACCGGTTCGCCACTACTGCGAAATTGAATGCCCTGATAGACGCTGGGCAGGAAACCGGTGCTCCAAAGCGTCGATCCTGCGCCGCCGGGCGGGCCGGACAAAAGCACCACATAGGCCGGCAGGTCGCGATTCTCCGCGCCGAGACCATAGGTCAGCCACGCGCCGAGGCTGGGCCGTCCGCCTTGGCCGAAACCGGTGTGCAGAAACATCTGCGCCGGGGCGTGATTGATCTCGTTCGTGTGCAGGGACTTCACCACGCAGATGTCGTCCGCCACTGTGCCGAGATTCGGCAGCAGCTCGCTCAATTCGAGTCCGCTCTGCCCATGGCGCTGAAATTTGAACTCCGTGCCCGCCAGCGCCATCTCGCCGCCGATGAAGGCGAAGCGCTTGCCCTTGGTTAACTCCTCCGGGCACTTCTGGCCGTCCATCTTTTGCAGCAACGGCTTGTAATCGAACAGATCGAGCTGCGAGGGCGCACCGATCATGTGCAGGTAGATGATGTTTTTCGCCTTGGGCGCGAAATGGGGTCGTGGAGCATCCGCAGCCGGTAAATCCCGGGCCAGCAACGATCCCAGCGCCGCAGAGCCTAGCCCGAGGCCGGACTGCCGGAAAAACTGGCGGCGTGAAACGTGGAGGAAGTCAGGCGTGGTCATGATGTGGCTAAAACGGCACGAGCCGCCCGCAAGTTGCCCGATTTACAGCTCACACCGGTTTGCGCAGGCAGCGGACGATGAAAAAACCGGCCAATGTGGTCAGTGCGCCCGTGGCGTCGGCAACGAGATCTCGCATGGTCTCATGGACGCTGTGCTGGATGTGCGTGTGATGAACGACATCAGAGTACAGCTCCGCAAACTCCCAGAACAGGCCAACGGTGCAAGCCAGCGCAAAAGTGAAGACGTAACGTGCGAAGGGCGTGAGCGCTCCAAACCAGTGCGCGAAACAATCCAGCGCATGCCAAAGAAAGAAGGCGATGGCGACTCCGCCGCTGTAATGCATTACAAAATCGAGCGGCTGTCGCCAAGGCGTGTGATAAACGATACGGTGGAAAACAAGCACCAACAGCGGTGCCCACCCGGCACGCAGCAGTAGCCGTAACAGAGGCGTCATACCTTCCAGTCCACCTTCACGCTCTGCTCGCGGCCATTGCGGTCGTGGTATTTCACATGGCCGTGCTTGGCACCATATTCATGGACGCATTTGGTCACCTTCACGTCGTAGCAGCAGTATTCGGCGATCTTCGCCACCTCGCCCTGCTGCCACCATTTCAGCGCATCGAGTCCGTCAGCGGTCTTGCCCATGCCGAGCGTGGCGGCGGCCACGGCGTCGAGCTTGATGCGGTGGCCGAGGGCTTTTTCGAGATCGATGAGCAGGTCCAGGCTGTGCGGCAGGTCGGCCGCGTCGAAGAGCAAGTCATGCCCTTTGAGCACCTCGTAGTCGAAGCCGATGTGATTGAAGCCGACGACCAGATCCGCGTTTTTGAGCTGCTTGATGAGCGCAGCGGTCTCGTCCTGAGTGTAGATGCTGTACTCGTTCAGCTTCGTGCTGAAAGTACAGGCCACGGAGATGCCCATCTTGTGCTTGTTGCCCCAGCCGCCGACGTCATTGGCCGTGCGGCGTGTTTCCAGGTCGAAATAAACGATGTCTCCGGCCATGATCGCGGTGCGTGGCGCAGAACTCAGCCGATGCGGTAAACGATGCGCGCCTTGTCCATATCGTAGGGGGACATTTCGATCTTCACGGCGTCGCCGATGACGAGACGGATGAATTTTTTGCGCATCTTGCCGGAAATGTGGGCGAGAACCTCATGACCCGTCGCATTGCGCAGCTTCACACGAAACATGGTGCCGGCGAGCACGGCGGTGATCACGCCGTCGAGTTCGATGGCCTCTTCCTTGGCCTTGCCCTGCTCAGGCTCCGGCGGTCGCGGTGGGGGAGCGAAACGTTGCGGCGGGCCGCCCCGTTGGGGAGGGCCGCCGCGGGATGGACCGCGATTGGGGCCGCTGCGAGATGGGCCTTTGCGTTTGGGAGGAGGCATAATTGAAAAAAGTTGGGTGTGAGAATGCTGCCGTGCGAAGGGATTACAAGGGTAATTTTACAGGGTGACGATCGGCTTTCCCAGCCCCGTTCCAAACGAGTTGGAAAACTCGTTTTACGTTCAGACAAAAATCTCGCCGCCATGCGTCCTGTCCGTGAAACTGCCATCCGCATGCCCGCCGCACCAACACTGCCCGAACTCTACGACGCCCATGCGGTGGGGCTGTTTCACTACTTCACCAGCTTCACGGGCGGCGAGGCGGATGCGAAGGATCTGCTGCAGGAGTTGTTCATCAAGCTGGACCGGCAGAGCATCCCGGTCGGGGTGCTGAACCTGCGAGCCTGGCTGCTGCGTCTGGCGCATCATCTTGCCATCGACTGGCTGCGGAAACATCGAGTGCGGAGGCGGGCGGAGGAAGAGACAACGCCGGAGATATTCGCAGTGCAGGATGACCCCGACCAAGCGGAAATGGCAAAACGTCTCACCCAAGCACTCGCAGGGCTGCCGCTGGAGCAGCGCAGCGTGGCGCAACTGAAGCTGTGGGACGGGCTGACCTTTGAGGAAATCGCCGAAGTACAGGGCATTCCACTGAACACGGCGGCCAGCCGCTACCGCTACGCGCTAGAGAAGCTGCGGAGCGAGCTGAGACCGCTTTACGATGAACTGAAACCGTCATGAACACGAACTTCGATGCCTTTGAAAACGATTTGCGTGCGCTGAATCGGCGCGAGCTGCCGGAAGAGTGGCGCAACGAGATTTTGCAACGCTCAAAGCCGGCCACGCGCACGCCGCGCTGGCTCGTCGCCGGTTGGAGCGTGGCCTGGGCGGCGATCATGGTGATGTACTTCACCACACCCGCCGAACCCGCCACACCATCGTCTGATTCATGGAGCAAAGCGGCTCCCACCATGCTGTGGCAGCAACGTGCCGCCTCCATTGAAGCCCTGCTAGCCGCCAACTGATAATTTTATGACTATTCTCCGCAATCTCACCCTCAAGCGTGTCACACGCATCCTGCTCTGGCTTTTCATCACGCTCGTCACTCTCATCGTTCTTTTGTATGTGTGGACGAACTGGAGCGGCAAACGTCGTTGGGCCGCAACACTGGCACGGATTGAACGCGAATGTGAAACGCTCGATTTTCGCAAACTGCTGCCCGAAACACCGCCTGAAGAGGCAAATCTGCTCGCCATCGAGCCATTGCGCGGCATTGCCGCAGTGATCGAAGAGGATGCGAACAAAGGAGAGCCTGGGGCAAAGAGGCAGGCGCTCGAAACGATGAAATGGAGCACCCAGAACAAGGCTCCCGCCTCGAACGGGGTTTCTTTGGGTCAGGCTACCGCCACGGCCGATTGGGTGAGATTTGTGCGTGAATCGAAGTTTATCGACCTGCCTGCGGATGCGCCATCGACCAGCCGGGACCTATTGAATGCTTTGGATGCGAAGTTCCCATTGCTCAAACAACTCACGGAGCAAGTGCCGCAACGCTCACAGGCGATGTTTAGGCCAGGCATGCGTGAGCGTGAGATTCCAGAGATGCTCTTTAGTCTGCAAGTGCCGCATTACACGGTTGCACAAACGCTGGCGCGCACGCTGACACTGCGCGCACGGGCAGGCGTGGATGCCAAAGACAGCCAGGAGGCCACGCGCAGCATTCTGGCGCTAAAACGTGTCAGTTCTGCGTGTGAGTCTGAGCCGTTGCTGATTGGATTTCTCGTGGGTATCACGATAAACGCCATGGCCACCGAGGCTGTGTGGCACTGTCTGCATGAACGAGCCTTGACCGACGCGGATCTGCACCTGCTACAGAAATCCTTCATGGCTGATGACATCGAAAAATCACTGCTGCTGGCTATGCGCGGTGAAATGGCTGTCGGCTTGGGTTCACTGGCGTTTCTCCAAGAGGCGGTCGCCGGCAGAAAAAAAATCAGCCAAGAAATGATCGCCGCACTTTCAGGCGTGACGGCCATCTCGGTTAAGTCCTATCGAGCCCTGCCGTCCGGATTGTTTGACCACTGGAAGAGTGTCATGGCCGATATGGAACTGCGCTTTTTGATCCAACCTTTGAAGAATGGGGGCATTGCGGCGGTGGTTCGTGCTGAAGAGGCGATGAATCGTGAATTCATGGAGAAACGGAATTTTGTGCTGCACGCCGATCACATCATGCCCCGGATGATCGTTCCTGCTATGACACATATCAGCTCGAATGCCTTGCTGGCGCAAGTGAGGGCCCGCCAAGCCGTCGCGGCGATCGCTCTGGAGCGGTTTTATCTCAAAAATGCCAAGTATCCCGCGCGGCTGGATGCATTGGTGCCCGAGTTCTTGGCATCGTTGCCGCTAGACCCATGCGATGGAAAACACATGCGTTTTCGGCTGTCGGAAACAGGCCGCTATCTGCTCTGGTCGGTGGCTTTTGACGGCAAAGACGATGAAGGCAAGGTGAACAAGAACTCATTGCCGATGAGAAGCCCAGACTACCTCGGTGACTGGGCTTGGCAGTATGAGCCGGTGAAGTGATCAAAACAGATCGAGCGCCAGATCTAGCGCACGGGCCGAATGAGTCAACGCACCGACGGAAATGGCGTTCACACCTGTGGCGGCCACATCTTTGATGGTATCGAGCGTGATGCCGCCACTGGCTTCGAGCCAGAGCTTGCCGTTCACGAGCTGCACCGCCTCGCGCTGCTGGTCGGTGCTCATGTTGTCGAGCAGGAGCATGTCCACTCCGTCGAGCGTGAGAAAATCGGCGACTTGTTTGAGCGTGGCGGCCTCAAGCTGGACGCGGACGCCGGGGCGCTCGGTGCGCAGTTTGTGAATGGCGGCTTGAAGTGATGGTAGGTCGCTGTTTGCGGCGAGGTGGTTGTCTTTGACCATGGCGTGGTCATAGAGGCCCATGCGGTGATTCGTGCCGCCGCCGTGCTTGACGGCCGCTTTTTCGATCAAGCGCCAGCCCGGAGTGGTCTTTCGAGTGTCCCAGACCTGGACGGGATGCGGTTTGACGGCCTCAACGTAGCGCTGCGTCTGCGTGGCGACGCCGCTGAGCCGTTGAAGGAAGTTCAGCGCCGTTCTTTCGGCGGTGAGGAGGGAGCGCGTGCTGCCGGCGGCCTTCATGAGGATGCTGCCGCGCTCAAACGGACTGCCATCCGGGATGCAGACCTCAACTTCGAGACCGGGGTCGATTTCTTTGAAGACCGTGACGGCGATTTCAGCCCCAGAAACGATTCCTGGCTCGCGGGCGACGATCTCGGCCCTGGAACGTGAGTTTTCGGGAATGAAGTAAAGAGAGGTGACATCGCCAGCACCGACGTCTTCGGTGATGGCGGCGCGAATCAGGGCAAAAACAGAGGATTCCATGGGTGGGGGGAGATTAGGGCGTTATTGAGCGGTTTCCACCACCGGGAAAAACTGGTTGCCAAATCAGGTGAACTGTCCATCTTCCCCGCCCCTCGCCCCCGGCCTGACTGATTCACGGCCTGCGTTGCGCGGACACTTTAGGAGCGTGCCATGAGCAAAATCATCGAAAAGATCAACCAGGAACAAGTCAAAAAAGAAGTCACCGCGTTCAACGTGGGAGACACCATCAAGGTGCACACCCGAGTCGTCGAAGGTGACAAGGAGCGTATCCAGATTTTCGCCGGCATCGTCATCGCCCGCAAAGGACACGGCATCAACGAAGCCTTCACGGTGCGCAAGATTTCCTACGGTGAAGGTGTCGAGCGTGTTTTCCCGCTGCACAGCCCGAAAGTGGCGAAGATTGAGATCACCAAGACCGGTCGCGTGCGCCGTGCCCGCCTGCATTACCTGCGCCAGCGCCAGGGTAAGGAAGCCATGTCCGTGAAGGATTTGGGTCAGCAGCAGACCGCTGACGCTTAATCGTTCGTTCAAAGATTCAACAAAGAGGGCGAGCCAACCGGCTCGCCCTTTTTGTTATGGAGGAATTGGGGGGAGAGAGCCCGGTGAAACCGGGCTGTGAAGATCACTTTTTCTTCTTCCCGCCGGACATGGCGATCACGAGAACCAGGACAACAACGCCAATGCCAATGAAGATGAGCGTGTTGGTGCTGATGCCGGCAGATTCTTCCACCGGAGGCTGTGCATATGGGGCGGCGGGTGCGACTGGCTGTGGCTGCGCGTAAGCCTGAGGCTGGGCATAAGGAGCAGGGGCATAACCGGGCTGAGGAGCGACTCCGGGCTGAGCGGCGGGATAACCCGGCTGAGGAGCAGGATAAGCTCCAGGAACGGCTGCGGCACCCGGCATCGGAGCAGGAGCAGCTCCTGTTGGCGCGACTGCTCCCGCAGGGGCCACAGCGGGTGTGGCTCCAGTGGCAGGTGCCACAGGCGCTCCGCCAGATGCTGCCGCAAGCGCGGCTGCCACACGATCATCCATTCCTGGTGTGCCTGTGCCAGACACTGCCGAAGAGCCACCGACTACCCCCGGAGCTGCGGTGCCCTGGGTTTGCTGCATCGCCTTTGCGTCAATCATCTGCTTAGCATTAGCGTAACGCGTGCGATAGCCTTGGAACACCGTGGTATAAAACTGCCTGCAGGAGGCGTCAGCCCCGGCGGTGACGGCTTCTCCCGCGAGGATGGCCTCGCCCATCTTTTTGAGCGCCTCGGCATCCTTGCCTGCGGCAGCTTCCGAACGCATGATGTCGGCAATGGACTGGTTAATTTTGCCGATGACCGAGGTGTCGATTTCTTTCAGACGTGTTTTTTCGGTGACGATGGATTTGGCGAGGGTTTTAAGGCTGGGCAAATCGTACTTGTAGGGAGTGAACCAGCGTGCGCCGGACTTCTTTTCCGCATCATAGCCGTCCTTCCACTGCTCCTTTTCGCGGGCGATGGCGTCCTTCATCCGCGTCAGATCAGGGTCGATCAGTTTTTTTACGCCTTCATCACGCATTTTTTGAAGCGTGGGCTGGTCTTTGATCATCTGCTCGATCTGTGCCTCGTACTTGACCAGCACCTCCAGTACCGTCTCGACAGCCTTGGGATAATAGACTGAGGCGACATATCCGCTCCGCGTGTTGGCGATTTTGTCGAAGGCTTTGAGTGCAGCGCTGTAATCCTTGGCCGCAATCTTTTCATCAATCTCAGCGAGTACTCCGTAGGCCTTGATGTTGTAGCTGTCTGCCTTGGCTTCGTCTGGCGAGAGCCACTTGCCTTCCACCTTCATGCCACCAGCGACGACTTTTTCCTTCTCCTCCTGCGCTGTGGCGATCATTTTTTCCACCTCGGTGGCCTCTTTGGTGCCGGGGTAACGGTTCACGAAGGGGCGCAGGCGGTCCTGGATGAGCTGCTCGTACTTCTCCGCCGTCATGAGGTCGGGCGTGGGCAGAAGCTTGCGCAGCTCAATGACCTCCACCTCCTCCGGCTTCTGCTTGACGATTTCGGCGATGTCAGTGCGAGGAATGTCCTTCTCGTCCCAGATCTTGGGCGTCAGCTTGTAGCGCATGCGGACGACCGTCGGTGTTTCGGAAAGGATGTTGCCCTCCAGCTTCTTGCCGTCTTTGAGCGTCACAACGTCGGCGTGCAGAAATCCGGCGCTGCAGATCAACGCTAAAAGGGCAGGTCGAAAAAGGCTCAATTTCATGGGAGAGGCAGGGTTGGAATGATGGTGATGACTGAAAACAGCCGCGCGTGATTTTGCGCGAGTTACCAGACATAACTCAAAACCGCGCCACGAGTAAAGAACGAAGCTGATTTTCCTTTCAGCACACGCCAGAAGGCGTCAGGCCTTGCGGCGCTTGAGGATGATGCGTTTGAAGCGGACGTTGCTGCTGTCTTGGCTGACGCTCATCACGTCCGGGTCGTTGACGAAGACGTTGTGAACGAGGCGGCGGTAGTAGCTGTTCATTGGCGGCAGGTCGGCGTTCTGGCCAGTGGCGCGGACACGTTCTCCCAGCTCCTTCGCCCGGGCGACCATCTTGTCCTCCCTCATGGAACGGTAGAACTCGACATCAATGCGGATGCGCGGCGCGTCCTTGAGGTGGCGCTGAAGCACCCGGTTCACGAGGTACTGGATGTCATCCAGCGTCTCCCCACGGCGGCCGATCAGAGCGTCAGAGTCGTCCGTGAGCACTTGGAGCGTAGGACCATCCGGGCCGTTGTCCTCCTCGATCTGTACGACGAAGCCCAGGTAGCCGAGCATGGTGTCCAGGATGTGGCGGGCGTGTTCGAGCGGCGTCATGGGTGTTTTCAGTTCGCGGTTTAACACCTCTGTTAAGGGACCGCAGCCGCGAACTGCGAACCGGGAACAGAGAACTTGATTTGGCCTAGCCTCCCAGCTTGGGCGGTTTGGGGCCTTTTTTCTTCTCTTTGTGGCCCATGGGGTTGAAAAACGGGTTCTGCGGCGGGGGGCCTTTAGCCACGGGTTTTTGCGCCACCTTCTCCAGTTTCGGCTCGGGGATGTAGAGCTTCATGATCCAGGTCTGGGCGATGCTGAAAATGTTCTGCGTGGACCAGTAAAGGGCCAGCGCGGAGGCGAAGTTGTAGCAGATAAAGAGGAAGAATATCGGCATCAGCATGAAAATGCGCTGCTGTGTCTTGTCCATGCTCTGTGGCTGAGGCGTGAGCTTCATCTGCGCCACCATCGTCAGGCCCATGATGAGGGGCAGCGGGTTGATGTCGATTCCGCCCCAGTTCGTCACCGTGTCGGCGGCGGACAGGTCGTTCACCCACAGGAAACCCTGCCCGCGCAGCTCTGCGGCGTATTCCAGCACCCGGTAAAGGCCGAAGAAAATCGGGATCTGCAAAAACATCGGCAGGCAGCCACCGAGCGGGTTCACCCCGTAGTCGCGGTAAAGCTTCATCACCTCCTGCTGCTGCTGCTGCGGGTTGTCCTTGTACTTCTCCTGCAGCTCTTTCATCATCGGCCCCAGCAGGCCCATGCGCTTCATGGTGAAGGTGGACTTGGCGTGGATCGGCCAGATGCACAGGCGCACAAAAATGGTCAGCAGGATGATCGCCACGCCCCAGTTGCCGGTCATGTCGTGCATCCAGCGCATCACCCAGGAAAGGAAGATGCTGATTGGCTTGAACCACCCGTAGAACATCGCAAAACTGCGCTGCTTGCCGATCTTGCTCAGGCGGTCGTATTCCTTCGGCCCGAGGTAAATCTGGTAGGTCTGCGTCACCGAGGCACCCGGAGCTAGATCGACTGCTGGCAGGCCCACCGAGGCATCGTAGGCGTGGTCCTCGATGTCTGTTTTGCCTGCATGCGCGGCGTCGATCGGCTGCGCCAGCTTTCGGCGTGTGGTCCAGAACTTGCCCGGCGCGTCTTTCTCCCCCACCCGAGTCACGATGTGCGTGTAGAAGCGCCCCATCACCCCGGCGTAACGCAGCGCGTTGTAAGACTGGCGAAACTCAAACTTCTGCTCGCTGAACCACGGCTTCGCATAGTAATCAGCCTGGTAAAAGTCCGCATCGCCCGCGTCGTTCCAGAAAAAGCCCTCGTAACGCGCGTCATCGTGTTTCAAGGCGCTCGAAGCACCGGCATAGAGGTAATATTCCTCGGAACGGTGCTGGGCCGCCCCCGTGTTTCTCAAGGTGATGTTCAGGTCGATGAGATGCTCGTCGCTCTCCTTCCCCTCGGTCAGGCTGTAAGTCTTCGTGACCACCACGCCCTCGGCGCTGGTGCCTTCAAAGGTCGCGCTCTTGTCCGACTTGGCCGTCAGCTTGTAAGCCATCGCGTCCAGCCCGGCAGGCTCACGACGCAGTGCACCGATGGCTTCCAGCCCGTTCGTGTTTAGGGTCACTTTATCCGTACCCGCCAGCACCGCACGGGCGATCCCGCCGCCCTTCGAGGTCAGCTCAAACGTCACGCTGCCCACTGTCAGCGAATGTTTCTCCTCCGGCACGTTCACCACCGCCGGGGCGGCAGGTGCTGCCGCAGTAGCGGGACTCGGAGCGGCCCCAGGAACCGTGGGTGGAGTCGTGGCAGCGGTCGCAGGCGCGTTTTTTGCCTTTTCCGCCTGAATACGATCCGCCTCAGCCTTTGCCAGCTTCTGGTTTTCCTGCATGTAGTGCCAGTTCACCCCCATGAGGATGACGCACAGCGTCACGACGATCCAACTTTTACGGTCCATGAATTTTTAAAGAAAGGGTTCGGGAGGAATTGAGAGGAAGAAGGCTCACTAGAGTGCGGAGCAGCACGTCACGAACAATGACGAAAACAAAATGACGAGAAGTGTGCGCGTAGGCAGGCCGGAGGTTGGGACAAATTCATCATGATGCATTCGTCATTCGTCATTTTTCCCCGGCACAGGGTCATGCCCGTGACCGCCCCAGGGATGACAGCGGAAGATGCGTCGCAGGCCCATCCAGCTCCCACGCATTGAGCCGTGCGTCTCCACGGCCTGGAGAAAATACGCCGAGCAGGTCGGCGTGTAGCGGCAGCCGGAGCCAGGACCGCCAAAGGCGTGAATGACGGGAGAGATGAACATCTGGTAACCGCGGATGAAGATTCGGATGAGCCATTTCATGGAGCGGTGGCGGCTGATGCTGGCATTTTGAGCAACTGCATCCGCCGCGCCAGCCGCAGCCAGTCCTGCTCCAGTTCCGCCAGCGTGGCCTTTGGGGCACGCCAGCGGGCGATGATCACCATCTGCCAGCCAGGAGCGACTTCCGCACGGTGCGCACGGACGATCTCACGCAGCAGACGGCGAATCCGGTTCCGCACCACGGCATTGCCGAGCTTACCCCCGGTGATGAGGCCAAACTGGAACTCCTTCAGCGTTTCCACACGCAAAGCACCCAAAACCAGAAACTTTCCAGCTTGACTGCTGCCCTGCGTCTTAACCCGCGCGAAATCGCACGCGAGTTTCATCCGCAGGTTCGAGGGAAGGCGCATGAGGAGGAGCGCGCCGAGGCAGTTTAGGAGTGCTGCTGAGTGTGGCGCTTGAAGTGGATTTCCACGCCCTTCGGCAGGAGACGCTTGCGTCCGGCACGGCGGCGGCGGCGCAGGATGTCACGGCCGTTTGCCGTCTTCGTGCGAGCACGGAAACCAAACTGCTGTTTGCGCGTGCGTTTGGAGGGTTGGTAGGTCCTGAATGTCTTGGGCATGGGCGTGTGGGGTGGTGAAAGGCGAAAATGTCAGACAGACCGGACAAATCACGGCCTCCCCTCGAAAAGGGGGCGCGAAACTAGCGGGAGCCGCCCATTTGTCAACGAGGCGATCAATTCGCGCAAACTTCGGCCTTTTCACCGTTACATTCCGCCCATGAAGCCCCTGCCCATTCTTCTCATCACTCTCATTCTTCCCATTCTCTCCCACGCCGAGACGCCCGCTGCCCTTCCGTTGTGGGAAAAAGGCGCTCCAGGTTCCGAATCCCGCGCCACCGAACCAGAAAAAACCGAAGGCAGCAACGTGTGCAACATCCACAACCCCACGATCACGCCCTTCGTCCCGGCAGCGGACAAAAGCACCGGCACCGCCGTCATCATCTGCCCCGGCGGCGGTCATTCGAAGCTCTGCCTCGGCCATGAAGGCTACGCCCTCGCCGAATGGTTCCGTGACCGTGGCATCGCCGCCTTCGTGCTGAAATACCGCCTCGCTCGCGAAAAAGGCAGCACCTACACCATTCAAGATCACGCAATGGCCGATGCCCGCCGCGCCATCCGCCTCATCCGCAGCCGCGCCGCCGAATGGAACATCCAAACCGACCGACTCGGCATCCTCGGCTTCTCCGCCGGGGGCGAACTCGCCGCCTTCGCCGCCATGAAGAACGATCCCGGTCAAAAAGACGCCGCCGACCCCATCGAGCAGCAGTCCAGCCGCCCCGACTTCCAAGCTCTCATCTACCCCGGCACCTCCGCCCTCTTCTCCGCCGAAAAAGACATGCCCCCGCTCTTCATCGCCGCCGGTTACCACGACCGCCAGGACATCTCCGAAGGCATGGCCACTCTCTACCTCAAATACAAGGCCGCCCAAGTCCCCGCCGAGCTCCACCTCTACGCCAACGCCGACCACGGTTTCGGTTACAAACCCGACGCCAAACCCACCGCCGCCTCCCGCTGGCCTCAACGCCTCACCGAATGGCTCACGGACACTGGGCTGCTGAAATAGGCTGGGGCTGCGGCTAGCGTGGCCGGTTTCTTGCCAGTAAGGCCTTGTTGAAACGGTTGTTGATGCTGTCCTGCTGCGCCATGGCAGCCTTCAGTTCATCCTGCTCCTCACGGTAAGTGTCTTCGACATACAGTTGGAGCGGGAAGGGATGATTCATGAATACGACAGGAGGTGCGGGCCACTGGCTGTCAACACTGACGACCCCCTTCAGCTCCTTTGGTGCCGCCGTCTTCGGTGTCGGTGGCGTGGCCTCATCCGGCGCTATCAAGATGAGCGGCTTCCGTTTCGAGATGCTCACATGCACCCTCCCGCCATCCTGGCCGTGGACAGTGATCTGGCAGTCATTCAGGGCTGAATAGGTGAGATGGAAGGTCTTCGGCGGGTCCGGCCAGTTCAAAAACTCTGCCTCATGGCCTGCCTTCACGCGCAAGGATTCCAGCAGCCAATGGCGCACTGCCGCACGAGGTGCGGAAAATCGAAACTGGAAGACGCCAGAGGAATGCTGCTTGTCCCGCTCGGATAAAACCGGCACCACAGCTTCCGCAGGCAAATCGGCCAGCAGGCCTTTGCCCTTCAAGAATTTCCAATTGTCCGCATCCGTCGCGCGCATGCGGATCGCGGCATCGCTCTGCATGCGAATCTCAGCCTGAATGGCAGGTTTGGCTGCGGCCTCGGTTTGCTTGCCAGCGTCTTTTGCGCTCGAATTTGCAGGCTGGTAGATGCCGCGTGCCTGAAACTGGACACGCTTGCCGTCCTTCATGGTTTGGGGCACGGGAAACTCCCACTCAATCTCAAACTGGCCTCCGATTTTCACCAGATTTGACCGAAATTCGAGCGCCTGGTTCATACTCGAGGCCGTACCATGCAATGTCACCTCGCCGTGGTCGATTTTGAGTTCAGACAGCACAAAACCAGCCTTCGCATCGGGTTTGGCTCGCTTGATCGCACTGCTGATGGCCTCAGCCTTCGCGTCAAAAGCGGACCGCTGGGCTTCTTCCTTCTCCCAGGCATCCCACACCGGCTTCACCTCGCCGGAACCATCCGCTGGCAGTGCCAGCGCCTCTTCCACGATACGCTTGGCAATCGGGCCGCAATCACCACCGCCGCTCTTGGCCCCATTTTTAACGATGGCGAAGGCAAGCTTGGGGTTCTCAAACGGAGCGAAGCCGATGAACCAGCCATGATTGTCCTCCTGCCGTGCTCCATTCGCGTCCCTCCGCCAGTTCTGCGCGGTGCCGGTTTTGCCCGCGATGATGATTTTTTCACTCCTCGCGGCCTTGCCAGTGCCGGAGTCTGCATTCACCACGAGACGCATGCCTTCGCGCAGTTGTCCGACAGCGGCGGCAGTCAGCGTCCCTTCGATCAAATCAGCCCGCCACGCGCTTTCCCCTTCTTGTTTGACGATGCCCGGCTGCGGCACCTTGCCGCCATTGCCCACGGTGGCCGCCAGCACCGCCATTTGCAGCGGCGTGGCCAGCACCATGCCCTGGCCGATGGAAGTATTGGCCGTGTAGCCGTTGGACCACTTTTCCGTGGGCCGATGCTGCTTCAGCCAAGAAGGGCTGGGCAGGATGCCAGCGTCCTCGTGATCCGAGACGACATAGACACCGCCGAAGCCGACTTTGCGGCCCATGCGCTCGATTTGCTCGATGCCCGCCGCGTTGCCGAACTGATACCAGTAACAATTGCAGCTCGCGGCCAGCGCGTCGCTCATGCCCAGCACTCCGTGCCCGCCGCCTTCCTGCCGCTGCTTCCAGCATTGCATGACGATGTTTCCATAGGTCACTGAGCCGGCGCAGTTGAATTTTTGCCCGCTGATGCCGGCGGCACAGCCAGCCAGACCGGTGAGCAGCTTGTAGGTGGAGCCTGGCGCGAAGCCTCGCACGCAACGATTCAGCAGGGGGTGGTCGAGATCCTTCAGCATGACGTCCCAGTTCTTGTGGCTGATCGATGGGACAAAGATGTTCGGATCATAACTCGGCAGTGAAACCGCTGCCAGAACCTCGCCTGTGCGCGGATTGAGCAGCACGACGGCTCCACGCTTCACACCCGCTTCGGTCATTGCACGGTGCGCGAGGGATTGAATGCGCATGTCGAAGGCCAAGGTCACGTCCTTACCTGCTGCCAGCGCGGCATCCTGCTGCTTTTCGATGCCGGTGTAGCCTTCCATCGCTGGCATTGGATCGTCCGTCTTGTGGGTGTAGCCGAGCATGTGTGCGGCGAGCGTCTTCAGCGGGTAATGACGCGTTTTTTCCGGCGTGCTCTCCGCCAGCACGATGCCGTTGCGATCCAGGATGCGACCGCGCAGCTTCGCGCCTTCGATGGCGTGCAGCATCGCAACGGGCAGGGTGGTGAGCAGGGCGAAACCCGCCAGACCGAGCAGCCAGCGCAGCGTGAGTCCTTCGCGCCGACGCTTGGGATCGAGAATGGCTTTCACGCGGGCTTCCACCGGTGCGCAGCGCGTGATCGTCAGCGCACACAGCGCCAGACCGGGGGCGATGCGGGTGTGGCGGCTCAGATCGAGCAAATGCTGCGCGTAATCGCTCGGCCTCACGCCATGGCGCAGCACCGCGTCATCGCAGGCGCGTTCTTGATCGGCGCGGAGGTGGCGAATCGTCAGCCAGGCCAGCGGATTGAACCAATGCAGCGCCTTCACCCATTGCGCGATCCAGAGCGCCAGCGGATCACCACGTTTCAGATGCGCTAGCTCATGCAGCAGAACGCCGCGCAGCTTGTCCGCCGTCCAGCTTTCAAAACCCGCTGGCAGCAGCAAACGCGGCCTCCACACGCCCCACACCATGGGCACCGCGTTTGCTGTGCCGATGAGCAGACGGGGCACGCGCTTCAAACCGATCTCACGCGCCGTTTCATCCAATGCGGCGCAGGTTCCTGGCTGCAAAGAACGCTCCAGCCGATGGAGCCGCCACGCACTCCATCCCAACCTCAGCAGCAGCAGCACGGATAGTGCGATCCAAACGACAGGAAGCGTGTCCACGGCGTCCTGCCATGAGAACGCAGGCCGTGACTTCACTGGAGCGGGCGCTTGAGTTTCAAACGCGGCTGCGGGGAATGAGTTTTTTGTACCCACTGGCAGAAAGATGGGTTCCGGGTTCTCGTCGGGCATCTCCGGCTCAAAAACAGGGCCATCCATCGCCACGGATGCTTGGGGCAGCACACGCCACGCTGGCAGCAGCGACATGGCGAGTGGCAAAACAGCCAACGCTGCCACGGCTGTTATCCAGATCGCGTAGCGGCGTGCGGCGGCCACTTTTCGCAGGGACAAACCGGCGAGCAGGGCCACCAGAAGCATCGCCGCACCTTTCATGGCCGTGTGAGAGAGAAGTTCGAGGAGCGGGTTCATGGCATTCGTCATTCGGATTTACTCATTCGTCATTCTGCTCAGCGGCCTTCTTTCTTCGCCGCGTCGATGAGCTGCTGGATGCGCTCCGCCTGCTCATCCGTGAGCGCGGCGTCCTTGCGCGTGAGGTGGGCGGCGAGCGCCTCGTCCACCGCGCCGCCGAAGAAGGTGTCCAGCACTTGCTTCAGTGCATGCAGTCCGGCACGAACCTTGGACTGGGCCGGAGCGTAGATGACTTCACGCCCGTCCTTGCCGGTGCGTTTGGCGTGCCCTTTTTCCTCCAGGATGTGCATCAGGCGGCGCACAGCCATGTCGGTCGGTGGATCAGGCAGCTTGGACTGCACCACGGCCACGGTGGCGCTGCCCAGCTCATGCAGGACATTCAAAATCTGGCGCTCACGGCGGGAGAGATGGGTGGGGTCGGACATTTCGCTAAATTTTTAGCGAAAATCGGTGTGAACCACAAGCTCAAACATGAAAAATTTAACGAATGAGTCTGCCGAGCCGGTTTTTTACCGCGGCACTAACTCCACCTAGCATTCCACTCCAGGAATGCGCAGTCGCACATGCACCGCGTCGTGAACGGCGTTCGCCAGAGCGTCCAATTGAGTGCGCTCCGTCAGTTTGTGACCGTTTTCGTCCTGCACATAGATGGCGTCGATGGCGACGCCCTTTTCCGTGCTGATGCGTGCGTGGGTGACGCTGAACCTCAGCTTACCGATGGCCATGAAGATGTCGTACAACAAGCCGAGACGGTCCACGAGCTGGAGTTCCAACACGGTTTGATCCGGCGAGAGGTTGTTGTTCACATAGATGCGCTGCGGGATTTCATCGCCAATCTCATCAAGCATGGTGATGGATTTGCCGAGCTTCTGCCGGATGGCGTCGCTGAAGTCGAACTGCGGCCCGCTGAAGGCCTTGCGCACGGACTCTTCCACGCGGGCGCGGGCACTTTTGGAGGTGACGGCGGCGAAGTTGGTGTTGCAGACGCGGAAGGTGTCCAGCACGAGGTGGTCGGCGCGCTGGTAGAGGTCCGCACTGAGAATGTTGATGCTTTCAGCGGCGAGAGCGCCGGAAATGCGCGCCAGGAGCAGGTGGCGGTCCCAGCAGACGACGGTGAGCTCGCTGTAGCCTTGATCCGGGTGATCTTCCCAGGTCATGACGGGCAGCAGACCGGCGGCGGCCTCCTCCTGGATCAACTGCACAAAGAACAGACGGAACTGGCGGATGTGCGCGGCGATGGCTTCGGCCTCGCGGAAATTGAAGTAGGAGGGCGGCATGTGGCGGAAGTGCGCTTCCGTCTCGGCCTCAAACTCAGCGCCGAGGCGGCGTTTGACCTCCGCCATCAGCTCGACCACGGGCACCTGCGCGTGGCTCATGAAATCCGCCGGGGCGTTCATGAAACGCAGCGTGCTGTGGTAAAGCTGGCGGATGGAGGCCTCCTTGTAGCCAGACCAGCTTTTGTCGCTCGTGCCCTTGGAGTCCGCGTAGGTCATGAGCAGGAGCGTGTCGAGGTACTCCTTGGTGCGCACGATGGCGGCGAACTCCTCAATGACCTGCGGGTCTTCGAGACTCTTCGTCGTGGCGGTGCGGTACATCAGCAGATGATTGTCCACCAGGAAGAGCAGCAGGCGGCGGCGCTCTCCTTTGACCTGGAGGCGGCGGCTCACAGCGGCGGCCAGCATCGTGCTTTCATCGCTGTGCGTCTTTTTGTTCGCGGCGCGTCCGGCGTCATGCAGTAGCAAGGCAAGGTAGAGCACATAGGGCTGCTGCAGGTCATGAAAGAGCTGCTGGAAGAGCTCGGTGCCCTTGAGCGTGGGATCGCTCAGTTCGTCCAGCTTGTCCAGAGTGCGCAGGGTGTGCTCATCTGCGGTGTAGAGGTGGAAAAACTCATGCTGCACCAGATTGGTGAGCGCACCGAACTCAGGCATGTAGCGGCCCAGGAAGCCGACGCGGTGCATCTGCCGCAGGGTGCGTGCGGCGTCCCCTTTGTTGGAGAGAATGGCCTCAAAAGTCTCGCGGTTGGTCTTGCTGTAGCGGAAGCGGGTGTCCACGAGGCTGAAGCTTTCCTGGATAAGCTGGAAAACATCCGGGCTGAGACGGAGGTGGCGCTTCTGTGTGTGAAGGAAGAGGCGCATCAGCCGCTCCGGGTCATCTTTGAAGATGCTGTTTTCCTCAGCATACAGGCGCTCGTGCTTGCGGATGAAGCCGTCGAAGCGCTCCTGCTGCTTTTCTTTGCGACTGCGGGCCAGGAAGCCCATGAGGCGGCCTTTCTTCTCGCCGGTCTCGAGCTGCTGGAGGTGGAAGCGGTCCATTACCTCGCTGCTGCGCTGCAGTAGATCGCGGGTGGCAGTGTAGTAGTCATGCATCAGCGCCTCGATGCGGCGTAGCAGCGTTTTATGGCGGTAGCCGAGGTTCGTGGCCACTGGCCCCTGAAGACGCAGGGTGAGCAGGTCCTCGGCGCGTTTCTCCGTGTAGTGCATCTCATTGCGCACGCGCAGGATGCAGTCATAGGCCTGCGCCACCTCCTTCCAGCCCGCCTTGGAAATGAGGCCGAGGCCGACGAGATCCTTTGGGTTCAGCGTGCGATGCCGCGCATAGGTCATCCAGATGAGGTTCTGGTAGTCGCGTAAGCCGCCGCAGCCGTTTTTCACATGCGGCTCCTGCACAAAGGGCGTGCCGCCCTGCTTCGCGTGGCGCGTGGCGAGGTCGAGCTGGCGCAGCTTCAGAAACTCTTCCTCGCGCCCGTCCATGCACTCTTTGTCAAACCGGGTGCGAAACTCCTCAAACGCCGCTGGCTGGCCGGTGATGAGCCGCGCCTCCATCAGCGCGGTCTTCGTCTCGATGTTCTCGTTCGCCAAGGTGATGCACTCGCCCACGCTTCGCGCTCCGTGGCCGACCTTGAACTTCAAATCGTAAAAATAGAGCAGGTAGTCGCGAATCAACTGCGCCACTTCATGGCTGACCTTGCCGCTGTTGCCAGGAAACATGAAGGTGAGATCCACATCGCTGCCCGGACTCATCACGCGGCGGCCGTAGCCACCGTGTGCCACCACGCTCACATTCAGCTTCGCCCGCACTTCGGGTGCCAGCGCGGCCATGCTTTCCTCCCACAGCACGCGCACCAAATAATCGATCACGTCCGAGCGCATGCGGCAGATTTCCTTGCCGCTGAAGCCGGCCGTGCGGTGCCGCTGCTTGATCCGCTGTTCCTTGATTTTCAAGAAGCGCTTCGCCTGGCGCAGCGTCTCCGTGCGACCACGGGGCAGCTTGTCCTCGGGCGGGAAAAATTTCTGCGCACTTTTGTTCAGGTGGCGCAGGTACTCGCGTTCCGTCATCGCAGCGTGCCTCAATAAGTGATCAAAGAATGAACCGGGCCGGAACCGGCGACTTTTTCACGCCCTCCGAGGAAGGAAAGCTCGATGAAAAAAGTGCTGCCCAGCACTTTGCCGCCTGCTTGCTCGATCAAATGCAGCGCCGCGCACGCTGTGCCGCCCGTGGCCAGCAGATCGTCCGCCAGCAGGACCGTCTCTCCTGGCGCGATGGCGTCCAGGTGCATCTCCACTGTGTTCGTGCCGTATTCGAGCGCGTAATCGACCCCCCGCGTCTGCCACGGCAGCTTACCCTTCTTCCGCACCGGGATGAAGCCCGCGCCGAGCCGTTCCGCGATCAAAGCGCCGAAAATGAAGCCACGCGCGTCGATGCCCACGACCTTGTCCACCTGCGTGATGCCCGTGGCCTCGATCATGCCATCAATCGTCTGCGCCAGCAGCGTTGGATTCGCCAGTACCGGCGTGATGTCCTTGAAAAGGATGCCCGGGTTCGGGAAGTCAGGCACGTCACGAATCGTGCTGCGAATGCGGTCGAGAATGTCAGGAGCCATGCGCTTCCGATCATGGAGGAGATGCGGGGATGCGCAAGCGATGGCAACATTGCCGCCGTAATTGCCTTCACCCTTGCGAAAACGTCCCGCGCCCGCGAGTATCCGCGCCCTCCATGCCACTTTCCCAACAGCTCTTGCTCGCGGCCACGCTCACCTTTGTGGGCGCGGTGGTGCAGGCATTGCAGGCGCTGAAATCGGGTGCCTGGAAGCAGGGACGCGCGCAGTTGATGCTCATGGCGGGCGGTTTCGTGCTGCAAACCGCCTTCATTTACCTCCGTGGGCAGGAGGTCGGCCAGTGCCCCATGAAAAGCCTGCCGGACATCCTTGTCTTCATCGCCTGGAGCATTCTGCTGCTGTATTTCCTCGTCGGCCCGGCTTTCCGGTTGTCCTTGCTCGGCGTTTTCACCGCTCCGCTCCTCAGCATCATGCAGATCATGGCGCTTGCCGGTGGTTTCGCGCCTTATCCGCCAAAAGGAAAAATCAATGCGCTGGTCGAGCTGCACGCCGCCGTGGCGCTGATCGCGTATGCGGCGTTCGCCTTGGCCTGCATCACGGGCGTCATGTATTTGATCCAGGAGCGCCTGCTCAAAAAACATCAGATCGGCGGACTGTTTTATCAACTGCCGCCGATCCAGGGGCTGTCGAACGCGATCCAGCGCCTGGTGCGACTCGGTTTGCTGCTGCTGAGCATCGCGCTTGGCATCTCCTTTGCACTGCAAACCTCGGTCTCGAATCCCAAGCTGGTGTTCTCCTGGGTTGTCTGGGGCTTGTATGCTGTCATCAGCATTCTGATGTGGCGGCATTTCACCTCGCCACGCAAAACCGCTTGGCTGGCCGTCATCGGCTTCATTCTGCCGTTCATCTCGCTCTGGATCGTGACGCATGCCTGAGCCGACTGACAACCATGGCGGCCTCGTCTGTGTGGGCCTGAACTACAAAACCACGCCCGTCGAGGTGCGTGAACGTCTCGCGTTCCCTGAAGCGCAGGTGCCGCAGGCCGTGCAGCAGGTGCGTGGTTTGCCCGGCTTTGAGGGAAGCGTCGTGCTCAGCACCTGCAACCGCGTGGAGCTCTACGCCACCCACGCACTGCCCAGCGGCGACCACGGCCATGCGGCATTGCGAGATTACCTCGTGGATCATTTCCAGCTCCAACCCGAGCACGCCGAGGCGCTCGTGCTTTACAACCTCGACTCTGCCGAAGCCGCGCGGCACCTCTTCCGCGTCGTCAGCGGACTCGATTCCATGGTGCTTGGCGAGACGGAAATCTTCGGCCAGGTCAAAGCGGCCTATAAAACCGCGCTCGACACAGGCGCGACGGGCAAGACGCTCAACAAGCTCTTCCAGCAGGCCTTCACCGTCGGCAAAAAGGTGCGCAACGAGACCACCATCCAGCGCGGTTCCACCAGCGTCGGCAGCGTGGCGGTGGATCTCGCCGAAAAGGTCCACGATTTGAAGGAATGCCGGGTCATGCTCGTCGGCGCGGGCGAAATGAGCCGCACCTGCGCGCAAAGCCTGCTCTCTCGAGGTGCGAAGAGCATCATCGTCTCCAACCGCAGCTACGATAAGGCCGTGGAGCTCGCCACGGAGATGAAAGGCACCGCGATGAAGTTCGACGAGTGGGAGCACGCCCTGCACGAGGTGGATGTCATCATTTCCAGCACCAGCGCCCCGCATTTTGTCATCAAGCCAGAGCAAATCGAGCAAACCATGCGCAAGCGCCGTTGGGAGCCGCTCCTGCTCATCGACATCGCCGTGCCTCGCGACGTCGACCCCGCCGTGAACGAGATTGAAGGCGTCTATCTCTACGACATCGACGCCCTCCAGACCATCGCCGACGAAGGCCGCCGCGAGCGCGAGCGCCAGCTCGCCGCCTGCGAGCGCATCATTGAGGAGCAACTCGAAAAATTCGGCTTTCTTCATTCGCCCGTCCCCAACCAGCACGGCTTTCTCACTTCATGAGCATCGAAAAAATCACCCTCGGCACCCGCGGCAGCGAACTGGCCCTCACGCAGACGAACATGGTCACGGCGGAACTGCAAACCGCGTTTCCGCACCTGCGCATTGAGCGCCAGATCATCCAGACCAGCGGCGACAAGCGCCAGGATCTGCGCTTCTCCGAATTCAGCGACGTGGCGCAGGTGGACAAGGGCATCTTCATCAAGGAACTCGAAATCGCCCTCGAAAACGGCCAGATCGACGCCGCCGTGCATAGTTTGAAGGATGTGCCGAGCGATCTCGCCGCCGGATTCACCATCGCCGCCGTGCTGCCGCGTGCCGCGATTGAGGACGTGCTCATCACTTCCAAGCCCTTCACGCTTGAAACTCTGCCGCAGGGGGCTCGTGTGGGCACCAGCAGCGTGCGCCGGGCCGCGCAGCTCAAGTTTCTGCGTCCTGATGTGCAGATTGTCGAGATTCGTGGCAACGTGCCCACGCGTGTGAAGAAAGTACTCGGCGATCAGCCGCTTGATGCTGTTTTGCTCGCTGCCGCCGGTCTGCTGCGCCTGGGATTGATGCAGGGTGATCAAATACACATCGAAGGCCAGACGCTGAGCGCCCTGACTCTGGATCCCGTGACATTCCTTCCTGCCGCAGGCCAGGGGGCCATCGCCATCGAATGCCGTGCGGGTGATGCGGCCTCCATCGAGACGATTCGTGCGCTCAATCATGCGGAGACCGAATCACGCGTCATCGCCGAGCGTGAGTTCTTGAAAATCCTCGGCGCTGGCTGCCAGACGCCCGTCGGTGCGCACACCTGGATCAAAGACGGCCAGCTTCACATGGCCGTGCGCGTCTTCAACGAGGCCGATCTCTCCGTGCCGCCAGTAGAACGTGAGGCACATCGACCACTGCATGAGGCGAGACAGCTCGCGACGGACCTCGCCGCCATGCTCTGAGCTCAGTTCGAGGACGTTGCTGGCCCGTTCTTGCCCGGAGGGAAGAAGCTGATGTCGATGCCTTCCTTGCGCAGGGCTTTTTTCACGTCTTCGCCGAGCTGGGCGTAGGTGCGCTCGCGCATGAGATGCTTTTTCACCGCCGCCTGCTCCTCCTCGTTGGTTTTCGCGTTTTCGAGTTCACGCAGATAGGCGATGATGTTCGCAGCATCGCCGTTACCGTCGAGGTGGTAGAAGTAATAGGTCAGCAAACCGGCGGAACCGTAGTTTTCGGTGGCTGCGCGGTCCTGGCCGAGCGCGGCGGCCCAGCGACGACCGTCTATGGTCATGAGTTCTTCCAGGTCGATCATCGTGAAGCTTTTGCCACCGCCTGAGTAGTTCATGCGCCGCGCATAGCCTTGCAGTTGACGACCCAGGCCGATGAGGCTGAAGCCGCCGTTGCGCTTGTATTCCAGCATCTCGACATATTCGGCGCTGCCCTCAATGTACCATGTGGGCAGCCGCCCCAGCCAGTGATTCATCATTTGATGCGTGATCTCATGGATGAGTGTGGCCATGTCATCGTCGCTGTTGTTTTCCAGGGAGACGCGGCTGCCGACCATCTTCACCCCGAGGCTTTGCAGCGGCACCATGAGCGCTTTTTTCGCGCTCATGTACACACCTGCGGAGCCTTCGATGCCGCCTGCTTCCATGTAATCGCTCTTGTTGGTGAACAGACGTGCCAGGAAGATCTCGCGCAGTTTCTCAGGCTGCGGCTTCAAGTCGAGCGGCAGCATGCAGTTCAGCATCCAGGTGGACTCAAAGATGCGCCCGAATTCGCGCACCACGTTGGAGCCGAGCTTTGAGTCGCACTGGAACTCATAATGTGGCGAGCGGTAGATGTACTCGTTCTTCTCGGTGTCTTCCTTGACGACAACAACCTCCGGGCGGTCCGGCAAGGAGAAGGATCGCGGCCAGATCTTGCTGGCGGCGACCTCGCCAGGCGCTGTGGCGGTTGTTGCAGGCGCAGCAGTCTGGCTTTTGGCAAAGGTTTGGTCTGCTGCTGAAAGCCGAGCCAGCGGCACATCGACGGTGCTACCGTTCGCCAAGCGAACCTTCACCGCATCACCTTCCAGGGCGACGAAAGCGGCCTCCATCTTCCGCCCATCCGCACTTGTCCAGGTGCGCAGAGCTGGAGACTGGGCGTGAAGGGCGGCGGCTGAGATCAACAGCACGGCCAGAAGGGGAAAAGAAGACGACTTCATGGTTGGGAAGGAAATTCTGGAGGAAACGCCCGGCAGTGTCGAGATTTTAGATGGAGAGGGTTTTCTGAAAAATTGAGGAACATCTCACTTTTTGCTCGCCAAACAAACAGCCATACGGCTAGCCTCTCCGAGCCTATTGATTATCCCAACTCATGAAAACACTTGTCTCTCTCCTCACCATCCTCGCGCTCAGCCTTTCACTGACTGCTGCTGAAACGACGTCCAAAAAGAAAAGCACCACCAAGCCGAAGGCTCCTGCCGCTGAGGCAGCCAAACCGTCCGCCAAGGTCGAGGCGGTGGCGAAAACGCTTACGGCATCGCAAAAAACCAAGCTCCTCGCTTTGCTGAACGATGGTGACGACGCGGAACTGATGACCATCCCGAACGTGGGCAAAACCCGTGCCGCCGCGATCAAAAAGGCCCGTCCTTTTGCCGACGTGACCAACGTGACGAAAGTTGAGGGCATCGGCGAGGCCACCTTTGCTGAAATGGTCGCCCACGCGAAGGCTGGCTTCCCGCAGCCAGAGAAAAAAGACGAGCCTGCGACTGAAAAGAAGAAAGTCTCGGCCAAGAAAAAGTCTCCTGAGAAGAAAAAGGAGACGAATTGAGCACCTGAAGGCCTTTGCGCATTCCGTCGGCCCCTGCCTGCTTCCCAGCAGCAGGGGCTGACTTTTTCATGCCCATATTCGTGACTGCGACCGCCCAAACTGCGGACCTTGTGAAATTTTTCACAAATAGCGGTTGCCGCTCTGCGGGAGACTTGGATAATCGCGCACCCCTCTTTCCCCTGCGGTACCCGCGCAATGGCCACCATCATCGTACAACGCCCCAAGCTCGCCTGGCATGAACGCTGGTTCATTTCCACGCTCCTCAAGGGCCTGAAAATCACCGTCGGCCATGGCATCAAGACTTTCCTGCAAATCGCGGGGAAGAAGCCGAAGGTGACGATGGAATACCCGGAGCAGAAGTGGGACGACCAGCTTCCTGAGCACTACCGCGGTGCCCCGGCCCTCGTGACTGACGAGCATGACCGCGAGCGCTGCGTGAGCTGCCAGCTCTGCGAGTTCATTTGCCCGCCGAAGGCCATCAAAATCACCCCCGGAGAGATCCCCAGCGACGATCCGTGGGCGAAGGTCGAAAAGCGGCCCAAGGAGTTCGAGATCGACATGATCCGCTGCATTTACTGCGGCATGTGCGAGGAAGTTTGCCCGGAGCAGGCCATTTACCTGCGCAAAGATTACGCCATCACCGGTCTCTCACGCCAGGAGATGGTCCACAACAAGAAG
>JBIKYB010000023.1:0-28721 GCA_044355475.1 Prosthecobacter sp.
TACGGGCGCAGAAGAGTGGGCACATTGTGAACATCAGTGCGGCGGCAGCGATCTCAAACTACGCTGGCTTCGGCATCTATGGCGGCGCGAAGGCGGCGCTGGAGCTGATGAGCGAGAGTTTGCGGCACGAACTCGCCGCTTTGGGTATCAAAGTGACACTCGTGCAGCCGGGGCCGTTTCGCACCGATTTCATCGCGCGAGGTTTGGAGAAGGCGGCGGCATCAATCGACGATTACCAAGCGAGCGCGGGCAAATTTGGCCGATTTCTTGAATCAATGAACGGCAAGCAGCCTGGAGATCCAGCGCGTGCTGCTGCAACGATGGTGAAGATGGTGCTCGATGGCGAAGCGCCGCTGCATTTGCCCCTGGGCAAGTATGTGGTCAAAAAGCTGCGGGACAAAGCGGCGGCTCTGACGCGTGAGGCAGAGAAATGGGAGGCAGTGGCCGCAGCGGCGGAGTTCGGCGCATGAAGCCATGCATGGCGTGAAAAAACAGCACCTGCCGCAGAAGATTTGCACCGCCTGTGGCAGACCGTTCACTTGGCGGAAGAAATGGGAACGCGATTGGGAGCAGGTTCGCTATTGCAGTGATGCCTGCCGCAGGAGGCAGACGAAATGAGCGAGACAGAGCAGCGGAGCGAGGTGACAGAAATGATCCGTCGTCTATGGCTGGTGTGGAGGCAGTGCGCTAGAAGTGGAACGAGTCCATTGCTGCAGCTTGGCGTTAAATGCCTTCTATGCTTCGGCCTCTGGCCGCTATGCCCCGTGGGCCGAGAGTGTCGCCACTTAGGTGTAACGTTAGGCGCACTGGAAAAAACACCCACACGCCCGTCTTCGATCTGAACCTGACGAAGAAGCCGTGAGAACTCAGAATTGGTCGCGGATGCGTTGCAACTCTGGCAGGAGTTTGGCTTCGCCCTTGCTGGTGGTGAAGTCGTGGCGATAGACGGCGTTTTGACCCGCTTTGAGCAGCACTTCCTGCTTTTCGGGACGGATTTTGAACCAGGTGCCGACGCCAAGAGCCTGGGTGAACACCTCCTGCACGGATTGTGGACTCATGTCGGTGTCGCTCGTTTTGGAGGCGGATTGCTCGGTGCCCAAGATCGGGAGGATGGAGTTCGTTTTCCCAGCGAGGGCGGCGTCTGCTTCCTCCTGTTTGCGCAGCGCTTGGTGGAAGTCGATCATGGCATATTGCACCGATGTTTGTGCACCGACGACGTCGAGGAGGTGGCTTAATCGCTGGTGCGCGGAGTCGAGCGAGATGGACGTGGCGCGCAGTGCGGTGTGGACCATGCCGGTGAGAGCTCCTGCTTTGGAAAAAGGTTCGATGTGGCCGTTGTAGGCGTCGATAATGATGAGGATCTTTCGCGCGGCCTTTTCCTGCTTGAGCAGGCGCATCGCAGTGGCGATGCCGAGATTGTCTGCCACGCCGCCATCCATGAGGTAAAGGCGCGGGTTTTTCGGGTCGCGGTGGCTTTTGAGCGTCGTGGATGGGATGGCGACGGGGAAGGAGGCACTGGTTTTCAGCCCCACGGCCAGCGGGAGGTCGTAGGGGTCGTCCAGCGTGCGGTTCCGCATGCGGTGCTTGTAGCCGTTGATGCCGTAGGTGGTGAGGATGTCGGGCGTGAAGGGAAAGATGGCTCCGTTTTCATAAACCGTGCCGTTGGCGATCCAGTAGGGCACCTGCGGCCTGCCGCCGCCCTTGGGCACAAAGACGTCTCGTAGTGTCAGCGATTTGCCGTTGTGCAGTCCCAGCACGTTTTCGTCCAAGCGGTCTTCGAGGATGTCTCCACGGTCGAGATTTGTCATCATAAGTGGATTGAAAAAAGAGCCGACGATGGAGGACTGGTAGTTCTGCGCCAGCGCCTCACGCCAGGAGCGACCACCCTCGTTGGACGAGGGCTTTTCACGCTTTGAAAAGGAGAAGCCCGCAGCGCTCGCGTCCTCGGGGTGCTGACGACGGTACTCCAGCAGGTGCGTCATGTAAGAGCCTGCTGCCATGCCGCCTCCGGAGACGGTGGAGAAGTAATCGACCTCCCGCAGCAAATTGGAGCGGATGCCGCCTGGGCCGGGCACCTGGATGGACTCCAGCGCTTGAAGCACACCTGCCGCGAAGTTTCCTGCTCTCATGCCGCCGCCGGAGATGGCCACCGCGAGTGCGATGTCGCTGCGCTGTCCTGGCCTTTGTTGCACACTTTCATAGCCGTCGAGTTTCACAAAGGGTTCCGTGGAGGGCCAAGCGTCGCCGAGTTCAACCTTGGCGCTGCGTGTGGCGCAGGAGGTGAGTGTGAGGCTTAGGATGGCGAGCAGCGAGAATGATGCGGTTTGGGACAACATGGTGCGAGGGCTGACTTTTTGAACTTGGAAAGGCATTTTGGACAGGCTTTTATTCTGCTGTCCCCAATCATTCTAATGAATGCTTTGTCTGCCGGGCCAAATGCAAAGCCTCTGCGGAACTCCGCGTTAAATCTAGATTCACCGGATAGAGTAACGAGTTCCGGAGAGTGGGAATCAGTTGGCTGACGCTTTTGTATCAGCACTACCATGAATGACACCGCCTGCGCTGGAATGCTGCTCGTCATGTGGTTCGCGCGGTTTCTGTATTGTCGGCAGATTTTCCGGCGGCTGTGACGCGGCGGATGAAAATCACGCCGCCTGTGGTGTTTGAATGCCGCATGAAACCTGGCCTTGCCGTCCTTTTCGCGGCGACCATGCCTGCGCCGAAAGCGAAGCCCGTGTTTCAACACGAATCTGGCTCGCCGCAGCGAAGGCGGTCGGCGTAAGACAGTAACGCGTCGGGCAAGGTCAATCGCCGGTTGCCATGGCCAGCACCGCGCAGAGCATCGTTTTATCTGTCAAAGCTCTGCTAGAAAATCGCGGTCAGCGGCTGGGATAAGGCACAGCGACGGTTTTCCAACCTGCAGCGGCAATTCCCGCCGCAGCGGCTGGAGAAAGCTTGCCGGTGTGGACGAGAGTGCGGGTTCCTGCCGGGATGTCATCGCGTCTGGCAAAGGCGGCGACCTCTTCGGTCCACGACACGAGGTCCACCGGGGCGGGCACGTGGATTTCACCCGAGGTGGTGGCCGCAGCGGGAAGGCGGCCGAGCACTTGGATGGACACATAGTTGGCAGCACCGCTGCGTTGTTTTTCCGCGAGGATGGCCAGCGCGCCGATGAGGAAATCCGCCTGATCGCCATTGCTGCATGCGTTGGCCAGCGAAACGATGTTGGCGCGGCCCATCGCATTCGGAAGTGCCTCAAGCAGGGTGGCGATGCGGTGGCGGCGGGTGATGCTGAAGGCTCGTTGGATTTGGAAGGTTTTGATCTCGGCATCACTGGCACCCATGGAGTTCAGGGTTTTGGCATCGCGCAGGGCGAGTTCAGAGGAGGTTAGGGCGTAGGTATTCTCCGGGATGCCCACCATGTTGGTGGCCGCCACAGCGAATCCCGCAGAGGCCACCGCAGCCCCGATGCGCAGGGGAAGGCCGCCAGCAAAAAAGGCCCAGGTGACTTTTTCCATTTCCTCCTGCAGGCGGATGTTGTCCGAATAGGGATCCACGCCGAGTTGCTTGGCGGTATCGAGTTTCGCCTTATCGAATCCCGCGGCGTTTTTGGCCGCTTGGCCTAGGCCTGCACCCATTTCCCTTGCGGCCACATCGGGGTCTTCATTGGAATTGGCGCTCTCCTGGATTTTGCGGGCACCGCGTTGGATGGACCCGCCGATTTTGCTGAAAAAGTGCCCCACGGTCTTGGGTGCCTGTTTCACGGATTTCACTGGATTGGTGACGATGTTTTTTACGGCATCGATGGGTTGCTCGATCGAGCGTTTGAGGCCCTCGGCGAAAAGATCGCCCTTGCTGGTATCCACCAGCTTGCGGATGGCTTCAGCCTCCACAATGCGGCGTTTGGCTTCGGGAACGCCGATGGCTTGGAAGGTGCCGAAGTCGGTATCGATCTCGAAGTGGGCCATGTAACCATCCGTGCCCACCAGATCTCGCACCCGGTGGGAGGGGCTGCGAAGAAGTTCGGCGGGAAGAAGATCGGCGGCACGAACCAGCGCGCCTTGCTCATAGGTGGCGGGTGGTGCCTGGGCGAATGCCGGTGAAGCAAGGGCAAGGCAGGCGATGGCGGGCAGAATGTTGGTTTTCATGGGAAAGGCAGAGAGTTTTTTAAGGGTTCAGTGGTAGCAGAGGCTTCAGCGAGAACGGATTCGGCAGTAAGTTCGTCAGCCCACTCGGTATGATTTCAATAGCGGATGGGTGGAATGCGAAAAGCTGCGCCATTTGGCGCGGCCCTCGGCTGCCATGGCGACGAAAGCATTCGGGCGAATCTTGATTCGCGCCCAACATGCCGAAAGAGTTGCCTTCGATAGTCTTCGGCATGCCCGGTGTGATGTCCACCAGCCGACTGCCTCCTGCATGGTGCTTGTCCAGCAGCGGAGGGGGTAGGACTTTCCAGGCGAGGTGTGAGCTGGAAGGAGCGGAGGAATGACGAATTTGGAATGTCGAATGACGAGTGGAGGTCCTGAAGGACGTTTTTAGGCCGTTTGAACCGCCCCGGTGGACGGAGGCGA
Source organism: Prosthecobacter sp. (assembly GCA_044355475.1). Classification (GTDB taxonomy): domain Bacteria; phylum Verrucomicrobiota; class Verrucomicrobiia; order Verrucomicrobiales; family Verrucomicrobiaceae; genus Prosthecobacter. Next base: position 4,572 of record JBIKYB010000023.1, read on the forward strand.
GATTCAAGAAGCGTTTTGAACGCACAAAGTCATAGCTTTGCTATCTGCTGAGCCAAGCATTTTTTCGGCTACGGGTTTTTCGTGGCGCTGATGCGATCTGGAGAGTCTCCGCCGGGTACAATCGGCATCGAGTCCGAGGATGCAGTCATCCCTGAGCGGGACCTCTTTTGGCTTCCAGGAGGATTCGATTCTGGGGGTGGCTCTGGCGTTGGATGGTTTGCCAGAGTGGCTCGATGGAATCGGCTGAGTTATTAGACGGCCCAGCACCGCAGAGGCAGGAGCGGCGCAGAGAGCACCTGAACTCATGTAGGCTTGAGCAGGGAGTAGAGACGGACTTCCAAGAGTCATTCTCGGCGGCAAGCCCAACCTGGGCCATTCTGCGACGAGGTGCGCTGAAACGGGGGCGGACACCCAGGTCCGGATGAGCACCCAGCGTTTCAGCCGTGTCGAGGATGTCCCTGCGCACCTCTTCCGCTGCGACTGAATTGTTATTGGCGATGTATTGTCACCGGCCAAAGCCCTCCATGTGCTTGGGATTCGTCGCCAGATCCTTGTGGATGCGGAGACGCAGGCTAAAACGAGTGCGCTTGGAGCCTTTGAGACGCTCGAGCCGCTGACGCTGAAAGGCTTTGCGCAGCCCGTGCCGGCGTTTCGTGTCATTTCGCTTAACTCAAACCTAGAAAGAGAGTCCTGATGTTTGCGATGCCTCCCCTCACCCTAACCCTTTTCCCCAAGGGGCGGGGGAACTTGTTTTGCGCGATGATCATGCTGCTGATGACGTTGCCTTTGCCTGCGCAGGAGTTTCTCGATTCGTTGGGCGAGAAGATGCGCTTCGAGTCGGAGGCGTGGGGCATCCGTGCTGATCTGTCCTTCATGGCGGATGCGACGGTGTTCGCGGCCGAGCAACCGGAGCAGGGGATGTTGTTTGAAGATGATGACTTGTTCTTAGCGCCGAGGCTGATCTCGTTTCTGAATGTGCATCTTGGCGAACGCGTGAGCCTGCACGGGCAGATGCGTGTGGATCGGGGCTTTGACCCCGGCTCCGCGCCGGACGGGCAGGCGCGGCTGGATGAATACTATCTTCAGGTGCGGCTGTGGAAGCAGGATGAGGTGAATCTGCGGATTGGTAAGTTTGCGACCGCGTTTGGTTCGTGGGCAAAACGCAGCCTGAGCTGGGACAATCCACTCATCACCGCGCCGATGGCGTATGAGGACATGCTGCCGATGACGGACGTTTCAGCGCCTGGCGGGCGGGCGGGCTTCGCGGCTCGCAGGGACATGGCGGACAGCAAGCCGACCTGGCTGCCTATTCTCTGGGGGCCGTCGTATGCCACGGGTGTGTCGCTCTTTGGCCGGGTGGAGGTGTTTGAGTATGCCGTTGAGGTGAAGAACGCGGGCATTTCATCTCGTCCGCAGGTCTGGGACGGAGTGCAGGATGCTTTTCAGACAAATCCCACCCTCACCGGCCGTGTGGGCCTGCGTCCGGCTCCTGAGTGGACGCTGGGCACTTCATTCAGCCATGGCCCCTACATGCAGGACGGCGCCGCGCTGAGCCTGCCAGTGGGAACGAGTGTGAATGACTTCACACAGACGACTTGGGGCGTGGACGCGGGCTACACACATGGAAAGTGGCAGATTTGGAGCGAAGTCATCGCCGCGCGATTTGAAGTGCCGCGGGTGGGGGATGTCGATGTGCTCAGCGGCTTTGTGGAGGCGAAGTACAAGCTCACGCCGCTGCTCTGGACCGCCATGCGCTGGAATCAGGCCGCCTTCAGCGATGTGCCCGGCCTCACGACGGAATGGGATCGCAACGCTTGGCGCATGGATCTCGCACTGGGCTATCGTTTAACCGAGCATGTGCAGGTGAAGCTGCAATACAGCTTTGGCGACAAACGCGGCCCGGATCAGGAAGGCAATCACCTCGGCGCGATGCAGGTGACGGTGCGGTTTTGACCTTCATTGCAGGCTGACTTGGTCGCTGATGAAGGCAAGGTCAGCCCAAAAAATCTTCAGCCACAATCTCCTCCTCGCCTTCATCGGCGTGGATGCCCTGCGAGATCACGCGCTGGGTCACTTCGTCGAGATAGGCCTGCAACACGTCGCTGAGTTCGATGAATTCAGGCCACAGGGTCTCTTCCACAAAACTGCGCGGCACTTTGACCATGACGGTGTTCCTGCGCTGACGGGCGCGGCGATAAGGTTTGAGCGAATAACGTCGCAGCAGCGCGATGAAGAGCTTGCGCGACCAGCCATCGACGAGCGTGAACTTGTACTCGATGGGGTGGTCCACCTTCGCGGCCTCACCGAGGCGGCGTTTGATGCGGGCGATGGCCTCGGCGGCGGCTTCTTTTTCGCCATGCGTCGTGGCACCGGCGTAGAGGCACTCGATTTTACGCAGCTTGTCGAAGAGATCCTGTTCGCGCATGGGGTTCTTTCCCAAACGTCGATTCGCTGTCAACGCTGGCCTGAATTATGACGCGCGTCGAATCCCGCGTGTGGCGAGGATGTTGCGCACGAGGCGCAGCATGTCGGCTGGCTCGTAAGGCTTTGGCAGCACGGCGGCAAAGCCGTAGGAAGCGGGGTTGGCCATGACGGGATCGTCCGAGTAACCGCTGGAGACGATGGCGAAGACCTCGGGATCGAGGGCGCGGAGTTTTTCCATGGCACGGATGCCGCCCATGCCGTTCGGGATGCTGAGATCGAGGATGACAAGATCGTAGGCGCGTCCCTGGCTCATGCTTTCCTGGTAAAGCCGCACGGTGTCGCTGCCCTCGGCGCTTTCGGTGACATCGAAGCCGTTGCTGGTGAGATTTCGCACGATGAGGGAGCGTACGAGCGGATCGTCTTCCAGCACGAGGATGCGAGGCGCGGCGACCTCGACTTCCGGCGGAGCATCAAAGACCTTGCTGAGGCCGAACGCGTCCGCCTCATCGGCATCGGAGTCGAGCGGGAGGTAAAAGCGCACGGTCGTGCCGCGTCCTGACTCGGAGCGCACCGTGAGCGAGCCGCCATGGGCCTTGGCGATGGATTCGCAGACGGTGAGGCCGAGTCCGGTGGCGTTGTCGGCCTTCCGGGTGCTGAAATACGGCTCGAAAATGTGCGGCAGGTGGTCCGGGGGGATGCCCTCGCCCTTGTCCTCGACCTCAATGGCTAGGCCGGAAGGCTGGAAATTCGTGTCCGTGACCATCTCACCGGGAAACATCTCGGCATGGTCGGGCGCGAAGCAGCGGATGATGATTTCGCCCCCGCTCGTCTGTGCTTGTTCCGCATTGCGAATAAGATTGCTCAGCAGCCGACGGACCTGAGCACCATCAATGGCGATCTGCGGCAAACCGGGCTGCACCTCAATGCGGTACTCGATGCGGTTGGCACGCGTGTGATGAGTGAAGAAAGTGTCGATCAGATCGCCGAGATGGATCTGTGTTTTGATCGGCGCACCACCACGAGCGAAGGTGAGGAGCTGCTGCACGAGGTTCTGCGCCTGGAGTGTGGCCTGCTTGGCTGTGTGCAGCTCTGGCAGCGTGATGGCATTGCGCAGTCGCATCTCGGCGAGCGAGATGTTCCCCAGCAAAACGGTGAGCAGGTTATTGAAATCATGCGCGAATCCACGCGCCAGCAGGCCGAGGGATTCGAGGCGGTCGATGCGGTTGCGGCGCTCAGCTTCCTCACGACGCGCGGTGACATCCTGCACGAGCAGTAGCATGCCTTCACCGAAAGGATAGCCGCGCACTTCGAGCCAGATCTGCTTCTCATCAAGGAACAGCTCACGATTCACCGTCTCCCGGTGCAGCATGGAGCGAGCCAGCGCCTCGTAGTGCGCATCACGCGTGGCGGCGGGCATGAGATCCCACAAAGACAGGCCCAGCATGTCCTGTAGCTGGCGGTCAAACAGCCGTAGGGCGCTGGCGTTCGCGTACGTCACACGCCAGCGGGAATCGAGGGCAAAGAGCGGATCGGAGATGCTTTCCACCACATCAACGAGCGGCGCGGAACTGCGGTGGGACTCAGCCACAGGAGATGGCGCGGCAGAGGCAGCACGGAAGAGGATGATCAGGCCGGTGAGCTGGCCTTGCTCATCGCGCAGTGGGGCCGTGCGGTCCTGGATCGCCAGACGCCCTCCGGCCCGTGTGGTGAGAAAGACCGTGCGCTCGGCAGCCTGCGGGCTGGTGTCCGCGGGCAAGACCTCCGCCGGTTCACCGCTGGCCTGGTAAATGCGAAAAACCTCGTTCAACGAGTGTCCGACCACCTCTTCTGAGGACCAGCCTGTGGCACGAGAGGCCGCAGGATTCATGAAAATGACGCCACCGGCCAGATCCGCAGCGATCACACCATCGGCCAAGCTTTGAAAAGCGTCCAGGTAACTGTGCTCACGCCGCTGCCGCTGCCGCTCCTCGAAGTGGCGTTGTGCGGCTACCTCGACGGCTAGGCGCAGCTCATCCTGATTGAAGGGCTTCAAAAGATAGCCCTGAGGATGTGTTTGGCGGGCGCGTGCTACAGTGTCCAGATCCGCGCAGGCCGTCACATAAACGATCGCCACCTTGCTGCGGCGTTGCAGCTCACGCGCTGTGTCGATGCCGTCAAGCTGGCCGGAAAGATGGACATCCAGCAGCACAAGGTCAGGCCGCAGATCGGCGAACCGCTCCAGCGCCTCCTCGCCGGAGGCACAGATGCCGACGACATGATGACCGAACTTGCCGAGAGACGCAGCCATGTCGCAGCCCACGAGGCCTTCGTTTTCGACGATCAAGATGCGAATGGGGTCGGAACTGGTCATTTCCCGGATAGTTTAATTATTCTAGCCGATACAAATTATAAACGCCATAGGAAATTACGGCTCTTTCTCTGATTCCTCAAGTTCGCCACATCAAACCAGCGATATGCTCCGAAGCCGCCGGACCGTAAAAAGCGCATTGCCCGGTCCTCTCCATCGTTTGAGGGTGGCATGATGCGCCTGCTCCTCATCTTTTCGTCATTCGTCATTGCTTCGCTTCGCTCACTCCTTCGGAGCAGCACGCGCTTCGCGGTGCTGGCTGCCTCGCTTTGCTCGGCTGTCATTACGCATTCGTCATTTTCGGCTCCGCCGAATGTCGTCGTCATCCTCGCGGACGACCTCGGCTACGGCGATCTCGGCTGCTACGGGCATCCGAAGTTCAAAACGCCGCGCATTGATCAAATGGCCGCGGAAGGCGTGAAGATGATGCAGTTCAACACGCCTGCTCCCTTCTGCGCTCCCACGCGGGCCTCGCTCATGACCGGGCGTTATCCCTTCCGCTGCGGCATGACGCAAAATCCCGCGCCTGATGGCGGAGCGGAAGCCGATGCGCTCGCATTGCCGAAAGCGGAAATCACCCTCGCGCAGGTTTTGAAAGCCGCCGGCTATGCCACTGGCATGGTCGGCAAATGGCATCTCGGCCACAAACCCGGCTCGCTGCCCACCGAGCGTGGTTTTGACGAATACTTCGGCATCCCTTACTCGAACGACATGCGTCCCGTGCAGCTCCTCGAAGGCACCGCCGTGGCCGAGTATCCCGTCGTGCAGGCCACGCTCACCACCCGCTACGCAAAACGCGCGACCGACTTCATCCAGCGAAATGCCAAGAAGCCCTTCTTCCTCTACTTCGCCGAGGCCATGCCGCACAAGCCGCTTGCTGCCTCCGAGAAGAACGACAAAAAGAGCGGCGCGGGGCTTTACGGCGATGCCTTACTCGATCTCGACGATAGCGTGGGCACGGTGCTCGATGCGTTGAAGCAAAACGACGTCGATGAAAACACACTCATCCTTTTCAGCAGCGACAACGGTGCGTGGTTCGGTGGCAGTTGCGGAGGTCTTCGAGGCATGAAAGGCACGAGTTGGGAAGGCGGCTACCGCGTGCCGATGATCGCCCGCTGGCCTGGCAAGATCCCCGCCGGTCGGGTAAGCAGTGAACTGGCCGTGATGATGGATCTTTTCGCCACCGTCCTCGCTGCCACCGGCGCGAAGATGCCTGATGACCGCGTGCTCGATGGTCGCGATCTGATGCCGCTGCTCGCTGGCGATGCCAAATCACCTCACGAGATCGTTTTCGGTCATCAAGGCCCCAAGCTCGTCACCATCCGCGATGCCCGCTGGAAGCTGCACCTGCTGCCCGCTCGTGAAATGAATCTCAAACCCGGCCCCGATGGCAAATGGCTCGATCCACGCCTTCCCGATGGCGTCACCATCCTCGCCCCCGTTGAGCAATACAATATCGATGCCCACCCCGGCCTCAAAACGGGCGTCGAAGGCGCGAAAGGATTGCTCTTCGATCTGCAAGCCGATCCCGGCGAGCAAGTCGATGTCGCGTCACAGCATCCCGACCAAGTGAAACGCCTCCAAGCCGCATTCGATGCGATGAACAAGGACGTGCCCGTCGTCGAAGAGGTCAAACGAGCGCCTTACAAGAAGCTGTAGCCATCCTTGGCTGATACACACAGGCCGGATCTTCCGCGAAGGGATCGCCACTCACGCCATACGCCCGTGCCCGTGAACCGCCGCAGATCGAGTTGAACTCGCAGCGTCCACACTTGCCGCCCAGCGCTTGATTGTCCCGCAGCGAAACAAAGAGCGGGTGATGCCGATAAATCTCCGCCGGATGCTCTTCGCGCACATTGCCGCAATCGAACGGCAAAAAGCCGCTCGGCGACACCACACCCGTGTGCGAGATGAACATCACCCCGCGTCCATCGCGAATCCCCAACGGCGACCGCATGCCCGGGCGATGCTTGCCCGCTCTCGCCCCGAGCGATTGCACCAGCACGCGGCGGAAGTGATGCCCCTCCGTCGTTTTGACCGCGAATGGGGCCTTCCCCACCAGCGATGCCATGTCGCGAAAGATGAATTCGATGTCCCACGGGTCCGGCAGATCCTCCGTTCCCGCCCGCCCCGTCGGCACCAGCAGAAACACGCTCCACATCGCCGGCTTCAGCTCAAACATCAGCTTCTTGAAGGCTTCATACTCGCGCAGATTGCCCCGTGTCAGCGTCGTATTGATCTGCACACTCAAATCCGCCGCGTGCGCCCGGTGAACCGCCGCGATGGTGCGGTCAAACGTGCCGCTCACCCCGCGAAACGCATCATGCGTGGATCGTGTGGCCCCATCCAGGCTCAGTGAAATACGCTCCACCCCTGCCGCCTTGATCTCCGCAAAGTCCGCCTGAATCAGCCGCGCCGTCGCCGAAGGGCTCAGGCCCACATGCAGCCCCGCCGCCGTCGCCTCCCGCACCAGATCGAGCGCACCCGCCCGCATCAGCGGATCACCGCCCGTCAGGATCAGCATCGGCGGCCTCAACTCCGCCAGTTGCGCGATGAGCCGACTCGATTCCTCCCGATTCAACTCCTGCGGATGCCGATGCGTCTGCGCCTCCGCCCGGCAATGCTTGCAGGCCAGCGCACAAGCCCGCGTGATCTCCCAAAACACCAAAAACGGCCTCTCATCGAAACCATCGTAAGCCATCACTTCGGGATCAGGAGCATGGGACATCGCGTGCATGCCCCAACAAACGCCCAACCCCCGCCAAACGCTCCGCCACCACCTGCCGAAGGCTGTGCCGATCTTGTGGGGCAGTTAGGCAGTGTTTTAAAACCCCAAAACGAAGAGGGAATAGTTGTGCCCCAGGAGTGGTTAGGCGATGGAAGTTTCCTGATGCTCAACCAACGATTTCAATGGTGGGGGCCGCTCAAGCAGCGGCTCTTAAAAAAGTTCGTGTCGTAAAAAATGGCGGACGGCTCGTGACTGAGATGAACTTGGTGCTCGATGCCTTGTTCTATCGTCTTCGCAATTGCGGCCCCTGGCGCGACATGCCCCCGCAGTATGGCCCTTGGCAGACGATTTATGGGTGACATCGCACCTTCGCTAGAAGCGGACTTTGGCTGATCTTGCTCAAGAGCTTTGCTCGCCAGGTCGGCAGCCGTGTCGTGTTGGTAGATGGCCCTCATGTCGTTGCACATCAAAGTGCTGCCAATCCAGTTGGCGACGCAGAGGCACAAGCGATGGGCAAAACAAGGGGTGGACGCAACAGCAAGGTAATGGCTCTGACGAATCGCAAAGGCAGGCTCATGAATTTTATTGTCGTCGAGGGCCAGTGCTACGAGGGCAAACATGTCAGGATATCGCTGCCGAGGTGGCAAAAGTGGAAGTTGGTGGGAGAAGTGGCGCTCGAGTGCAGCGCATCCATCAAGAGGACATGTGCCAGGCGCTGGCGGTGATGCCTCATCTCAAGTATCAAAACCAGGGCGGCCCCTCCGCCGCTCAAATCATGCAACTCATCCGCGAGTACTCCAGCGCCCGCGAGGTGGACACACGACGCTTTCTTGAAGCGCTGATCTTAAACTGGCTCATCGCCGGGACGGATGCCCATGCGAAGAATTACTCGTTTCTCATCGCCCCGGGCGGTCAGGTGCGGCTGGCACCGTTGTATGACATCGCGAGTTCGCTGCCGTATCCACAGCAGGTGTATCCACGTCATGCAACGATGGCGATGAAGATCGGAAATCACTACAAAGTGCTGCAAATCGGTCCGCGTGAATGGAAAAAGGCCGCAGCGGATTTGCACTGCCAGCCAGATGGATTGCGAGCACGCATCGTGGAGCACGCCACGGCCATTCCTGATGCTGCGGGAGAGATTCAGAGGGACATGAAGGCGCAGGGAATCACGCATGGAGTCATCTAGCGTCTCGTCGAGGCCATGAGGGGGGCGGTGCAAGGACTGCACGGCGGCCTTCAATGCGTAATGGCGGTTTTCGTCACTGAATTCAGCAGCGCGCCATGATCGTCGCGGTGCTCCAGCACCAGTTTGGCGGAGTCGTCGATGATCACGCGGAGGAAGCCGCCGGTCGGCTCCTGGTAGAGGTAGGGCTGTTTGATTTTGCCTTCGGGATCGGTGGTTTTGGGGCCGCCGGGCTTTTCGCCTTTGATGGCGTTTTCGTCGTTCAAGGCACCGACGGAGAACTCCTCCACGCCGAGGAGATGGATGCTGTGGTATTGCCAATGGCGGTCGCCGCAGAAGGTGAGGAGGTTGGTGATCTGGTGGTCGATCAACCACTGGAAGAAGCTATCGGCCTCATGTTTGAAGCCGGCGAGGTTCGTGTGGTTGTCGGTCTTGCTGTTGCGATCTGGACCAACCATGGGCGTGGGGGTGATAATGACCTTCCACTTTGCATCGCTGGCTTTGAGGGTGGTTTGCAACCACTCGCGTTGCTCGCGGCCCCAGATACTTTTTTCGGGACCGTCGGGCATTTGATTGGGCGAACGATAATCGCGGCCTTCGACAAACCAGAGCTGCAAATGCTTGTGAACGCGATGCGTGCGGTAGGTCGGCGTAGTGCGATCTTCTTCATCGAAGATGGGCATCTGCTCGCGGAAGATCTCGATGCCCGTGGTCGGCGAGGGCAGCTTTTCGCCACGGAGATCGGCATCGTTGAAGCGGAAGTCGTGATCGTCCTTCGACCAAAAAGCCGGGGTGTGCGCGAAGAACTCGATCATGCGCGGAAAGCGAAACTGCTCGTGCCATTTCTTCCGCAGCTCAGACAGCGTCTGCGCCGCAGGCTTCGCCGGATGATCGTAATAAACGATGTCACCCGTGCCGATGAAGAAATCGGGCTTCAAGGCCGCCATCGCAGCGAAGGAAGGGTAGCCGAGTTGTTTGTCTTCGGCGGTTGCGGTGACAGGGCCGCCGCCGTTGGCCTTGCCGTGCATGAAGGCGTGGTAGTTCATGCAACTGCCCATGCAGAAGCTCACGGGGCCGCTTTCGCTTAAAGTCTTGAAGGTGCGGGCGAGGCCGGGCTTGGCCGATTCGCGAGTTTCGCCGAAAACGAGGCGGTAGTGGTAAAGCGTGCCGGGTTTTAGTCCGGTGGCGGTGCTGCGGATGATGAAGTCGTGATTCGCCTTCGCCTCGGACCACTTGCTGCGTGTCGGCTCGGCAAAGTCCGCCGACTCACTCCACTCAAAATACGCGACACCTTCTTTCCCCGGCACATCACCGGTTTCATCGAGAACGGGGCCGGGGATGGCGGTGAGGCGGCTTTGGAGCCAAACGGAGGTCGCGGTGACCTCACCCGACATCTCGCCCTGCGCATGATGGATTGCGGCGAAGGCGGGGACGGCAGCGATCAGAAAGAGAGAGAAGAAAGCAGCTTTCATGAGGAAGGATCACAGGTTGTGGAGTTCGTTGGCAAGTTTGCGAGCGGCGCTTTCCCAGCCTTCGGCGTCGCTGCTGCCGAAGGCCGTGACCATTCGCCAAGTGCCCTTAAAGCCGAGGGGCACCGTGGCATTTTCAAAACACTTCAAATAAAACTTCCGATAGGAGCCTGGCACGTTCCAGATCATGGTGACATGCCCACCCTGCTGCGGTGCTGACAGCAGCCGAGAAACAGCAAACTGGCTACTTTTCGGCTCATAGATGGCCATCCAGTCCACCCGCTCGTTGATGAAAAACTTCCGCGCTGTCGCGTCATCGTCACGGAGCGTGCCGGAAAACGTTTTGTTCGGCGTGGCATCGCTTCCTGCGAGAAAGGCGGACACCGTAGGTGCCCACGCATGCATGAAATGATACACGAGTTTCAAAGGAACGGCTTCGCGCGCGTGGAAGGTGGTCGTCTCGTGAAGCTGTCCATCTTTGATCTCGGTGACGCAGGCTAGGTCTAAACCTCGGATCCGTGAGGTGCGCTCGAAGCGAAATGACCGTCCTTTCATCTGTGCCGGAGGTGCCTGGACCGTTTTGCCGTCCAAGATAAACGCGAGTGACCGAAGCGGCTCCGGTTCGTTTTCCAGGTGTGCTGTGCCGATGAAGCCGCAATCGGGAAAGGAGAACACCGTGCCGTAGGCACTCCGCTCCGTCGTCATCGCATGACCATGGAAGTCAATGCGTCCGGGCGTCCATTGCGAGGCCTGACGGAGCAGCAGAGTCACGTCACCACACGAAACTGTGATCGCGGGCAAATCCGGACCGAGGTTCGGCTTGAAGGGCTCCTTCGACCAGGATGCGGTGACGAACAGCAGCAGGAGATGAAGAGGGCGGATCATGGCTTTGCAATCTGGATGACTTTCGCCGCAAAACGCTTCCCGATCTCGTTTTGCGCGGCAGTATCAAAATGCACAGCATCGCCGATGTGCGTCTTCAAATCACGCGCATCCACGCAGGCCGTGTGTGGCACGGACTTCGGCAGGGCGAGCTGGATCTCATTCATCGATTTCAGGTTTGTCAGCAGCGGTTCCTGTTTCATCTCGCCAATCGTGCAGGCGATGAAGGGCAGCTCTGGCAGCGCCAAATCGGCTCGCAGCGCCTCGATCATCGCGCGGAGACGCTCCGCATGCAGTGGCAGCTCCTGCGGGTTCGCGTTGGCCTCGCCTTGCAGCCAGATCACACCGCGAATGCGGGCTTTCACTGGTGCGGTGGTCTGCAAAGCCACCTTCGCCCGTCGAATCGCCTCCTCATAGAGCTTCGCGCCCTTCTGCCAGAGCTTGATCGACGATCCACCGACTGCACAAGGCACCAGACCCATCGCCGCCGTCTTGTCCTGCGCGGCCAGCACCTCCGCAAAGGCCAGCCCGGGTCCGACGCCGGCGTTGTCATGGCCTTGGAAGGTCTGCGCATCGCCCGTGAGATGCAGCGGATGCCGGGCGAGATACCACTGGTCATCCATCTTGTGCATCATGACGATGCGCGGATCGTTCTTCGGCTCCTCGGGCATGAATCCGCGCCCTTTCATGTTCGACTGCCCGCACAGCAGCCACAGATCGAGATGCGTCGCTCCCTCCGGCAGCTTCGTGATGTCCACGCTGACCAGCGGCGGCTTCACCGGCGGCGGTGTGGCGGCCTTTTGAGCATAGAGCGAAGGGCTGAGGGCAAAGAGACAGAGAAGAAATAAGCGGCGCATGGTGCGTGAACGGGATCGGAGCGTCGATGTTACACGGCCCGAATGTCGATTTCGTGCCTGAAGGTTGGCTCGAATTCCGGGCACCAAATCATCATAATGTCGATTTCGTGCCTGAAATATATCGTAACTTTCAGGCACCTAATTGACATTCTGTCGATTACGTGCCAGAAGTTTGCCGCCAATTTCAGGCACCAAATTGACATGAGCACTCACGAAGACGGCTACATCGGACGCATGGACGAGCGGGATGAGTTTCGTCGCCTGCTGGGAAAGAGGACGGCCTCGCTCGTCACCTGCCAGGGGAGGCGGCGTATCGGGAAGAGCCGCTTCCTCGCGGAATGCGCTCAGGAGGCGGATCACTTGCTCAGCTTCATGGGACTGCCTCCGCGTGAAGACATGACACGGCAGGTGCAGCTCGATGCCTTTGCGGATCAGCTCTCCAAACAGACCAAAGCTCCCAAAGTGCCGCTCGATGGTTGGCCCACGGCGTTTCAGCTCCTCGCCAGTCAGCTCCCCGCTAGCGGCACAGTGGTTCTGCTGCTCGATGAGATTTCCTGGATGGCTGCGGGTGATGCTGACTTCGCCGGGCACCTCAAAACAGCCTGGGATACGCATTTCTCCAAGCGGCAGCGGCTTGTCGTCGTGCTGTGCGGCAGCGTGTCCTCGTGGATCGAGGAGAACATCCTCAACAATACCGGCTTCGTCGGGCGCTGCTCGTGGCAGTTCCGGCTGGGGCCGCTTTCACTGCCGGAGTGTGTGCAGTTTTGGGGCAAACGCGGCACACGCATCAGCACGGCGGAAAAGCTGCGCCTGCTCTCCGTCACCGGCGGCGTGCCGCGCTACTTGGAGGAGATCAATCCCGCCCGCACGGCGGAGCAAAACATCGCCGATCTGTGCTTCAACGCCGCAGGCATGCTCTTCAGTGAGTTCGACAGCATCTTCCACGACATCTTCACACGGAAGGCGGAGACTTACCGCGAGATCGTGCGCACGCTCGTGGCTGGACCGCGCAGCGTGGATCAAATCAGCGCTGAACTCGGCCGTGCACGCGGCGGCAGCCTCAGTGCCTCGCTCACCGATCTTGAGCTGGCTGGCTTCATCGCCCGCGACATCCCGTTTGAGCCGGAAACCGGCCGCAGTCGGCCTCGCGACGCCCGTTTCCGCCTCTCGGACAATTACCTGCGCTTCTACTTAAAGTATGTCGATCCTGTGAAGGCCCGCATCACGAAGGGCCTGCTGAAAAACACCGCGCTGGAGACGCTGGATGCCTGGGACACCATCATGGGCCTCCAATTCGAAAACCTCGTCCACGCCAATCTCGACCTCCTGCTCGCTCAAATCGGTCTCGACAGAAAACTCGTGCTCAACGCCGGTCCCTATTTGCAAAAGCAGACGCTGCGTCGCAAAGGCTGTCAGATCGACCTGCTCGTCCGCACCCGCCGCAGCCTCTACGTCTTCGAGATCAAATTCCGCAAGCGCCTCGCTGTCGGCCTCGTCGATGAAGTGCGGGAGAAAGTGAAGCGCCTGAAGCTCCCGAAAGGCCAATCCGTCCGCACCGGCCTCATCTACTGCGGCGAACTCGACCCCGAGATCGATGGCCGCGATGATTTTGATTTTCTGGTGCCTGCGGAGAAGTTGCTGACAGGGAAATAGAACCAACGGAGACGCACGGGCATCACTCAATCTCCGCTCCTTTGCCTCTCCGCTACTCTGCGGCAAAAAAGAACGTCCAGGACGCTTGGTTTTGCCGCAGAGGGACGGAGGAGCTTAGGGCGGAGATTTTGGAGACTCCTGCAATGGTGGCGGACTTGATGTCGCTCGTCCCATCAAGAGATCCATCTGTGCATAAGCACGCTCGGAGCTGACTCGTGGCATCTCGGAGCGAATCTGACGGAGTTTGGCTGACAGCTCTTGAAAGGTCATTCTTGAAGCCACATCATTCTTGAAGCCACATTGAACGGAGGTGCTGAAGATTCGTTCTCCAGAAATGCAGACTAGCAGCACTGAAGGGCCATCCAAACACGATCAAAACGCAACTCACACAAATCTTGCTTCCTGATCCAATAATAGAGCATCCCTGAGTCTCCCCACATAAAGTTCCCGACATCATCAGAATCGAGCTGCAAAAGGAGAATCCAATCGTCTGCATGCTCTTCCAGGGATGCTCGACGAGGGTCTTCATATCCAGAAGCATTGCCACAATACAATCCATTGGTGACCAATTGGGCTTCGAGCTGCATATCACCTTGAATATTCTCTGAGTGACCGAGCAGGCGATGCTTACCCCCAGATCGCCCAGGAGTTTGTGATCCCAGGTCGGCAACAAGCACAGAGTAAGCGTCATACATCTCATCCGTCCAATCTGTAGGGTTTGCGAGCGCATTTGCAGCTCGATGGCCGAGACCTGGAAGCGTCAACTCCTCGCGAAATTCCAACACAAACTCAACCAGGGCAGAATCAGGACGCTTTGTTATGCATCTACTTAGCTCGACTTCACTCTTGAAGTAGCAAACATGAAAGCCGTCAATCTCTGCGGGATCATATCCCCACGGCTGTTCTTCGAGGTCATAGAAGAACGATAGCAAGCCTGCTTGGGGTAACAGCCCCTTCAATTTGGGCATCTCAGCAATATCCTTCAGGTTGACTTGCAGCACGAAATGAAGCGGTTTGCCTCGAAACTCAGGCCATTGAAAACCATTCGGCAGGTCAGGGTTGCCACCCAGTTTTGAAGCGCCCACAGGCAAATGTGAGCTGGTTTTGTTCTTCAGCGAAAATGCAGCACATGGCAGGACTAGCGCCTCAATTTCAGAACTGATCGGTTTAAGAGTTAGTGGCAATTGCAAAGAGGTCATCGCCGACGAAAAAAGCACATCTACGGCAAACAGTCACTTACTGGATTTTGGTTGATACTGTGACTTTGATTTTCCCCTCAAACTTCCCCTTCGCGGTGTAAGCTGCCACCGGCACTTTGTTGTCGTGGCCGAGGCAGAAGTCTTCTTTGGGCTGGGTGCGGATGAGGCCGGTGCTTTGGGCGCTGACGGGTTCGTTTTGATCGAGTTGGAGGGTGAGTTGGCCGTTTTTGGCGAGGGTGGCGGTGATGTGGTGGGGTTGGTTGTCGGCGGGGTAGTCGGTTTGGGCGGTGGTGGTGGTTTTGCCGTGGCGGATGGCCCAGATGAGCTTGCCGCCGCTGAGATGGAGCGCGTAGCCGGTGCTGGCACCGCCGTGGGCGATGAGGATGGCATCGCGCTGCGCGGTGGTGACTTCGCAGGTGAGGGTGAAGGACGTGTCGGCGATCTGCGGGGCTTTGTCGGCAGCGAGTTTTTCGCCGGGTTGGAGCTTGGAGAGGTCGGCGGGCTTGGCAGAGGCCTTGGGTGAGCCTTTGGCCTTGGGTTTGTCGCTCGTGGGATAGAGCGTGACGGGGTTTTCGACCTCGCCGGGCGGGCGGCGGGATGTGGGTTCGTCGCCGCCGATTTCGGTGGTCATCTTTTCGGCGAGGGCGGTGAGCTTGGCGACGATGTCGGGATGTTGGGCGGCGAGGTTGGTCTTTTCGCCGATGTCTTGATCGAGGTGGTAGAGGCGCGGGTTCTTTTTCGCATCGTCGGCGGCTTCTTGGCCCATGGTTTCTTTTTGCGTGGTGAGGGCGAGCTTCCACGGGCCTTGGCGCACGGCTTGGAGGTTGTAGCTGGAGAAGTAGTAGTGGGCTTCGCGTGGCGAGTCTTTGCTTTGGCCAAAGAGCAGCGGGGAGAGATCGCGGCCGTCGATCACGGGCTGCGCGGGCACTTCGGCTCCGGCGATTTTCAGGCAGGTGGGCAGCAAGTCGATGGTGCTGGCGACGGCATCGCTCACGCTGCCGGCCGCGATCTTGCCGGGCCACCAGGCGAGCGTGGGGACGCGCACGCCGCCTTCCCAGGTGCTGCCTTTGCCGCCGCGCAGGGGGCCGGCGCTGCCGCCATCGGGGCCTTTGATGAGCCAGGGGCCGTTGTCGCTGGTGAAGATGACGAGCGTGTTGGTATCGAGCTGCAGCTCGCGCAGCGTGTCGAACACGCGACCGATGCTGGCATCGACCTCCTGCACCCAGTCGCCAAAGCGGCCGTTTTGCGAGCTGCCCTGGAAGGCCTTGCCGGGATGAATGGGCGTGTGCACGGCGGTGTGCGGGAAGTAGAGGAAGAACGGTTGCGCCGTGTTCTTGGTGCCTGGTTCCTGGTTCTTCGTTGATTGGGTGCTGCGGATGAATTTCACGGCCTCGTCGGTGTAGATTTCTTCGATGCGATCCTGGTCCGCCTCGTCGAGCAGGCGCTCGATTTTTTCATCGCGCACGAGCGGCACGACGCGGCGACCGTCCACGCTCGCTGTTTTGAGCATGTCATTGGAATACGGGATGCCGAGGTAGTGATCAAAGCCCTGCTTCTTGGGCAAAAACGCCAGTTGGTCGCCCAGGTGCCATTTGCCAATGCACTGCGTGGCATAGCCCAGCGGCCGCAAGCGATCCGCGATGGTGTGCTCCTGCGGATGCAGCCCGTTTTTGCTGCCGGGCGGATACACGCCGGGCACCGAAACGCGTGCGCCATAGCACCCCGTCATGATCTGCGCCCGCGACACGCTGCACACCGGCGCGGCGTAGAACGACGTGAGCTTCATCCCCTCCCGCGCCATGCGATCCAGATGCGGCGTCTTCTGCTTCACCGCGCCGAAGGGCCCGATGTCGCCGTAGCCGAGGTCGTCGATGAAGTGGATGATGATGTTCGGTGGTGGAGCAGCAGCGCATAGCGAAGAGCTGAGGGCGAGGAGGCAAAGGAGGAGGCGCATGGGCTTTTTTGAACGATGGAGATGATCAAAACCTTCCGCGATGAAAAACGGCCACATCAGTAGCTGCGTGCCCGTTTGACTCGAAAACGCACCCCGAGCCAAAGATTGACGCCAGCCTCAGGTGAGCATAAAAATAGTCTCAAATGGCAAAAACACTTCCCAAGTCAAAATCGACCGCCAGAGCGCCCCTCGCGAGAAAGCGGCCTGTGCGGAAAGTCGTCTCCCTGACGACGAAAAAGCCTTTCGAGGGCATTGTCGATGCCTGCGTGCGAGTTCCGAGCGGGAAGACTGCCCTCCAGGTGCTCTCGCCCGGTCATTTGATCCAGATGCTGAAAGCGGGCCTGCCAGTGCAGGAGCTGAATGAGCTGCGTGGCCATCTGGCGATGCCCATGGATAAGCTGGTGCCGATGCTCGGCATCTCCAAAGCCACGCTGCATCGCCGTAAAAGCTCAGGACGACTCGACGTGGCGGAGTCCGACCGCGTGGTGCGTTTTGCCCGGTTGCTGGGCCGCGCGGCGGTCGTGATGGAGTCGCTGGAAAATGGCCGCCGCTGGCTCACCTCGTCGCAGGTCGGACTTGGCGGCGCGGTGCCGCTGGACTTTGCGCAGACCGAGGTCGGCGCTCGCGAAGTGGAGAATCTGCTCGGTCGCATCGAATACGGCGTCTATTCATGAAACGGCGAGCTTGGCGCATCGTGAAGGCCAAACACGCAGCCACTGCCTTTGATGGCGAAGGTGCCCGACTCTTCGGTGGCCGGTGGAATTCGCCCGGCACACGGATGATCTACACCAGCGCCACGCTTTCCCTCGCAGCCCTCGAAAGCCTCGTCCACCTCAGCCCGCCAGTCCTATTCAAGTATGTGGCCATCCCGGTCGAGTTTGATGAATCCCTCATCGAAACACTGCCCGCATCCGCGCTGCCTGCCGACTGGACCGAAGAACCGCCTTCACCCTCCACCAAAAGCATCGGCGATCGTTGGGTCAAAGAAGCTCGCTCCGCCGTGCTAGAAGTGCCGAGTGTGATCATCAACGCCGAACCCAACTACCTGCTCAACCTGGAGCACCGTGACTTCAAAAAGCTCAGCATCGGGAAACCCGTGCCGTTTGCGTTTGATCCGAGGTTGTTGTGAGCTTCATGCCCTCCCGCGCCATGCGGTCGAGATGCGGCGTCATCTGCTTCACCGCGCCAAACGGCCCGAGGTCGCCGTAGCCGAGGTCGCCGTAGCCGAGGTCGTCGATGAAGTGGATGATGATGTTCGGAGCGCCTGCGGCGGCCTGGAGCAGGGAGCATGGGGTGAGGAGCCAGAAGAGGAGGGAGAGGAGGCGCATGGCGTCGGTGAACGACGGGCGTGGTCTCAAAACTTCAAGCCGAGCGAAAGACGCACTTCTTCACGAATCGCTTTGGCATCAGTCAAAGCGCGGCGGGCCTGGGCCTTGCTCGCATCATTGCCGGGATAGCGGATGAGAACGCCAAAGGGCTTCAAGCGTCTCGTTGCAGTCAAAAGAGCCGACCAGAGCGGCTCGACGGTCAAAGCGAGCGCGAGAATGGCTTCGAGGTCATGCGTCTTCGGAAAGTGAATACCGGCCTCTTCAAGACGGGCCTTTAGATACTTTTCCGCCGACTGCTGACAGTGAAAGCACACCATGTCATGCAGTGGCAGCTTCCGCCGCCGGGCAAGATCCACGGCGGCGAGGTGATCGGCCTCCGCCTTCTCGATCCAGTCACGCGTGGCGGCTTTCATACATCACGCGGCCTTTGGAGGTGATTTCTTCGAGGAAGGTGTCCCCCTCGTGCAGACGCTCGCGGAGAAAATCCGGGTCACGCACGATCACATCGACCGGAAAGCCTGCGGAGACTTTCGCGTGAATCTTCTGCGTGGCATCCATCCACAGCCGCCGGGCTTTCTTCATCACCACCAGCACATCCACATCCGAATCCGGCGTCGGCTTCCCGTAGGCGTAAGAGCCGAACAGCACGATCCGCTGTGGCTTGAAAGCCTCAGCGATCTTGTCGCAGTAGCGCTGGATGTCCGGCAGGGTGGGCATGTTGTTTTTTCGTCAAGTTCGTTACCGCAAGCAAGCCCAAGATTATGAGAAGTTTCTTTCTTCCTGGATTCGTCGATCACAGCTTGGACACAGCAATCGCGTATTAGCTTCGGTATATCCTGCTTTGACTTCAATCCTGTCCAGAACGCAGTAACGGACCGGCAAAAGGCCGCTACATTCTGGGCACTTATTGAATTGAGCGAGCCGCTTCATTTTCTTGAGCTTTCTGCGCTCGTTCATTCCAGTGCGCTCTTTGTATGTCAGTTCCATTCGCCAGAATGCGGGGACCGCTCGTTCTGGCGAACGAGCTTACGAACTACTTCACCACCGGTCCCGTGCCTTGTGGCCGACTCGTGCGTGGTTTTTCGATCTTCGTGGAACTTCCAAAATGGGATGAGCGTTCCGCCACGGAGGCGAAAATCGGCGCATCGCGGGACTTGTGGGAGACGTTTATTTGGGCTACAGACTCCGCCATGTCCCTCCAGACCTACCACTTCCTCCATCTCATCGGCCTGATCTTTGTCTTCATCGGCTTCGGCGGCCTGCTCTCCAGCGAAGGGGCCAAGAAGGCCATGATGTGGCACGGCATCGGTCTCGTCATCAGCCTGGTCTCCGGCTTCGGCATGCTAGCGAAGATGGGCATCATGGGCGCGATGCCCCCCTGGGTGTGGATCAAGATCGCTCTGTGGCTGGTGCTCGGCTTCCTGCCCGTGCTCGCCAAGCGCCGCGTGCTCGCCGCGCCCCTCGTGGTGCTCATTGCTGCCGTGATCGGCGGCGTGCTGGGCTACATCGGCTACTTCAAGCCGGTGTTTTGAGGTTCGGGCACTGCAGGCCCACCTTCAGTCGGTCCCGGAATGACAAATGACACAGCCTGGAACGCTGCTTCGCGGTCTGAAGTGTCGTGAAGACAGGCCTGTCGCCCGCAGGTAGAGACAAATCAGAAGTCTGCTGGGAATCACCAAAGCGGATGACCTGAGATGCGTGCCGCAAACCAACATGCTGGGTGAGTTTGGCAAACCGAGTCAGACAGAAGAATGGGGACAGCAGAATGGTTTATTGATTCTGCTGTCCCCATTCTTCTGTCGATTGCTTTTCTGGCAGATGGATTCAGCAAACGTGATGACGTGAAGTACACGAACACTTCGCTCAAGCTCCCAGCGCTTTGCTCTTCTCTGTCGCGGCACGCACGGCCTGGATCAAGGCATGGCGCAAGCCGTGCTGCTCGAGCTTTTCCAGACCCGCGATCGTGGTGCCGCCGGGGCTGGTGACTTCATCACGCAGCGCGGCGGGATGCTTGCCGCTGAGCAGCACCATTTCGGCGGCACCGGCGACGGTTTGCGCGGCCAGACGCACGGCGGCGGCTCGTGGCAGGCCCATGAGCACGCCGCCATCGGCCAGTGCCTCGATCACGGTGTAAACATAAGCCGGGCCGCTGCCGGAAAGGCCGGTGACGGCATCGAGCAGCTTTTCCGAAACCTCGTCTGCCGTGCCGACGGCACCGAGGATCTTTGTGGCGAGCGCGGCATCCTTCGCGTTCGCCTTGCTGCCACGCGCAAACGCTGCCGCGCCGACGCCGACGAGAGCGGGCGTGTTTGGCATGCTGCGGATGACCCGCTGCTTATCACCCAGCCACGTCTCCAAATGCGCGAGCGAGACTCCCGCCGCGATGCTGAGATAAAGCCGCGAGCCTTTGACCTCGGCGAGCGCAGCGCACAGCGCCTGCATGTCTCCTGGCTTCACGGCCAGAATGATCACGTCCGAGACTGCCGCGACCTCGGCGGGCGTGCCGGTGATGGATTTGCAGGTGAGGCATTTGCGCAGGCCGTTCACGGCCTCGGGCATCACATCGCTGAGCGCCACATGGAGGCTGCCTTTGCCAAGCGCCTGCTCCACACCGCGCAGCAATGCGCCGCCCATTTTCCCACAACCGATGAGTCCGAGTTTCAACATGCCGCGACTGTGCGGCGGAGATGACATTCCGCAAGCGCGTCAATCTTCCCTTGCACAACGCCGGGGATTTTTGCCATGCTCGGATAAATCACCGGCCAAAAAATGCCCGACGACCACTTTCATCCCGAAAAACTCCTGGCTGGAGGCCCTGCGGCCAAGGTTTACCGCGGCGTCGAGACCGCCACTGGCCGCAAGGTGCTGCTCAAGGCGCTGCTGCATGAGGATGAAACGCTGGACCGCGAGCGCTTGCAGCTCCTCGCGCCAGCTCTCATGCAGATGCGGCACCCGCAGATCGCTGGACTCATCACGATGGTGCCCACAGAGGATGAGTTCGCGCTGATCTACGACTTCATGCCCGGCATGAACGTCCGCGCCTTCGCCAACGAGCGCCAGACCTCGCCCGCCGACCTGCGGGCGCTGGCCGTGCAGCTCATGCACGCGCTGCTCGTCGGCGAGCAACTCCACCAGCCGCACGGCGACCCGAAGCCGAGCAATCTCATCATCGCCGATCATCCCAGCGGCGGTTTGTTCATGCAGGTGCAGGACTGGGGCCTCTCGCTGGCCCGCAGCATTCATCCCACGGAAACGCTGTGGTTTCGCGCTCCGGAACTGCACGCCAGCAACACGCCGACGAGCCAGAGCGATCTCTTCACCGCCGCCGCGAGTCTCTTCTGCCTCGCCACGAACTCCGCACCCGCGCAGGGAGAAGACGCGGCCGATCTCATCCAGCAATGGCAGGCCTTCGATGCCGGTCCCGTGCTGGCGCACTTGCGGCCGGACCTCGATCCGCCGCTCAGGGACTGGCTCACCTGGCTGCTGCGGCCAGATCCACGTCAGCGCCCTCATTCCGTGGCCCAGGCGCTCGAAATGCTCATGCCCACGCAGCACAGCGGCTTCATTTACATGCCGCAGCAGGCACCGCAGATGGCCGCCGGCACGCAGACCACCCCGCTGACTTCCGTCGCGCATCCCAACGCGCCGAAGCCCAAGCCCATCGTCCCCAAAGCCACCGCCGAGGCCGCGAAAGCAGCAGCGCCACCGCAGGCACCTCCCCCTGCGAAAAAATCATCCGCCGGTCGCCTTTTCGTCGCCGTGGCGCTCAATGGCATCGCCATCGTTCTCCTGGGTGTTTTGGCCTGGCCGGTGATGAAAGAGTGGGATTGGAAATCATGGCTAAAGTCGGAGGATGCCCCAACCACGGTCGCCACATCGCTACCAGCCAGTACCGCCTTTGCCGCGCCCTCCAAGCCGGAGGTTGCGGGCGTGAAGGGGCGCTATATCCGCATCGAACTGCCGGGCAAAGCGGCACTCAATCTCGCCGAGGTGCAGGTCTTCAGCGAGGGGGCCAACATCGCTCTCAAAGGTGAGGCCAGCCAGAGCAGCACCTCCACCGGAGGCGCAGCAGTCCTCGCCATCGACGGAAACACCGATGGCGACATGCCCAAAACCGCCAGTGTCTCCCACACCGATGGCCGCAAAAGCAATCCCTGGTGGAAGCTCGACCTGGGGCAGGACATGCCGATTGAATCCATCGTGCTCTGGAACCGCACCGATGGCGACTTCGGCGAGCGCACCCAGAACCTCACCGTGAAAATCCTCACCACTCACCAACGCGTCATCTGGGAAAAGAAAGGCATCGCGAAGCCTGACCCGCAGGTGAAAATCAGCGTGCAGGAATGAGACGACGGCTGGGGAGTTGTTGAAAAACTCAGGTAGGTGTGAGTCAGACGTTAGGAATGAGATTTCAGAAGTGGTCATGCCGCAGACGACACTTTTCACCTCGGACTTCTTCATGCCGGGCGGCATTTCAAAAGGCTGTTAGCCACGCCGCATCCGCCACAGCCAGTCCTTGTCCTTCACCCCGCCATCGTCCTTCGCATCCGGACCGGCAGACCAGAGCAAATAGCCGCCGTTTTCAAGACGGAAGCCCGGCAGATGTCCCGGACGTGCTGGATCATCGAGCGTGAAGAGCTTCAAATCCTCCCTCACCGCCTCCAGCGAGGCCGGAAAGGTGCCGTGACGCATTCGATGCTTCTCCAACGCACAGGCGATGATGAGGCTGCGGCGGTGGAAGAGCGTCTCGGCGGCGGATTGGGAGAGGATTCCGAGGTTCGGGAGGGCGATGGCTCCGAGGATGCGGCGCGGGTTCGGCCATGAATTGGCCTCTTTGCTAAGCAGGCGCACTTTTTCATCACGCGCTGCTGCGGTGAGCCATGCGGCCTTCCCCGCAGGTCCGAGCTGCTCCAGGATGCAGTCTGCATAGAAAGCGATGTTGGCATCATGCCAGCCGATGGGGCCGCGAATCATCGCGAACGCGAAAGCCCGGTCCTCCCAGCCTTTCCAGCCCGGTTGATACACATTCATTTGCTCCACCACCTCGGGATGACTGCGGAAGTAGGTGAGCGCGGCAAACATGCCCGTGATCTCGCCACCGAACGATTTCTCGTAGCTCTCTAACTCATCGAACTGCCCCAGCCGCACCTGCAAACGGCTCAGCGACTCCTCCGTCCACGCTGGATGCTCCAGCGCTTCGTGCAGCGCATCAAAAGTGATGTCATGCAGTGCCAGCGGCACCAGGATGCCGATCATGCCGCCGCGTGCCGGTGCCTCGCTGAAGCGCAGCATGATCTGCGCGGTCATTGCGGTCTTCTCCTTGTTTCCAGCCATCGCCGCGATGCGCAGATGAAGGCCGATCTGCCGCTGAAAACGGTTCAGGTTTTGAAACTGGGGCATCGCCGCCTCCCATGGATTGCCGCCCGCCGCTTCCGTTGCCTCTCGCTGGCCGGGTTTCATGATGGAATAGGGTTTGTTCAGTCCTTCCGCGAGCTTTGGCAGGAGCCCGTTGCCATCGCCAAGCTCGCGAGCAAGCACGGTGGCCGCGGGTTCCACACTCGGATCACGCTTTGCGATCCATGCCTTCAAATCCAGTCTGCCGGGTGAACCATCATCGTCTTGAAAGCTTTCCGGCATGATGAAGCCTGGCGGTAGCAGCGCGTCCTTTGGCGGATTGTAGTGCGTGCCCAACGTTCCCGGCTTCGTCTCATGCAGCCATGATTCGATCACGGGATTCGCGAAGTAGTTCTGCTCGTCCGTGACCTTCGGCGGCATGAAGGCAAACGGATCGTCCGTGCCCAGCCGCTCCACCACCCGCCGATGCACCGCCTTCAGCTCGCGTGCGCTACGCCAGTTCTCCCACTGCCAGAGCGCCGTGATGAGTGAGACGATCACCACGAGCGTCCAGGCCACTCGGCGATTCCAGATAAGCCGCCACAGCCAACGAGCGAGACGGAGTGTGTACCAGGTTTCGGTGATGGGTTTGGAGTTCATGGGAGCATTTTTACACCGCAAGAGTTGGGATAACCGCAGAGAAAGGCATGGGAGGGTTTTCTCTGCGGTTATCTCATCTCTGCGGTGTGGTTTCTGGAGTTCTCTTCATGCGCCAGAGCCAGTCTTTGT
>JBIKYB010000024.1:0-28276 GCA_044355475.1 Prosthecobacter sp.
CTGGGCCAGCAGCGGGGCGATGTCCAGAGCGGTGACCTTGTCCCCGGTGGCTTGGGGCACGGAATTCGTGGCCAGAAGCTCGACAATCGGTGATTTGGTGATGCGGCTGTGGCCTTTTTCTCCCAGCACGGCGTGGGAGACGCCAGCGTAGATTTTTTTGGCTCCGTGCTTGAGAAGCAGGTCGGCGGCGGCGGTGAGGGTGCCAGCGGTTTCGGTCAAATCATCGACCAGGAGCACATTTTTGCCCGCGACATCGCCAATAACGCTGTGCGCCTCGACTTCCTCGGCGCTGACACGATTTTTCGCCACGATTGCCATCGGGGCCTTGAGCGCCTTGGCAAAGGCGTGGGTCATTTTGATGCCGCCGACGTCCGGGGAGACGACCACGAGGTCTTCGAGGCCGCGTTCGCGGATGGCCTTCATCAAAACGGGCGCGGCATACAAATGATCCACCGGGATGTCGAAGAAGCCCTGAATTTGACCGGCATGCAGATCAACGGTGAGCACACGGTTCACCCCGGCGGCCACGAGGAGGTTGGCCACGAGTTTTGCGGTGATGGGCACACGCGGGCGGTCTTTGCGGTCCTGGCGGGCGTAGCCGAAAAATGGCAGCACGGCGGTGATGCGGGCGGCACTGGCACGGCGCACGGCATCCACCATGATGAGCAGTTCCATCAGGTTCTGGTTCGTGGGCGGGCAAGTCGGCTGCACGATGAAAATGTCGCTGCCACGGATGTTCTCGTGGATTTGCACAAACGTCTCGCCGTCCGGGAAGGTGGTCAGTTCAGCGGCGCACAGCTCCGTTTCGAGGTTTTGGGCGATGGCAGCCGCCAGCGTGGGGTGCGCGGAACCGCTCAGGATCTTCAGGCTTTCATTCATGGGCCGCCGAGTTAGGCGAGTCCGTCACAGAAATCAACCCGCCGCATCTTTCTGTTCTTTGCCCTGCTTGATTCCTTGCAAGTTCTCGTAGCATTGGTGAAATTTTTGCTAATTAACTGACTTTTTCCCTAACCCACCATGTACGAAGAACCTGCCAGCTCCAACGTTCCGCCGCGCACCACCAGCGGCGGAGGACGGCGCTGGGAGCCGCCAAGCCCGGAAGAGCTCCAGCGCATGCTGCCGCAGTTTGAGGTGGAGTGCCTGATCGGCCGTGGTGGCATGGGAGCGGTTTACCGGGGCATTCAGAGCAGTCTGGAGCGCACGGTGGCGATCAAGCTGCTGCCTCCTGCGATTGAGGAGCAGGACGGTGCCTTCGCCGAACGCTTCAAGAATGAAGCGCGTCTGATGGGGCGCATGAATCACCCTGCGATCGTCAGTGTGTATGATTTTGGCCGCACCACGGAAGGCCAGCTCTACTTTGTGATGGAATACGTCGATGGCACCGATGTGCAGCGCATGATCGCCCGCGAGGGCCGCCTGCCGTCGGAGCATGCGCTGGCTGTTACCGCCCACCTGTGCGATGCGCTGGGCTACGCGCACAAGCAGGGCATCGTCCATCGTGACATCAAGCCTTCGAACGTGCTCATCGACCGCGAAGGCCGCGTCAAGGTCGCCGACTTCGGCCTCGCCAAGCTGACCACCAACACGCAGAACTCCGGCCTCACGCAGACCGGCATGGCCATGGGCACGCCTGACTACGTCGCGCCTGAAACGCTCATGTTTGGCTCGGATGTCGATGGGCGCGCGGATCTTTATGCCGTCGGCGTCATGCTGTACCAGATGCTCACGGGAGACATCCCTCGCGGCATGTTCAAGATGCCCTCGCAGAAGTTCCAGAGCATCGACCCGCGTTTCGACGACATCGTGCGCCGCGCCCTGGAGCATGACCGTGACGAGCGTTATCAAAGCAGCCTCGAACTGCGGCGTGACCTGGATGTGATCCTTACCACGCCCTTTGCCGTGGCGGGCAAGGAATCCAGCGCCGTGCTGCCCAAGCAGGCCGCGACACCTCCTGGCCGCACGGTGGTGCCCTCTTCGCGCAATCCGGCCTCCACGCCCCAGCGGCGGCAGCAGCCGGTGTTTGAGTCCCATGTGCCGCCACCCGCACCCCCGCAGACCTCGACACTGCCTTACGTCATAGCCGCATTGGTGATGCTCAGCTTTGGCGGCTGGTTTGTGATGCAAAACACACAGCCGACAGCCGCGCCTGAGACCACTGACACGTCGGAGTCCCCATTTTCTCCCTCTCTCACCTCGGCCACCACAACCACCGCGCCAGCCCCTACATTCCCACCGCCAACAGTGACTCCCGAGCGGACTCCACCGCCAGCGATGACTACTCCGCCGTCCACAACGGCCACTACAACGCGTACCACCAGCAGCGTGCCGCCGCCTTCCACGTCAGTGCCTCCCGCAAAGACGATTCCACCAACCCCCGTTCCGCCCACGACGGGAACCTCCGGCTCCATCACCGACCGTCTCATCACGCTGGAGTCGCAGTTCCAGGTCGCTTTTGAGCGGGATGTGAACGCCAGCTATGCCGATCAGATTGCCACGCTCGGCACTGGCTACGTTGCCGCTTTGGATCGCGCCATCAACGAGGCTGCGCGCAATGGGAGAGTCTCGGAGACCATTGCCCTGCGGGATGAGAAGACGCGCTTCACCACGCACAAGTTCATGCCGTCCATCGACCCCAGCGGCCTGCACAGCAGCATCGTTCAGCTTCGCAACACCTACCGCAGCACTGAAAAAGCCTATTCCAAGGACAAGGACGCCAAATCCCTGCCGCTCTACGATCGCTACATCCAGGTGCTTGATGCCCTCGAAAAAGAAGTGCTCGCCCAGGGCCGAACCGCCGATGCCACACGCGTCCGCGTGAAACGCGACGACGTCACCGCCCGTCGCAAACAACGCGCGGCGAAGGTTTCCTCCAGCACGGTTCCGTCGGCGCAGTCAATGCCTGCGCTCATTAGCCTTTTTGACGGCCAGTCTCTCAACGGCTGGCGGGTGGTGGGTGACGCTGATTCTTTCACCGTCAGTCATGGCGAAATCAGGTCCACAGGACGGCGCGGCAACCTCATCTACGTCGGTGCCAGCGGTGTCGCCCCGGTTTGGAAAGACTTCAACCTCGACATCAAGATCAAGTGCCCGGATGCCGCCAACTCCGGCATCTGGCTGCACATCCCCGATCCCACGACCATCCTCAATCGCAAGGTCAGCGCGTTTGAGGTGAACATTGATGAACGCGGAAAAGGCACCACTGGAGACATTCTCGCTGCGGTGGAAATCAACACTGGTGCGCCGATGAACAGCCAGCTTGAGAAAAGACGCCCCTATCTAAGCTCCATCAAGAACCCTCCTTCAGGCGGTCGTTTTGACCAGTGGCAAGCGCTTCGTGTC
Organism: Prosthecobacter sp.; assembly: GCA_044355475.1. Classification (GTDB taxonomy): domain Bacteria; phylum Verrucomicrobiota; class Verrucomicrobiia; order Verrucomicrobiales; family Verrucomicrobiaceae; genus Prosthecobacter. Next base: position 3,340 of record JBIKYB010000024.1, read on the forward strand.
ATGGCTAGGTCAGGAGTCTTCACGGTCTGGATTGACGGCCGGCAAGTCAACCAGTGGTCATTTCCCGCCGGTTGGACTCCACCTCCCGACAAGGATTATGTGCAGACCTTCGCGGGCACCATCGGATTGCAGTCCGGCGCGGGTGTCGCCTTCAAGGACATCACGGTCCAGATGCTTTGAAATGCGCGCCCAGCTCGCAAAGCTAGGCCACATTTGATTCCACCATGCCCTGGCTCCACCTCATCATCGCCGGACTTCTTGAAGTCTCTTGGGCCATTGGTTTGAAGCAGACGGAGGGCTGGACGCGTCTCTGGCCCAGCGTGATCACCGCGCTGCTCATGATTGCTAGCTTCTTCTTTCTCTCACTCGCGCTGCGTTCGCTGCCCCTCGGCACCGCCTACGCCATCTGGACTGGCATCGGAGCCGTCGGCACCGCCTTGATCGGCATCTTCGTCTTTGGCGAACCCCGCACCGCCGCCCGCCTCGTGTGCATCGTCCTCATCGTGGCTGGAATCGTCGGTTTGAAGCTCACCAGCTCCTCACAGGCGTAGAACCCAAGAATTCCTTCGTCATTCGGGAATTCGTCATTCGTCATTGCCCGCTGCATTGACAATCCCCTCTGCCACTCCTTCATTCCACCTCATGTCCCCCAGCCAATACTCCGATTTTCCCACCTCCATCGCTCCTCAGTCCAGCTACATGGTCCCCACCGTCATCGAGTCCGAAGGACGCGGCGAGCGCGCCTATGACATCTACTCCCGCCTGTTGAAGGACCGCATCATCTTCCTCGGTGGCGAGGTGAATGACACGATGGCCTCCATCATCATCGCCCAGCTTCTCTTCCTCCAGATGCAGGACCCGAAGAAGGACATCAACATCTACGTCAACAGCCCCGGCGGCAGCGTCACCGCCGGTCTCGCCATCTATGACACGATGCAGTTCCTCACCTGCGACGTCTGCACCTACAGCATCGGCCTCGTCGCCTCCATGGGTGCCGTTCTCCTTGCCGCAGGCACCAAAGGCAAGCGCTACGCCCTGCCGAACAGCGACATCATGATCCATCAGGTCTCCGGCGGCGCACGCGGCACCGCGTCCGATGTCGAGCGCACGGTCGAATACATGTTCAGCCTCAAAAAGCGCCTCAACCGCATCCTCGCCCACCACACCGGCAAATCTGTCGAGCAGATCGAGCGCGACGCCGACCGCGACAATTACATGTCCGCCGCCCAGGCCGCCGAATACGGCCTCGTGGACAAGGTGCTCGAAGGCAAAAAGGACATCTCGGCTGAGGCGAAGTGAGGCGGAGGTCAAGACTGCTCCGTCAAGAGGTCAAGGAGTCGTCAAGCCAGTGCTAGGCACAACGCTTGACCACCACTTGACCATCTTGACCTTCCAGCCATGAAACTCGGCTTCGTCGGTCGCGACTGGACGAAAACCGTCGATGAAAACTGGCCGCGCTTCCTCAAGATCTGGAAACCCATCATTCAGCACGCCGAAGACCACGGCGTGAAGATCGGCATCGAAAACTGCCCCATGTCCTTCACGCGCGACGAATGGCCCGGCGGCAAAAACCTCCTCACCACACCCGCCATCTGGTGCCGAGCTTTCAGCGACATCGACTCGCCCAACTTCGGCCTCAACTACGCCCCCTCGCACTTCATCCTCAAAGGCATGGACCCGCTCAGCCCCCTCGCCGAGTTCAAATCCAAGCTCTTCCACCTCCACGCCAAAGACATGAAGTTCAACCACGCCGCCCTCAACGAAGTCGGCCGCTTCGACTTCCCCCTCAACTGGCACCAGCCCCGCATCCCCGGCTACGGCGACATCAATTGGGCTGCCTTCATGGGAGAACTCATGCGCATCGGCTACGACGGCCCATTGTGCATCGAAGTCGAAGACGACACCTTCGGCAAAACCCTCGAAGGCCGCATGAAAGCCCTCAAAGTCGCCCTCAAAGTCCTCGCTCCGTTCTTTGGGTGATTGGGATTCCCAAACATGATGTCAGAGATTTTCTTTTGAATCAGGGGCGAGCGGAGGCTTCGGGTTCACTTGTGGTGACGCTGTCGGTGTAAGCTCTGGTTTAGGACCAGGCTGTTCTGCGTCGCTTTTGGCGGGTTTCACGGTGTTAATATCGCGTGCCGTATCATTGGCCTGATCTGACGAGACAGATTTGTTCTTCTGCGCAATCTCCCGCCTCTGTAAGTCCAGTGATTGCCATGAGATCCAAATGGACAATGCTGCGAATAAAGATCCGACGATGGTGAATCCAAGCATCCAACGATTCAAGCGATCAACACTTCGCTGAGTTCTTGCAGCCTCAGTATGCTGCGCAGTAATAAAATTGTTAATCGCATCCAATAACGACGCGCTACGCTTGTTTGAGGCGTTTAGCTCTTGAGCAAGCGCTTGCGCCTTTTCTGCATATGCAGCCTCAGTCCGTGCCCCTTCTTTGGAAGCTTCCAAAATCTGATTCGAGGCTTTTATTAACTCCTGAGATGCCTCTTGCTGTATCATGGCAATTCTAGCGCTCAGGGAAGCAATTCGTTTGTTAGCATGAATCTGATTCTCGAGGAATGGCCGACCATGGCGCAGAGATTCATCGTGGATGTCGTATAGAAGGTGGCGGACGTCTTTGTGGTCCAAATCAAGATCGGCTTCGTGTTGAGCCATTTCTCTGTGCTCTTCTGGTGACATGTGGCTTCTATGCCACCACGAAGCTTGTTTGCCAAGAACATCGAAGAGGTCATTGGTGGTCTTCTTCGTGAAAGCACTCCGTCAATTTGGAAGCACCAGCTTCGCTCTCTTATCCTGTGGCGTGAAACGCAGTTCAATCTTTAGAGCGCGACTCTTCAGGCTTAGCAAGTTCGTCTGATCTTTGAATAGTTCGCAGAACACCGCGTGGTGCATATCGGCGTTCGCCAAACCTTTCGGCATAGCGACTTCGAAGAACAACGCCACCATCGGATCGCCGCCCTTCTTCGTGTCCTCGTCGATCTGACGCCCCATCCACTCGATCTTGGCCGCTTTGCCTGAGGCATCCGTCACCACGAAGGTTTTGGCGAGGTAGGCTTGTATCTGGGCGTCGAATTCAGCGGCGGGTGTTTTGTCGATGCGCATCTCGCGCTCGCTCTGGCGGACGAGAGCGAGTTCGAGATCGTTGATGAAGACGGTGAGGCTGACTTCGAGCTTTTTCGTCGTCGGATTGTATTCCGCCTCGGCGGTGGATTGATGGAGCGAGTGCGCGTGAGCACACGTCGCCACACAGAGCGAAATGAAAGCCGCTTTGATCATGTGACCGGAGGAGGAAATCGACCGAAATAGGCCTCTTCAGAACGAATCGCCAGCATCGTGCTCCGGTTCAGCTTGAGCGCGTCCACCGTGGCACGTCCCGTCGTGGTGACGCCTGTGACACGAAACCCATTCCAGCGGAAATGGGCCGTCCATCGTTGCCGACGTGGATGAAAAAGCCTCACCAGGCGGCGGGTCGTCGGATCGACAGCAATCTGCCGCGCTCCTTTTCGGAGCGAACACGAAACGCAGGAGAGAGCAAGATTCTCCGGCTCCGTGAGACCGCCATCCATCTCTGGAATGATGTGGTCGATGTGGAAGAGGGCCTCCTGTCCCGCCTGCGCCAGAAGGCAGTACTCACAGCGGTTTCCCGCACGCTGGGTGACGATGCGGCGGATGGAAGCGGAGACCGTCATGCGGCGCTGCGGGAAAGCCTGCGAGCACGAAGCTTCAGCAAAGAAATCCACTCCGCCATCTCCACCAGACCTTCCGCCTCGCGTCGTTCACGCACGGTGAGCTTGATGCCCTCGTCCTGCCGGTCCAGCAGCTCGTGCAGACGGCTTTGCACCCCGGACGGCAGCTTTAGCCTGCCAAGATCCCGAGAGGAGGGCATTTCAAGATGAATGGTCTTGGGCATGGACGAAGTTTGGTTTCTAAACGCTCAAAAGTCGAGCCAGAACATGACAGGCGTCATTTTTTGCCGTCAGCCTTCTTCTCGTCGTCTTCCTTCTCCGGCTTCGTGACCTCACGCATTGGATTCGGAGCTTTATCGTCTTTGAAGAGTTGGAACTTGCTCTTCACCGGGCGGCGCGGCCAGAAGTTGTTCTCCACGTCGGTGTCCACGAGTTCCTGGCGCGGGTCTAAGGTGATGGCTTTCAGCTCCTTCTTCGTAAAGAGCAGCTTGGAGGCTTTCTCGGTGTTGAAACGCCAGATCTCGGCGGGCAGCTTCAGTTCTTCCGTGCTGCCGTCGGTGTATTCGATCTTCAAAATCACTGGCGTGAGGAGTCCCCCCACATTGCTCAGTTCAATGGCGTAGAAGTTGTGCTTCGTCTGGAGCAGCTTCGGGTCGATTTCCTCCTCGTTGAGCTCCTTGATGAGCGATTCGAATTTCTTCTTCTCGCTCGGCAGCACGGTGGTCTCGTCGAAGCTGTCGTAAAAGTCCTTCAACTCGGGAAAACGATCCACGCGCTTCGAAAGCGGGTAGTTGCGCTCCTTCGTGGTGGTTTTCGGCAGCTCGTCTTCCTCCTGCTTCTTTTTCTTTTTTTCGATCGCCGGATCACGTGAGTCGAGTTGCAGCCATTTCACCTCATCAATGGCCACATCGACGTGATCGACACTGAAGAACCAGCCGCGCCAGAACCAGTCGAGATCGACACCGCTCGCGTCCTCCATCGTGCGGAAGAAATCGCTCGGCGTGGGCCGCTTGAACATCCAGCGCTTCGCATAAGTCTTGAACGCGTGATCGAAGGCCTCGCGGCCGAGAATGTGCTCACGCAGGATGTTCAGCGCCACCGTCGGCTGGCCATAGGCGTTTGGGCCGAGGTCGGCGATGGATTCGCTGTTCGTCATCACCGGCACACGGTCCGTCGTGCGCATGTAATCGACCATTCCACGCTCGTTGCGCCGGTGCTTCCAGTCGTTCTCCCATTCCTCCTCGGTCAGATATTCGACGAATGAGTTCAGCCCCTCGTCCATCCACGTCCACTGCCGTTCGTCGCTGTTCACGATCATCGGGAAGTAGTTGTGCCCCACTTCATGAATCACCACGCCGATGAGCGCATACTTTGTGCGCTCGGGATAGGTGCCGTCTTTTTCCGGGCGTGGTCCATTGAAGCAGATCATCGGGTATTCCATGCCGCCCACCGGCCCGTTCACCGACCACGCGACAGGATACGGATAGGCAAAGGTGTACTTCGAATACACCTGGATCGTGTGCGCGATGGCATGGGTGGAATACTTGTCCCAAAGCGGCATGCCTTCCTTTGGATAAAGCGACATCGCCATCACCGGCGGGCGGAACATGCGGTCGGCGATGCCGCCTTGGCGCTCCGGTGTTGGCGGATGCGTCGCGCCTTCCACCGCCATCGCGTCCCAGATAAATTTGCGCGACGAGGCGAAGGCGAAATCACGCACGTTGTCTGCTTGAAATACCCAGGTCTTCTTTCCCTTCGGCTTGCCCTTCTCAGCCGCCTTTGCCTCCTCCGGTGTGACGATGAACATCGGCTTCTTCGTCTCACCCTGCGCCTTCTTCAGTCGCTCACGCTGCGTTTCGGTTAAAACGACCTCCGCATTCTGCAAAGCGCCTGTCGCAGCGACAAGGTGATCGTCCGGCACGGTCAGGCGCACGGTGTAGTCGCCAAACTCGAGCGTGAACTCGCCGGTGCCGAGGAACTGCTTGTTGATCCAGCCCGCATAATCCGTGTAAGCCGCCATGCGCGGGAACCACTGCGCGATGGTGTAGATGCAGTTGCCGTCCTCCTTGAAGAACTCGTAGCCCGTGCGCGCGTTGATGCGCTCGCAGTCATTGATCGGGTAGCTCCACGCTATCTTGAAGACAAAATCCGCCCCAGCCGCCAGCGGCTCCGGCAGATCGAGCCGCAGCATCGTTTTCACGATCGAATGCGGCAGCGCCTTGCCCTTCGCATCCGTCAGCTTGCTGATCTTCGTCTCGCCATCGTACTCTTCGTAAGCCAGGAGGCGATCCAGCGCCGAATAGCTGAACTTCGTGAGATCCACGCCGCGCTTCGTGTTCGGCACCGCCCGCGAGTCCGCGTTGTGAGAGAGGTAGTTCTGATCGAGCTGCACCCACAGATACTCCAGCGCGTCCGGTGAGGCATTATGATACGTCACCGTCGCCTCCGCTGTGATCGTGCGCTTTACGTCGTCCAGCTCCACGTTGATGTCATAATCCGCCCGGTTTTGCCAATACCCCGTCCCCGGTGATCCCGAAGCGTTCCGCAGCGCTGAAGGCGTCGGCACGGGTGAATCAAGCTGCTGAAACTTGCCGACGGGAGCACCCGATTCGGCGGCAGCGAGCAGGGCAGGGGAAAGCAGGAGCAAAAAGTGCTTCATGGCGCGTCATTGTTCCGACTCACAGCAGAATGGCAAGCACGGCGTTGTTTCTCCGCCACAGCCTTTTCACTTCGACGCCTTTTCATTCAGCAAATACCCCAGCAGGTCGATGAAGGTCGCCTCATCGAGTGTCTGACCAAACGTGGGTGGCATAAGCGAGATGGGCGAGACTTCGGTCTTGGCGATGTCTTTCTTGGCGATGCGGTGCTCTTTGCCGGTGGCGTCAGCGAGGAGCTGAATCTGGCCGAGTTCGGTCTTCAGAAAGCCAGCGAAGGTGCTGCCATCCTTCAAAGTGAGCATGTGGAGGTGAAAATGGGCATCGACGTTGCGATTGGGGTCGAGGACGTCCTCACAAAGCCGTGCAGAGCCGCGCGCACCGATGCCGTCGAGCTGCGGGCCGATGAGGCCGCCTTCGCCCTTGATCTGATGGCAAGCGGCGCAGTTCATCTTGAAGACATTGGCTCCGGTTTCGAGATCAGGCTTAGCTTTGGCAAACGCGGCGGTGCGGGCGGCGATGAGGGTGTCAAGCTGCTTGCGTTGCTCCGGTGAAACCGGCAGCGGAGGCGGTGCGGGGCGCGGTGGCAGGTAGGTAGCGAGTTTTTCACGCAACGCGGCCGGGGCGCTGTGTTGGAGCATGACGGCGAGAGTTTTGAGGCTCTCGCGTGTGGTGTCGGCGCTTTGAAAATCATTCACACTGACCACGGCAGGCTCGATGCCGGTGATGCCGAGCCAGGCGTAGGCTTTGCCGTCATCGCCGTCGATGACTTCGAGGCGGACGGGGCTGTCAGTGTGGTCCTTGAGGTCAAACTCGACACGTTGAGCGACATCTGAGCGTGGAGGAAATGCGCGGGCGAGTTCGCGGCCGGTTTCGCCTTCAACGACGCGCACGAGATTCTTTTCGTGAGCCTCAGTCTTCGGGAAGCCGCGATGACCGTTGATCCAGAGCGAGAGTTTGGCGGGCGCGGGGAAAGTTTTGGATTTCAGCGTGCCCGTGCGGCTTTCCTCCTCTCCACCACCCTTGACCAGGCTTTGCAGAACCGTGGCCTCGGTGTCGTTCGCGAGCTTGCGCGGTTGGAGAGACCATTTCGCATCGCCCAGCGTGGTCCACGCGGGTGTGGGTTGTTTCCCGGCGGAATCGAGAAGCTGCGTGGCAAGTTCCTGCGCCCAGGCAAGGAGTTCGGGTGGTGGAGGTGTGCCACGCTCGCTGAGGCCGTCGGAGAGGGCGGCGAGGAGCGGGAGTGGAGTGGTGGGGTTTTGGAGGGCTGATTGTTTGGCGAGGGCGATGGATTGAGGGAGTAGCGAGGGATCTCCATGGCGGGCGATGTGCGTGAGGATGGCGGGAGTGATGGGGGCGGCGTTTTGCAAACGCCGGAGCAGGAAGGCTGCGGCATCTGCGGTGGGCACGGCGAGGGCAATTGGGGCGATTTGATCGTGAGCGGTGGTGTCGAGTTGGGCAAAGGCACTAGGGAGCTTGAGGTGATCGCGAATGGCGATGCGATAAGCGAGCGAGAGGCTGGCGTCGTCTGCCAGTGTCTTCTGGGCGTTGCCGATGAGTAGTGGGAGTGCGTCGAGCTGTGGTGCATCGAGCATCTTCGCGAGGATGGCGCGTTGCACGAAGGGCGAGGGATTTTGCAGCGCGGAACGCCAGTCGCTAAGGTCGGGTGGTGCAGATGGCTGGCGCTTGGAAGTGCCCGAGGTTTTGACGACACGCCAGATCCTCCCGCGTTCCTTGTCACGTCCCGGATGTTCCAGCGGTACTTCGTAGTGGCCGATGATCTTGTTGTAGAAGTCGGCGATGTAGAGGGCGTTGTCGGGGCCGAGTTGGAGATCGACGGGGCGGAACCAGGGGTCGTCGCTGGTGAGGAAGTCGGGCTGCTCGTTGGCCTTGGGCGTGGAGCCAGTGAAGGTGACGTGATCGTGGTTGACCTTGGAGCTGACGACGTTGCCGACGAAGGTGTGATCATCCCACTCGGGGCCCCAGACGCCGCCATCGATGTAAACGATGCCGCAGATGCCTGTGGAGCCGTGCGTGTGCTGGCACATGACGGGCGCGAAGCCGAGGCCATCATGCGGTTTGCCGAAACTCGGATAATGCGCGCCGCGAATGAGCTGGTAGATCGGCGAACTGTGGCAGTCGGCGCTGTAGAGATTGCCGTAACGATCCCAGCATAGCCCGAAGGGGTTCACCTGGCCGTGGGTCCAGGATTCGACGCGAGAGCCGTCGGGTTTGAAGCGGAAGACGTTGCCGCTGTGCAGTTCGAGGGTGCTGCTGTCTTTGGCTTTGAACTGCGAGGTGTTATTAAAGCCATGCGTGGCATACACCCAGCCGTCGAGGCCGAGGCGGAAGCTGCTGCACATGCCGTGCGTGTCTTTTTCGTAGCCGAGGGGGCCGAAGATGATTTCGCGATGGTCGGCGATGTCGTCGCCATTGGTGTCGGCGAAGTACCAGATGTTCGGGATGCTCCAGGCGATGCAACCGGCCTTGTGCTCCGGCTTGTGCCAGGGGAGGACACCGGTGGGAATGTTCAGTTCGTTGGCGAAGTCGGCGACTTTGTCGGCTTTGCCATCACCATCCGTGTCTTCGAGGATCTTGATGGCATCGCGGCTTCCTTTGACATGGGTGCCCTGTGGGTCGGACCAGCGGCCTTTATCGGCGGCGTAAGGATATTCGACGGTGGAGGAGACCCACAGGCGGCCGCGAGCATCGAAGGCCATGTTGATCGGTTTGTTGATCTGTGGCTCGCTGGCGAAGAGCTGGACCTCGAAGCCGGGCGGGACGTGGAGCTTGGTTTGTTCTTCCGCAGGCGTCAGCGCCTCCGTTTCACGCACCAGACGTGTGTCAGCGGCATGCAGGGCGGCGTTGAAACCCAAAACGAGAAGAGCGGCGCGTGAAATCGACATGAGCGCATTACAGCGCAGGCAGAGGCTTTTGTTCAAGTCGCGTTTCTGAAGAAGGCCAACGGGCTTCCGTCATGCATACAAGGGTTGGAACAACCCTGGGTAGGTGTGATGACATGACGTTTCACTCAAGAGCGAACCGCAACGCGGTTCCGTCCTCCGATGGCGGCGATGGACGGAACCCGTTTCGGGTTCGACCCAGATCAAAGATTTCTCTACCATCGTAACCCAGGGTTCTGTGAACCCTGGGCTGCATGACGCAAGCCCGTTGGGCTTGAATAGCCTGCTGGGGATTCAAGCAGCGTTTCGTGTTTGAACCGCACAAGCACCGTTGTCACAAGCCGTCTCCGTGACCTGTGCCATCAATGCATCATCGCTGCGCAACCACAGCAGATGCGAGAGGCTGATGCGGTTACTGGAGATCCAATGCACGACACGACGGGCGATCTGCTGCATGCCGGGGCTGGTAAGCCGCAGTGACCACTCGCGATACTCGCGCAATGCCCACAAGCACGTCACCCAGGCTCCTGCGCCCTGCCAGAGCGAGCCGTCATCGCCCATGACGACGATTTCTTGGTCGGCGCGGAGGTTGGGGAGGTCGGGGCAACGTTTGCGCGCCTGCTCGGAGTCGTAGGGCATGAAATCGAGGCGTACATAAGCGGGCTGGTCGAGCATCCAGCGCCGGAAGCGCGAGCAGAGGCCGCAACGGGCGTCGTAGAAGATGATGAGGGTGTTCATGGTGTTGCTAGTGCTTGGGGTTTATCCATGAGTGCGCGAGCGTAGGCAGCAACGCTACCGGTGGCGCAGGTTCCGAGGGCGTATGGTAGGGCGGCTTTGTCCAGAGTGCGCCAAAGACCCGGCAAAAGGCCATGATGAACGACTTCAAACCACGCAGCCCAGGCAAAGACCGCTGCGACGATCACGAAGCTCGCAAGGAAACCGCACCTAGCCGCCGTTCGCGGCCTGCGCAAAGTGGAGGCATCAGTCACGACAAGATCGGTGGGCAGGAAGATCACCACCCATGCGATCATGACAACTATTCCTGTGAATGAGCTGATCATCATGAAATCGGTGCTCCTAAGACTAGATCCTGGCTTTAACAGGATCGGAATCGCTCCCACCCACCAGGCGATGTTGCAGGCTACCCAGCCGCACAACATCGCGAGGAATGAGAGCTTCAATTTGCGAAGGAAGGTTTTCACAGCGTGTCGAGGATGTCGTGGGCTTTGCTGACGCGATGCATCGGCGGCACAGGCGGTGGCAGGTTTGCCAGCGTGGCGCGGCGGCGCATCTTGGTGAAGACGTAGAGATTGAAGAAGTGCATGCCGCCAAGAACCAGCAGCACGACGCCCATCTTCCCACTGAGCGCCTCGAAGACGCCTTGAGCGCCGGCGATTTCATCCGCCGTTTTCAGATACAGCGAGACGAAGCCGATGTTCATGAGGTAGAAGCCGACAAGCAGCAGGTGATTGACGCTGTCGGCGAGTTCCGTGTTCCCGTGGAAACAATCGACGAGGAAGATGCGGCCATTTTTGTGGAGTGTTCGCGCCACCCAGATGGTCATGGCGACGGCGAGCACGAGGTAGAGGGTGTAGGTGATGACGGTTTCGTTCATGGTGGTGTGTGGTTTGGGGTGGGATTGAATCAGTTTTAGTGATGGCGGAAAAAGGGGATGACCGCCGCAAGGGCATAGACCACGGCCTGGGCGATGAAGGCGAGGGTCAGCGTGTGGTAGCCAATCTTGCGGGCGGTACTGGTGAGAAAGGCCCCCGCATCAAAGATGAAAAACTGCACAAACAGCCGTGCGGACCAAAAGACGGCGATGAACGCGGCCAGCGACCTAGCGACCGGCTCGCCTGTAGCCATCGCCTTCGCATGCAGCAGCGTGAGCGTGCCGAGGCCCGCAATGGTCAGCACAATGAACGCGCCATAGACCCAGAACAACGAGCGCAGGAACGGTGGCAGAGAGGCGAGGTTAGTTTTCCAGTTTAGCGCCTTTGGCACCATAACACTGGCGACAAGGATGCCGAAGTGTCCGAGTCCGGCGAGGATGAGTAGGGTTTCGAGGTTCATGGCATGGCTCCAATGGTTTTCAGAAAGGGCAGGATCACCTGATGGATGAAGGGCGGGTGAAACAGCAGGCCCACAGGCACGATGAGGAATGCGAAAGCCCACAACCGGCAGACAATGCCCTGCCGCAGACGAAGGCGACGGCCCAGTTCGATGCCGAGCGCTTGCAGCAGAAAGTAAGCAGTCGGCCCGCCCCAGCCTGCTCCCGCGGGCACCGAGATGACGGCCTCATGCAGCAGGCCGGAGATCAGAAAGACCAGCCAGTGAGCTCCTTTCGCGTTCCATCGTGCTGCAACAGGCCGGAAAACGAGCAGGTTCATCGCATCACGAAAGGCGGTGTTCCATCTTCGTCCCCAGAAGTCGGCCAATGACCCGGCGACGATGGGACTTTTCATGAGCGGCTCGGTGGCGCGGTCCATTTTCATCCAAAACGCGGTGACGAGGTGAAAGCAGCCGAAATGCAGCATGAACACGAGACCCGTCATGCCAGCCCAGGCCGCCACCATGGGTGTTTTCGCCAGCCATGGAACCGCGACCCACAGAAGCGCAGCGCCAAAGATGAGATTCACCAAGCCGGTGAAGGCGAGACGACGTGCATCACCTGGAGATGCCACGCTCCTGCGGAGGAAGCCGGCAAGGTTGAGCGTTGGGCAAAACAGCAGCCAGACCGTGACCTCTGAAGCGCGAACGGAATTCGAGGTCTTCATCAGCACCAGCGCTTTGAGACAGAAATACAGGCACGCGGCCAGCAACCACATGACGAGCCATGCCGGGCAATTGAGAGCGGCTTCTTTCATGGTGTGTTGGATTTGAGGGGAATGAGTTCGGGACGTGTCCTCATGTCGGCGGGTTGTTTGAGATCGCGCACGAGGCCGAGGCGATGCAGCACGCGAAGCGCCCACCAGCCGGGATCGTGCTGCGTATGAGCGAGGCCGAGCCGGGCGGAGTCAGGGAAGGCGTGATGATTGTTGTGCCAGCACTCGCCCATCGTGATCAAACCGAGGTGCGGCAGGTTGTAGCCCTGTACCGCATTGCCTTCGAGATGCCAGTCACGCTCGCCGTGGTTGTGCGCGAAGTAGCCGATGAGCCAGTGGCCGATGAGCGAGACGACAATGCGCACCGAGATGCCCCACACGACCCAGCCGATGCCGCCGAGCAGATAAAACACCACGGCATACGGAAGCTGCTGCAGCATCCAGGTGTGTTGCAGGAAGCGGTAAAATCGATCCTGGCGCACCTCACGCTCGATCTCGAAGACCGGCGGATGTTTGAGCCGCATCTCGCAGTGCAACTGCCAGAGTGCATCCCGCCAGACGGGACGCTGGTCGATGAAGAACGGATGGCAGTCGCGATGCCGCTGCGCCCAGTCGCGGCTGTCATGCATGTGGAGCATGCGAAACGGTCCGCCCATGCCAACGACGATGCCGAGATGCACGAGCAGGTATTCCAGCCAGCGCGGACAGGCAAAGCTGCGGTGAATCAGCAGACGATGCAGGCCGACGGTGTGGCCGAGACAAAGCGTGAGCACCGTGAAGGCGAATGACAGCGCTACTGCTGCCGGGCTGATCGTGCACCAGCCGCCGATGACCGCGATGAGCAGGTGCAAAGTGAACCACAGCGACTTTATCGGACTCCACACGACCTCGCCTTCGAGCGGATTCGTCAGCACCGAAGCCGGGCGCATGCGGCGGACTTCGAGAGGCGTGTCATTCATGGCAGTGCGTTAGTTTATTCAGTATTTTCAGTATTTAATGAAAAATGCAGGCATGAAAAGATCAGCCGAGGAGGCGCATGGCCCACTGGAGGGCGGAGGCGTGCTTCATGGTGATCACGGTGTCGGCGACTTTGACGCCGAAGCTGAGGAATTCGTCGAGGTCCTTCATCTGCTGGTGGAAGTCGCGGCCAGGGCCGGCGGCCTCGTCCTTCGTCTGGGCGGCGCAATCGCGGAGCAGGTGGATGGCGGGCTCGATCTCGCGGCGTTTGCGCTCCTTTGAAATGGTGATGAAAATCTTCCACACATCCTTCTCGGCCTCGAAGTACTCCTTGCGGTCGCCCCTCTTGGTGATGATGCGCACGAGATTCCAGCCGACGAGATCCTTGAGGTTGGTGTGGGCATTGCCTCGGCTGATTTGCAGCTTTTCCATGACCTCGTCAGTACACATCGGCTCTGGAGCGGTCATGAGCAGGGCGTGAATCTGGGCCATCGTGCGATTGATGCCCCACTGTGTGCCGAGCGAACCCCACTGGGCCACGAACTCCTCGCGTGCCTTTTCCCAGGATGGTTTCTCGCTGCTCATATTTTCATTAAAATCTGAAAATATCGAAAGGCAAGCTGGGATTCCAGTTTTTTCCAGGCCATTGCCCAAGTCACCAGCTTCGTAAAAACGCTTCAAGCAACGCGGCATCTACCTGCGGATATTCGCAGCCCATCGTGTTTTCACGGCCCATGCCGAAGGAGTAGGCGGTGTGCTTTTGCACGTCGATGTAGTTGACCGGATAAAAGACCGCCACTGGCTTGTTTTCGAGCCAAGCCGCCTGCTGCAGGCTGCTCCAGCTTCCCACATAGGCACGACAGCTTTTGATGAGGTTCAGCGTCGCGGGGACGGTGAGGCTATCGAGCACGGTGATGTTCCCACCTTCCAAGCTGCGGGCGTCTTCCACCGCATGAATCGTTTTTCCCTTCAAACCGGGACGGACATAACTCCGTGTGACGACAAACACCTGGCACGACAGTTTTCGCAGCACCTGAACGGTTTTTTCGATCAACTCCGGCGGTAGTGAGCGGTAGGAGGCGTTTCCCGCGAAGGGCTGGAACACGATGTGTCCCTGCGAATCGACCTCGTCCGGCGCGTCAAACACCGGGGCATGCCCGTCTGAGCTGCCACGGATCAATTTCGCATGATCAACGCCCGCGAAATCACACAAAGCACGATTGATGTCCACGCCGCGCAGTCCGGCGTTAAAGAACTCCTCAAACTTGTGCGCCAGATCGTAGAGGATGAAGTGTTTTGCGTTGCGATGATGCCGGAAGATCTCCACCGCGAAGGGGTTATGCGAGGCCATGATGATGGGAACCGGCTGTGTGGTCTCGCAGAGCACACGGTAGGCGGCGTTCAGGTAGCATGAGCGGATCACATCCCCCAGACCGGCGGCGAAAAGTGCGGCAGACATTCTCGGAGCAAACCGAGCGTGGGAGAGGTTGACAAGCCGCTTCTAAATCACCCCCGATGAAATCATGACGACCCGACCGGGTGAGCCAGTGGCAGCCTGCGGCGGCCAAAGTCGAGGATGAAACCGTCAGTGTCTCCGCCAAGGCGGTTGCGGAGCCGGAAAGTGTTCGCTATGCATGAAAGGACAATCCCACCGCGACCTTTTTTCCACGGCGCAGGCGCGCCCGCCTCACCGTTCCGACGCTGATCCAGATGGACCTCCCCCAAGCCCCGCAACCCATCCAGGAAGACATGGCGAAGCTGCAAACGCTGCTCCATGACTCCCTCGCTCCGCATCTGTCGGCGGGAAAGGACGGCATGCGCATTCTCAATCTGGCCTGTGGGCGCTGCGATGAGGCGGAGACTCTGATCAAGGTCGGTTCCGGCCTCACGCAGGGCGGCGCGGTGGAAATGGTGGGCGCGGACATCCGCATTCGTGAAATCCGGCAGGCACGCGAGACGCACGGGCATCTCCCGGCGGAGTTTTTGATCGAGGACGCCACGAAGATCGACCAACACAAGACGCTTGGCGATGACTTCAACATGGTCTTCCTCCGCCATCAGAACTTCTGGCACGGGCAGGAGCTGTGGAAGAAGATTTTTGACCAAGGCATCGCCAAACTGCGGCCTGACGGCATGCTGGTCATCACGAGCTATTTTGATGTGGAGCACCGGCTTGCGCTGCGTGCTTTAGAGTCGCTGGGGATGGAAGTGGTGAGCAACAAGCGCAACAAAGCCAGCCGAGCTTTGAGCGACGCTCCGGGGAAATCAGTGGACCGTTGGGTGGCCGTGCTGCGGCAGCGGCGGGCCTGAGGAAGCGCCAAGGCCATTTACAAGCCCCTCGCAAGGCGGTAAACTCGCGTCCCTTCCCGAAAAATACCATGAACCGTCTTCTTTTTGTTTTCACACTCCTGGCAGCGCTTGCCCTGGCCGCCCCGGTGATGAATGCCCAGTCCATCGACGCCAGCAGCGAGGTGGCCGACCAGTATTTCCGCGGCTTCGTGCTCAACAACGAGGCCGTGAAACTCGAGGCCGCCGGGGATTTCCCCCAGGCACAGTCGAAGTTCAAGCAGGCGGGAGAGATCATGGACAGCATCGCCCGCAATTACCCGACTTGGCAGCCGGAGATGCGGGCCAGCCGCCAGCAGAAGATCCAGGACGCGCTCGGCCGCATTCAGATGCGGCTTTCCCAGCCTCAGGCCACCGCAGCACCAGCGATGGCACCGACACCGCAAGTGCTGACACCTGCTGCTCCAAGTTATGTGCCTGCGGCCGCCGGTGTACCAGCACCGGGCATTCTGGCCCAAACAGCGCCGTCTGCGCCTTCCACTCCGGGTTCTCTGCCCAGTTTGAACGATATGCTCAGCCAGTGGGAGGCGATGCATAAAAAGCGCATCCTTGAGCTGGAGACGCAGAACAACCAGTTCCAGCTCGACCTCGGCAAATGGCAGCAGTGGTATCAGTGGGCCTCTGGCGAGATCACCACCGCCCGCTCACAAAGCGACGCGCTGGTAAAAAAAGCCTCCGCCATGGAGCAGAGCATTCTTGCCATGAGCAAGGATGTGGAGGCCGGTCGTGCGGCCCAGGGGCAGCTCGACAAGCTGATGGAGGAAAAAATGGCCGTGGAGCTGGAGGTGCGCAAAAACGGCCAGCGTCTCATCGCCGCCGAGGCCGCTGCGAAAGATGCCTCCGAAAAACTGGCCGCCTCTTCCATGCGCATCGCTGCCATCGAGCAGGAGCGTGACAAGATTCTCAAGGAACGTGACGAGGCCGTGAAACAACGCGATTCCGCCATCAAGGATCGCGATGTCGCCGTGAAGGATCGTGACGCCGCCAGCGCCCGCAGCCTCGGTTTGCAGGCAGAGGTGGACGAGTTGAAGAAAAAGACTGGCAGCGCCGAGATGAAGCGACTCGTCGCGGAAAACGAGCGTTTGAAGAAGGAACTTGGCGAGGTGCAGCAGCAGGTGGTCTCCCTGAAGGCCGATGTGAGCCGCAAAGATCAGGAGATCGTCGCGCTACGCGGCCAGCTCACGGGCTTGCAGGGCCAGCTTGCCACGCTGCGCCAGGAAAGTGCTGCCTACCAGACCCAGGTGGCCGAGTTGACGAAGCAATTGAAGGAAATGCCCGCCGCCATGGATGCCAAGATGGCCGCCACGCCCGAACTCACGCAGGAGAATGAGATGCTCCGTGCCATCATCATGCGCCAGCTTCGCACCCAGCACCGCCAGCAGGCAGCGAAGGATCTCATGATTGCCGAACTGCAAAAAATGGAGAGTGCTTCAAATGATCTCATCCAGCAGGTCGAGGAGCTCAAAAACGCGCGCATGACGCTGACTCCCGATGAGGAAAAGCTCTTCTCTGACCCGGTGGTGCGTGAGTTGCTCGGTCCGAAGGGCGTGCAGGCCACGCTCATCGCCAACGCCTCAGCGGACAGCGATAAGAAAGCCGCGCCACCCGCTCCTGGCACCGCTGAAACCCTCATCACGCAGGCCAACGAGGCTTACATGAACAAGGAGTTCGAAACTTCGGCAAAACTCTACCAGGACGCATTGCGCGCTGAACCGAAAAACGTGTCCGCCCTCATTGGCCTAGGCATGACACGCCAGCGTGAGGACAAGCATGCAGACGCCGAAGTGGCTCTGCAAAAAGCGCTGGCCTACGACCCGGCGAACGAGCCCGCCGCCTTCGCGCTAGGCGTCACCTACTTCAAGCAGGAGCGCTGGAAGGATGCGATGACCTACTTTGAGAAAAGCCTCTCCAAACGCCCCAACAACGCCAGCGGCAGGCACTACCTGGGCATCATCGCCACCAAAATGAGCCTGATGGAGCGTGCCGAGCGCGAGTTCAAGACCGCACTGGCGATTGATCCGGCCTATGGCGAAGCTCACTTCAACCTAGCGGTGCTCTACGTCACCTGGGACCCACCGCAGTGGGAAAAGGCCCGCGTCGAATACGACGAGGCGATCAAAAAAGGCGTGAAAGCAGACGCGAATCTCGAAAAGCTGCTCAATGGCGGCAAGGTCTCGCAACGCTGAGTGGCAGCATCGGGCGGGCGGATCAGATCCCCCCAGCACCACAGCGTGAGTCCGTGTGCGCTTTTGAAATGAGGATGCTGGGTGATTTTTCTCAGCCTCAATGGGGGCATCCTCGCCATGCGTGGATGCCGCGTGAGGCTGGAACGGACTACACCAGCATGAGCGCCGGGTTTTCCAGCAGCTTGCGCATTTCGGCGAGGAAAGTCGCAGCGACAGCGCCATCGACGACACGATGATCGCCGCTGAGGCCGACCCACATGCGCTGGCCGACGACGATCTGTCCCTTGTCATCCACGACGGGAGCCTTGCGGATGCTGCCGATGGCGACAATCGCAGCCTGCGGCGGATTGATGATGGCGGAGAATTGGTCAATGCCATAGGCACCCAGGTTCGACACGGTGATGGTGCCACCGGCAAAGTCGTCTGGGCTGAGTTTTTTGGTCTTGGCTTTGCCGGCGAGGTCTTTGACGCTCTGGCTGATTTCGAGCAGCGTTTTCTTTTCCGCCTGCTTGATGACCGGGGTGACGAGTCCGTCATCAATGGCGATGGCGACGCTGAGGCCGACGGACTTGAATTTCACGATGGCATCCCCATCCCACGCGGCATTGATGGCGGGCTGGGCCTGCGCTGCGCGGACGACGGCCTTGAGAATGAAATCGTTGACGGTGTACTTCACTCCGCCGGTTTTTTCATTGGCGGCGTTGAGATGCGCACGGAATTCCATGAGCGGCGCGGCATCGACTTCCATCTGGAGGTAGAAATGCGGGATCTGCGTCTTAGAGGCGAGCAGGCGCTCGGCGATGATGTTGCGCATGCTGCTGGTGGGCACGCGCTCGTCATCAGGGCCATAAGTCGGGCGGATGGCCGGTGTGGCAGCGACGCGGCTGCTGGAACCACCGACCGGAGCGTTTTCGACATCCTCACGGACGATGCGACCGCCAGGACCGGAACCGACGAGAGCAGTGAGGTCCACACCACGCTCTGCAGCGATCTTTCTGGCAAGAGGGGAGGCTTTGACGCGGATATTGGAGTTCGCGGCGGCGGTACGGCTCTTGTGTTGCGGAGCCTGCGGGAGGCGCGGGCCTGCGCTTGCGGCCTTGGCGGCGGTCGCGGAGGGCTTTTTCTCAGCAGCAGGCACCGGAGCTGCGGCGGACTGAGCTTTGGCGATGAGTTCGTCGAGATTGGCGGGAGCGGCCTCGTCTTCCTCAAGAATAACCGCCAGCGGAGCGCCGAGCGGGACTTTGCCGCCGGGTAGCGCGATGAACTTGTGCAGAACGCCTTCAAACGGGCTGGCGTATTCCATGGTGGCCTTGTCGGTCTCGATGTCAGCGATGGCTTTGCCGACGGTGACTTTGTCCCCTTCCTTGACGGTCCATTTGGCGAGGGTTCCCTCGGTCATGGTGTCGCTGAGCTTGGGCATTTCGATGAATTTTGGCATGGCAGGAAGAAAGGTTAGGGGCGGGGGATTTCGAGGTCTTTGCAGATTTTGTTCACAAGGAAGTCGTTGATCTCGCGGTGACGCGGCACCGAGGAGCTTTTGCGGGTGGCACGATTGACATAAACTGAATGGTTGCCGCCTTCACGCAGGAGTTCACATCGGTGGTCATGCAGGTGTCGAAGGAGGTCACGGAGTTTCACGCAGCAGCGAGGAGCATGGTTTCGCGGTAAACCTCGTCGCTGCCGATCTCCTCCTCAGCGAGCATGCGGTTGGCCTCCATGATCAGCTCCATAGCCTCGCGCAGGTTGGCGCGGGTTTCATCGAGAGTCGTGCCCTGGGTATTGGCACCGGGCAGCTCTTCGACGAAGCCGACGTAGCCTTCTGGCACTTTCTTGAAGACCTGGGTGAATTTCATGGTGGGTCCAGTTTAACAAATGCTCAAGGCTTTGGCGACGACGACCTCGGCGGTCGGGAGCTGGATGGCTTCGAGCGGCGGGCTGTAGATGGCGGGGGCGTCAAGGCTGCACACGCGCTGTACCGGGGCGTCGAGTTCGTCGAAGATGCGCTCCTGGATCATGTAGGCGATCTGGGCACCGATGCCGCAGTAGGGCTTGTTTTCTTCGACGTAGATGGCGCGGTGCGTCTTGGCGACGGATTCGAGGATGGTGTCCTCGTCGAGCGGGCGGATGGTGCGGAGATCGACGACCTCGGCGTTGATGCCGTGCTCTTCCTCAAGGATGCGAGCGGCTTCCAGGCAGGTGATGACGGCCTTGCCATGGGCGATGAGGCTGATGTCGGTGCCCACGCGTTTCACGTCGGCGAGGCCGAGGGGGATGAAGAGATCGCCGCCGGGGATTTCGTCGTTGGCGGGCACGTCCCACTCTTCGCCGTAGAGTTTGGTGCTCTCCATGAACATGACAGGGTCATTGTCACGGATAGCGGCCTTCATGAGGCCCTTGGCGTCGTAGGCGTTGCTGGGGCAGACGCACTTCATGCCGGGGAAGTTCGCCATGATGTTTTCTGGCGTGTGGGAATGGGTCGCACCGACGCTGGTGCCGCCATTGGCCGGGCCGCGGATGACGATGGGGCAGTTGATCTTGCCGCCGGACATGTAACGGACCATGGCGCCATTGTTCACGATCTGGTCCCAGGCCACGGTGTAAAAGCTCCAGAACATGAGTTCCATCACCGGACGCACGCCGAGCATGCTGGCACCGATGCCCATGCCGATGAAACCGGCCTCGCTGATGGGGGTGTCCACGAGGCGCTTGTCGCCCCATTTGTCCCAAAGGCCCTGGGTGACTTTATAAGCGCCGTTGTATTGGGCGACTTCCTCCCCCATGACCACGACCATGGGGTCGCGGGCGATTTCTTCATCGAGGGCTTCACGGATGGCGTCGCGGTAGGTGATTCGGCGGGGCATGGCAGGTTTTGAGGGGGCAGTAAGTCGGGGAAGGAGGGGGCGGTGTCAAGCAGGCGGGTGGCGAAGGAATGACCGAGCTGAAAAAAGACTCCCAAAGCTTGTGAAGCGGGAAAAATGCCGTGTCCCTGGTCTTTTTGTTAGTAATTCCTGATATTTTCAAGAAATGATATTGACGCGCCCGGCAAACTTTAGTTGAAGAGAGTCTGCAAAATCAACGCCTGTGCCACTTACGCCCGGTTCATTCCCCCTTTCTGGCCGCAAACTTGCTCAAAAAAGACGAGCGAAGTGCGAATCTGCATTTATACTGACGACCCCCTGCGTCATGGCAGGACGTAAAGACTTCGCTCTTTGCAACGTATTACCCACATAGAACGCTCAATATGGAACTCGACGGAGGCATTAAGATTTACCTGCGTGAGATCGGCAAGACTGACTTGCTGACTCCCGACCAGGAGGTCGAGCTTGCCGAACGCATCAAGCGCGGCGACCCCGAAGCCCGTTCGCACATGATCCGTGCGAATC
This sequence comes from Prosthecobacter sp., assembly GCA_044355475.1. GTDB lineage: Bacteria > Verrucomicrobiota > Verrucomicrobiia > Verrucomicrobiales > Verrucomicrobiaceae > Prosthecobacter. The sequence goes on from JBIKYB010000024.1 coordinate 24,295, forward strand.
TGCGTCTCGTGGTGAAGATCGCCCAGGATTACGCTAACTACGGCCTGCCGCTTCTCGACCTCATTTCCGAAGGAAACATCGGCCTGATGAAGGCCGTGGAACGCTTCGACCCGAACAAGGGCGGCAAGCTTTCAACCTACGCCGCCTGGTGGATCAAGCAGTCCATCAAGCGCGCCCTCGCCAACCAGTCCAAGACCATCCGCCTTCCTGTCCACATGGTGGACAAGATCAGCAAGATGCGCCGCGTCGCCATGGCGATGTCCGAGGAACTGGGCCGTGAGCCGACCGACGACGAACTGTCCGAGGAAATCGGCATCGACCGCGCCAAACTCAGCCAGCTCAAGGTCGCCTCCATGCGCCCGGCCTCGCTCGACGCACCGATCAGCGACGACGACAGCACCGAGTTCGGCGAAATCGTCGGCGATGAAAACGCCCAGACGCCGTTCGACCTGCTCTCGCACAAGAACATGCACAGCCAGCTCGATGGCTTGCTGACCGTTCTCGACGAACGCGAGCGCAAGATCATCGACGCCCGTTTCGGCCTTGCCGGCCAGAAGCCGCGCACGCTGGAAGAAGTCGGCCAGGAGTTCGGCGTCACCCGCGAACGTATCCGCCAGCTTCAAAACATCGCGCTGCGCAAGCTGCGTCGTGCCCTCCAGAAGAAAGAAGACCCGATTCCGAAGGCTCTGCGCAATGCTGGTGGCAAAAAGAAGAAAAAGAAAGCCGCCGCTGAAGTGGCTGAGGATTAAACGTCCCAAATCAATCACGAAGCCGGAGTCGAAAGACTCCGGCTTTTTTTGAGCTTGGAAGGAAGCCTGCGATTCGGCGGTTTTGCTGCCAAGGAGCAGAGAAGCAGACCTCTGTGCCTATGGAACACGCAGAATGACGCGGACGGCATGAGTTTGGATCTGTGCTGAATCTGACTCCGGGTCTTCCGCAGGTCATCCCTGCCTCTCTCCGGCAAAACGAGCCACACAGCGCCTCCATTTCTCACCAAATCCACCCCCGCATTTGACGCCCCCCGCAGACCGTGCAAGATGCCGCGCTTTCCGGCCAGTAGCACAGGCATTCTGCCTGCCACTGGTGCCCTGGGCATCCTGCCCGGTTCCGTGAAAGCGCCCAGATCATACGCTTTCCCTTCAAACTCCGACATTCGTCATTCCGAATTCGACATTCGTCATTTTTTCATCATGCCCAAAGACACCTCCATCAAACGCATCCTCGTCATCGGTTCCGGCCCCATCGTCATCGGCCAGGGCTGTGAGTTCGACTACTCCGGCGTCCAGGCCTGCAAGGCCCTGCGCGAGGAAGGCTATGAGGTGGTGCTCATCAACTCGAACCCCGCGACGATCATGACCGATCCGGAGTTCGCTTTCCGCACTTACATCGAGCCGATCACGCCCGAGATCGTCGAGAAGATCATCATCAAGGAAAAGCCGGACGTGCTTCTGCCCACGCTCGGTGGCCAGACCGCGCTGAACACCGCCATGTCCCTGCATCGTGCCGGCACGCTCGAAAAACACGGCGTGCGCATGATCGGCGCGAAACCGGATGCGATCGAGAAAGGCGAGGACCGTCTGCTTTTCAAAAACGCCATGCTCAAGATCGGCCTCGACCTGCCGCAGTCGGGCGTCGCTCATAACATGGAGGAAGCCCGCGCCATTGCCGAGGAGATCGGCACGCTGCCACTCATCATCCGCCCCGCTTACACGCTCGGTGGCACCGGCGGCGGCATCGCTTACAACAAAGAGGAGTTTGAAACCATCACGGCCAGCGGACTCGATCTCTCGCCCGTGACGGAAGTGCTCATCGAGGAATCGTTGCTCGGCTGGAAGGAGTTCGAGATGGAGGTCATCCGCGACAAGGCGGACAACTGCGTCATCATCTGCTCCATCGAGAACCTCGACCCCATGGGCGTGCACACCGGCGACTCCATCACCGTCGCGCCGATCCAGACGCTCACGGATCGCGAATACCAGATCATGCGCGACTTCTCCTTCGCGTGCATTCGCGAGATCGGCGTGGAGACGGGCGGATCCAACATCCAGTTCGCCGTGCACCCCGACACGGGCCGCATGATCGTCATCGAGATGAACCCGCGCGTCAGCCGCAGCTCCGCGCTCGCGTCGAAGGCCACCGGCTTCCCCATCGCGAAGATCGCCGCGAAGCTCGCCGTCGGCTACACGCTCGATGAACTGAAGAACGACATCACGCGTCACACACCCGCCGCGTTCGAGCCCACCATCGACTATGTCGTCACCAAGATCCCGCGTTTCACCTTCGAGAAATTCCCCGGAGCCAACGAAACGCTCACCACGCAGATGAAATCCGTCGGCGAGGCCATGGCCATCGGCCGCACCTTCAAAGAGAGCCTGCAAAAGGCCCTGCGCAGCCTGGAGATCAAACGCTTCGGCCTCATCGGCGATGGTGCCGACAAAGAAGTCGATGACGAGACGCTCACCACCAAGCTCAGCGTGCCGAATGCCGAGCGCATCTTCTTCCTCGGCCAAGCCTTCGCGAAGGGCTGGGATGTGGAGAAGGTGTTCTCGCTCACCAAGATCGACCGGTGGTTCTTGCGGCAGATTGAGGAGATTGTGAAAGCACAGCTCAAGGACAACTATGATGATCCAGTTTATTCGTGGCTTGGATTGCAGGATTTTGATGAGCGCACCGAGACGGGGAAAAATGTCCAGATTCCTGCATTGCGCGCGAAGAAGAAGTTTGGCTTCTCTGACCGCCAGTTGGCCCATCAAACTGGCGCTTCTGAATCTTGGATTCGTGCTGAAAGGAAAAGAGCCGGCATCACCCCCACTTACCGCCTCGTGGACACATGCGCGGCCGAGTTCGAGGCCTTCACGCCTTACTACTACTCCACCTACGGCATCGAGGACGAGGTGCGCGACAACGACCGCAAGAAAGTCATGATCCTCGGGGGCGGCCCGAACCGCATCGGCCAGGGCATCGAGTTCGACTACTGCTGCGTCCATGCCAGCTTCGCCCTGCGCGAGCTCGGCTACGAGACCATCATGGTCAATTCCAACCCCGAGACCGTCTCCACCGACTACGACACCAGCGACAAGCTCTACTTTGAGCCGCTCACCCTTGAAGACGTGCTCAACATCTACGAGCGCGAAAACGTCAACGACCAGGTGCTCGGCGTCATCGTCCAGTTCGGCGGCCAGACCCCGCTGAACCTCGCCAAAGGCCTCGAAGAAAACGGCGTCCGCATCATTGGCACCTCGCCAAAGAACATCGAACTCGCCGAAGACAGAAAACTCTTCGCGGCCTTGCTCGATCAACTCGGCCTGCATCAAGCCCCAAGTGGCACCGCCACCAATCTCGAAGAGGCACTGGTTGTCGCCAATCGTGTTGGTTTCCCCAGCCTCGTGCGCCCCAGCTTCGTGCTCGGCGGTCGCGCCATGCAGATCGTCTATAGCGACGCCGAACTCACCCACTACATGAAGAACGCCGTCGAGGCCACGCCCGACCGCCCCGTGCTCGTGGACCGCTTCCTCGAAGACGCCACCGAGGTCGATGTCGATTGCATCAGCGACGGCGAGACCACCGTCATCGGTGCCATCATGGAGCACATCGAAGAAGCCGGCATCCACTCCGGCGACAGCGCCTGTGTCATCCCGCCCTTCAGCCTCAGCAAAGAGATGCAGGACCGCATCCGCGACGCCGCCAAAAAGCTCGCCAAAGCCCTCAACGTCCGCGGCCTCATGAACATGCAGCTCGCCGTCAAAGGCGACGACCTCTACGTCATCGAAGTCAATCCCCGCGCCAGCCGCACCGCGCCCTTCGTCAGCAAAGCCATCGGCGTCCCGCTGCCCAAACTCGCCGCCAAGATCATGGCCGGCAAGACCTTGAAGGAACTCGGCTTCACCGAAGAAGTCATTCCGAAGCATCACAGCGTCAAAGAAGCCGTCTTCCCCTTCAGCAAGTTCACCGGCGTGGACATCATCCTCGGCCCCGAGATGAA
>JBIKYB010000025.1:0-28254 GCA_044355475.1 Prosthecobacter sp.
CTCGGCAATCTCGGCGGCCAGTTCCGGCCGCCCCAATTGTATGGGTCTTCGTGCCATGATGCCCTCGTTACAGCATCCCTTACCATAATACTACAATTATTCGGTCAGCTTGGTATCAATCGGCTGGAAATCACCAATCATGACGCCGCGAAGCATGGCTGCGCGGCGTGATCTGCCTGAGGCCGTATTGATTCAGTCTTCTCCTCCGGCTTCGTCGGAGCTTCAAGGCTGCATCTTCGTCGGCGGAGGCTGAAACGACTGGCGCAGACCAAAATCACCGATCCACTCGGACACGCATGAATCGCTGGATGCCAGGGCCTGCAGGGATGTTGTCACGGACGACGAGTTGGGTGCTCGTGTTCGTCTCAATGATGAGGCCAGCGCTGCTCCAGCTCAGCGGATTGCTGAGATCACTGGTGGCTTCGACGGTGAAGGTGACGTCGGTGGCGGCAGGGTTTTTCTGGAGGGCGAGGCGGAGATACTGACTGCTACTGACGGGGGCCAGGGTGAGAACCTGGGGATTACTGTTGGCGAGCGTACCATTCGTGCCGATGGCGTATTCGAGGAGGTTCGCGAGGCCATCGTTGTCCGTGTCGGCGGTTTCTTCGGCGAGGGAGTTGTCGCCCTCGCCAGAGTTGGTGGTTTCGAGCCATTTGGCGAAAGGTGTGGTGTAGGCGTTGAAGCCGAGGTCGCGGAAGCTGCGGATGTTGCTGTCATCGGCCTGGAGTCGCACGATGTAGCCGCCGTTCAGGGTGAAGGCGGCGGTGGTGTCGGCCTGGGCGGCATTGGCAAACAGCAACTCCGAAGGGCCGCTGAGCTGGCTCCACTGGGTGGTGAGGCTGACGGGCAGTGGGAAGTTGTCGTCGGTGACGGTGGCATCCAGCGAGATGGGGCTGACGTCCCCGACAGGTGCGGCGATGCTGATGGCTGGGGCCTGATTGAGCGGCACGACGCTGAGATTGGTGAACTTGGCGGTGTTCAGCACACCGGCGGTGCCGCCAGCGTTATCGACAGCGAAGCCGACGAGGACATTGGGTGTCATGATGATGGTGCGCGGTGAGCCGAGCTGTGTCCAGGTGCCGGGCGCGCCACTGACGTCCGCCGCATGCAGCGCGGTGATGCGGTTGCCCTCGCGGATGAGGCGCATCCAGCGGAGTTTGCCGGTGAAGCTGGGCACGCCACCGCCCCCACCAGCGGCGACACTGCGCCAGATGTAGCCGCTGAAAGCGCCGGTGGTGATGCGACCGAGGTGAGCATAGCCGCCGTTGTCCATGCTTTCACGGATCATGATGCCGGACTTGGCGCTCAGGGCACCGCTGGTGGCGTCAGTTAAACGGGCGGTGACCATGAGGTCGCCTTGATATTGCCAACCGTAAAAGGCTCCATTGCCGTCCATGTCATCGGCTGCGGCGATGGTGTAGGTGGTGCCGTCAAAGGCGAAGGTGGCCTGCGTGCTGGGCGTGGTGCCGAAGTTTTCGTTGATCAATGCCGGGCCTGCCGGGGCTGGCGTGAGCGTGACATTGTCAAAGGTGGCGGTGCAGAGGTCGGCGGGCGTGGTGCTGTTGCCAGTGGCGGTGAGGCCCATCTGCGTGGTGTCATTGATCATGCTGATGGTCGTGGGACTGCCGATGGGTGTCCAGCTTCCGGGGGCACCGCTGACATCCGTGGCGTAGGATGCTGTGATCTGCTGTGTGCCGTTGTTGCGCTCAAGCTTGACCCAGACAGGCAGGGAAATGCCCGCCTGGGTGGTGACGGCATCATTGGCGCTCACCGAGGTTCGTGTGCGGAGTTGGAGGGTGCCATTGCTGTAGCCAAGCACGGTGCGATTGACGCTGCGGTTCAGGCTGTCGCGGATGGTCACGCCTGCCAGCGGTGTGGCGGCGGGGCCAGTGAGTGTGGTGAGACGTGCGACGATGCTGCCGTCTCCAGTGACCTGTCTCGTCATGGCATGGGCTCCGTCATTGCCTGTGGCGGCGTAGCCAGCGCCCATGCCGGTGAGGATGTAGCTGCCGCCTATTTTTGCCGTCTGCCCGCGCTGTTGCGTGGTGGGACTCATGTCCTGCGTGATCCAGTCGGTGGCGGCGATGGCGCTGCCGACGATGACGATGACCTGGGCGCTGACGGTGAACTGTGTGTCAGTGGCGCTGAACTTCAGCACATAGACGCCATCTGCGCTGAAGCTGACGGCGCTGCTGAGCTGAGAGGGCGTGGCAAAGGTGGCGGTGCCGGGGCCGCTGACCTGGCTCCAGGTGGTGCTCAGCGGGGCAGGGGATCCATCATCGCTGGCGGTGCCGGTGACGATGATGCCCTGGCCGCTGGGCACGAGTGCGCCATCGCTGCTGGGACTGGCGATGGTGATGAGGGGAGCGAAGTCATTGTCCTGGATCGTGACTTCGGCAAAGCCAGTGCCGCCGATGTTATAAGTGCTGCCGGTGACCTGAAGCAGCACGGTTTCATTGCCTTCCGTGATCAGATCATCCACGGGAGTCACCGTGATGGTCCGCTCAGACTGTCCCGCACTGAAGACGATGGAGGTGGCGATGGCGGCGTAGTCCGTGGCATTGGTGGCTGTGCCGCTGCGGCTGAGGCTGACCGTGAGCGAAGCCGTTGTCGGAGCTGAGCGGGTGAGGGTGAAGGTGCCTGTGTTTCCTGCCGTTTCGGAGGCCAGTGGGTCAGTAGCGGTGATGGTCACCGTGCTGCGGTCATTGTCGGTAATGGTCACCGTGGCGGCTTCTGGGGAGAGCTCGGCACTGGTGCCGATGGTGAGGGTGAGGGTCTCGTTGCCCTCATTCACCGAGTCATCCGCCGGGACGATGGTGATGGTGGCGGAGGCCGAACCAGAAGGAATGCTAAGGCTGAAAGAGGCGCTGCCGCTGATGGAAGTATAGTCCGTGCCATTCGTTGCCGTGCCGGAGCGGGTGAGCGAGACATTCAGGGAGGAGCTGGTGCTGCCTGTGCGCGAGATGGTGAAGACGCCGGGATCACTGCCGGTCTCCGCCGCGCTGGCATCCGTGGCGGCGATGCTGACCGCGGGCAGGTCGTCATCCACGATGGTGAAGGTGTGTGTGCCCTGAGTGCTCAATGCCAGTCCGACCGGGCTGCTCAGGGTAATGATGATGGTTTCCGCCGCATCGGCCACATTGTCGTCGAGGATCGTCAGTGGGATGCTCCGCACCGACTCGCCAGGGGCGAAGCTCAGCGTCCCGGAGGACTGTGTGTAGTCGCTGCCGGCCGTCGCCGTGCCGCCCGTGACGGCATAATCCACGCTGACCGTGCTGGCAGCCGGCGTGCTGAGTGAGACGGCGATCTGCTGCGTCCCCGCCGTGGCTTCGGCGGCAGAGCTAGCGCTTTGTGCGAAGCCAACGAAAGGCGGAACGGGCTGTGTGTCATCATCCCCGATCACATAGGTGAAGGTGCTGAGCGTGCCGAGCGCGGCGGCAGTGGGATTGCGCAGCAGGATCGTTACAGCTTCGTTCGGCTCGGGAATCGTGTCGTCATTCACGCTGAGGATGATGTCCTTCGTCTGCTCGCCATCGGCAAAGGTGAGCGTGCCATTGGCGAGTGAGAAATCGACCCCGGTGCCGAAGGCATTGCTCACGGTGGAGTTTCGATAGATAAAGTCGCTCCGCGCATTTGCGACCATGCCGATGTAGGCGGAGAGGGACTTCCAATTGTGCAGATCACGCACCATGACACCTGCCTGTGCATTGGTAGCACCGCCGGACTGAGAAACCACACGGGCGACGAACTCAAAGTCTCCCATCAGTGTGGTGGCGACGAAGTGGCATTCGTCCTGAGTTCCGCCGATGGAGGCACCGGAGCCGGTAACGGTGTATGCACCGGCATTGAGGGTGTCTGAACCCTGTGCATTCACATAACCAATGGTGCGCCCGACCAGCCCGGTGGCGGCGGCCCCGTCGATGGTGACATTGTCAAAGACAGCGGTGCTCAGCAGTCCGTCTGATCGGGCGGAGACTGCCAGCCCGGCTTGCACGTCCAGCCCCATCGGGATTGTTTGATTTGCGCCTGTTTGAGTCCAGGTGCTGCCATCTGGCGAGGCCCAGGCACTGAACACGGAGCCGATGCGCCGCAGCCGCACCCAGTAAGGACGGAGGATGGTCGTCGTGCTGGAGGTGGCGTTGGCGGAGGTTGAGCTTCGGCGGATCATGCGTGCCGTGCCCGCCTTTTCCGCCACCGTGGTCATCTGCATTGAACCCGTCGCGCTACTCTCGCGGATCATCACCCCTGCTCGAGAGGTGTTGTTGCCGTTTGTGATGCCGGTGACTCGGGCCGTGATGGTGCAGTTGGCCGAGTCGGTGATGGCGAAGGACACATAACAGGACGTGTCGGAAGTGCTGTTGAGGCTAAGGCCAACTCCCCCAGCATTGAGCGTATAGACTCCGCCAGCCTGACTGCTCGTGCTGGCCGGGTTCGTCGTGCCGACACTGCCAAACGCCGCCGCACCTGATGTGCCTCCTCCATCCAGACCAGTGATGCTCAGATTGTCGAGTGTGGCGGTGCAACTAACGCCGGAGGTGGAGGACATGGCCACCAGACCGGCGGTATAGCTGGCGGATGACATGGTGAAAGTCTGCGTGGTGCCCACCGGCTGCCAGATGACTCCATCGGATGAGATGTAGCTCGTGAGTGCATCGCCAGCCCGTACGACCCGTGTCCAGTAGGGCAGTGTGGGCGTTGTGGTGGTGCTGCTGGCGGAGCTGCGCGACCCACTATCGAGGTAATAATCCACCGTCGTGGTGCCTGAAGAAGGGGAGGCGAGAGTCACGGGCACATTCACGGCAGTCTGACTCTCCGGCCCGGACGCGCCATTGCTGGTAAAGGCCACGGTCTGAGTCGCGGTTTCATTGTCGTCGATAAAGATGGTGGCATTCGGTGTCTTCGAATAACTACCAGCCTCCAGTTGCAGGATGATCGTCTCCACACCTTCAACAACCAAGTCATTGGTGCTGGCCACGCTCAGGTTCACACTCGCTCCCGAGGCACCCGCCGGAATGGTCAGTGTGCCGGAGCGGGTGCCATTGTTAAAGGTCAGCGTGCCATTCGTCGTCACAGTGAAGTCTGTGCCTGGAGTGGCCGTGCCTTGAAGGGAATAGTTTACATTCAGTGCCGCCGTTGTGGAGCCGGTGCGTGAGAGGTAGAACTTCATGTTTGTCGTGGTGCTGCCCTCGGTGACGCGGTTGATCGTGGCGGAGGTCGTGCCTACCTGGGAGTCCGCCCAGACGGTTGGCTGGTCGTTGTCACGCAGCCAGATGCTGGCCGTGCTCGTGGGCGGGTAGGTGGAGATGGCGGCACTCGGTGTGAGCGTGCAGACGATGGTCTCGATGTCCTCCAGCGCCGTGTCATTCATGGTCGCGAAGGTGAGATTCACCGTGGATGCCACACTGCCGCTGCCAGTCATCATGATGACTCCTGTGCCGCTGGCTGAATCATAAGTGCTGCCTGCCGGTGTCGTGGGCAGGGTGACATTGTAGTCCACGCTATGTGTCGCGGTGCCGCTCAGGCTGAAAGGCACGGCTACGGTGCCTGCGATGCTGCCTTTGATGGAAAAACGGATGACGCCCGCCGTGCTGCCCTCGATGGCGCTCGTCTGGCCGGAGATCTCGACGTAGGGCGCATTCGATGTCGCACTGTCAAGAATCGTCACTGTGCCGGAAGTCGTGGCACCGAGCCGATAGTCGGTGGGACCGGCACCGAGCTGAAGCAGCACCTGCTCCGCTGTTTCGCCAAAGCCATCCCAGCGCGGAACGATGGTGATGCTGGCCGAGGCAGAGCCCGCCGGGATGAGCAGCACCCCCGGCAGCGACTCGTAATCCACGCCATGCATGGCTGGCACCCCTGTGCTGGGGCTTCCAGCCACGGAATAATAAACGGTCAGCGCTGCGGACACATCACCCGTGCGGGTGACGAGATAGGTGCCGTTGTCCGCTGCGTTCCCCGGCTCCGTCAGATCCACCTCCCGCGCCGAGGCATCGGTCACCGAGAGGGTGACAACATTCGTGTCATCATCAAAAAGACTGACCGTGGCGCTCGATGCCGTGGGATCGAGCACATAGGCCGCATTCGTCGAGAGCGTGAGCAGCACCGTTTCCATCGGTTCCACCTGCGTGTCATTGATCGGTGTGAGGTTCACCACTGCTGTGCGGTTGCCGGATGGGATCACCACACTGCCGCTCAGGGCATTATAATCCACGCCGCTGCCCGCCGTGCCAGTCACCGTATAGTTCACAGTCACATTCACCTCAGTGGAGCCCGTGCGTGTCACGGTAAAGACACCCACTGCGCCGGTGCCTTCATCCGCCGTGTCCGTGGTGGCGGCGAGGCTGATTTTTGGCAGCACGGTGTCGTCATCCGCGATCACCACCTGCGCCGCACCTGCATTCGGCGTGATCAGGTAACCTGCACCCGCTGCTAGGGCAAATGTCACCGTCTCAGGCCCTTCCGCAGCCGTGTCACTCGCCGGTGTCAGCACGATGTCCAGCGTGCTCGACTCCGCCGGGATGGTGAAGGTGCTGAACCCGCCGGAGCCCGCCGCGAGCGCCGGAATCAAGGTGTAGTCACCTGTCACCGCCGTGCCGATGGCGGGGTTCACATTCACCACCAGGGGAACCGCTGTGTCGCCTGTGCGCGTGAGGCGGAAGACCGCCGTGTCACCCACTGCATTTTCCGTGGTGTTGGCATCAAAGGCGGTGAGAGAAACGGATGGCAGTCCCTCGGCCTCGAAGTCCGCGCCGTTGTAGTTCGGTCCCACCGGAAGGCTATTGTTAAAAAGCTCTCCAAACGAGTAGCCGTAGAGCTGGGGCGTCACGCTGTAGGTGTTCGCCGTCAGATTGGCGATGGTGTAATAACCCTCCGAATCCGTGATGGAAGGATTCGTGCCATTGGCGGTGAGCAGCACGCCGGGCAGCCCCTGCTCACCGGCCATCACACGCCCGCTGATGGTGAAACGCCCGCCGCCTGTGCCCACCGTGATCAGTGTGGTGCGTGTGATGCTGCCGCCCTTCATGTCGCTGACCGTGCAGCTAACGACGTAGCTGCCTTGTGTGTTGAAGTTGCGCGTGATGACCGGCGCATTCGGTGACACGATTTTAAGCCCGGTGTCACCCCAGTGCTGCCACTGATAGGCCAGGGTATCGCCATCGAGATCACTCGCATCCGCCGTGAAGGTCACGGTCGCGTTCTGCGGCACCACATTGGCAGAGGCGGTCAGTGACAGCGTGGGGGCCGTGTTAGAGCTGAAGTCACCGATGTTCACCAGCACATCCACATACTTCGGAGTCGTATCGCTCACTCCCAGCGTGGTCATGAAGATGCCGGACTCCGTGTCACCAAATGTCTGCCCCAGAGCGATGGCGGCATCGTCCTTGCCGTAGGGGGAGCCGGGTGTGGTGTCGATGAGCTGGATGTTGCCACCGCTGCCGTTCGGGTATTTCCAGCCGAGCAGCATGCCTTTGTCCGCCCAGGGGCGCCCAGTGTCGCCATTGTAAAGCTGCCTCACCTCGCCCCAGTAGGTGCGCTGGGAGTCCTTGGTGATCGTGATCGCGTAGCGGTTCCTCGGGTCGAGTTGCGGCTGGTCAAAGGCGTAGATACGATAAAGGCCGCTGGTGGTGACATTCTGCACATAGTTCTGCGGCAGCCACTTCACCTGCACCTTCGCCGCCACGTTGTACTGGTCTTTTGGCACGCTGCCGCTGCCCATGTTGTCATAGCTGTCTCCATACTCGGCATTCGCTCCAGGGCCGATGGCACTGGTGCCCGCCGTGTCCCAGAAGTTGGCATGATCCAGAGCAAAGGTATGGCCGATCTCGTGGGCCGTCACGCCCACGCTGTCGCCATAGACCCAGACATTGCCGCCACCGCCCCAGCCGCCTGTCGCACGCGGGCCGCCGATGAGGCGCAGGATCGTCACATCATAGTCCTGCCAGTCGAAGCCGAGCTTCCGTGCCTCTTCGCGCGCATGATCCATTTCCATGCCGAGTCCATTGAGATCACCGCCGTTGGAGCTGTCGCGCTGCACATACCATGCCTCGTTTTTCGGCAGCTTCACATGCGGTGTCACCGTCGTCTGCGTGGTCAGCTTGCCATACGACGACTTCGAGTAGTAGTCCGCCACATTGCGCATGATTTCATAGCTCTTTGACTCGGTGGGCAGTTGGTCGTTCTGGTCCTGGAAGGTCATCGGAATGTACAGCACCTTGAGCTGGCCGATGGCCGGTGTTGGCGGAGCAGGCAGCACGCCAGTGAGGGCTATGGGGCCACCTGTCGTGCCTTCGCCGTAGATCAGTTGATCCTGCACAAAGGTGGCGTGGTAAGGGCCGCAGAGATAAATCACCTCCTCCGGCGTCTCGATCACGCTTTCCTGCTGCTCAGCCGAGATCGCCAGTTCCGCGTCCTCCTCTGCCAGCGTCACTTTTCCAGACACCGGGCATTCGGTCACCGCCGTCTTGCTGAGGTCTGGCAGCTCCCCCACCTCCAGCACACGCAGCGGAGACTCACTTGCCGCGAATTCACGATCCACGATCACCCCATTGAGAGCCGCGTTCGGCACATTGATCACTGACTTCGCGCGGCGGCCAAAGACATGCAGATTGTAGGCACCCTCTCCGGGTACTTCGGCGATGCGATGCGTCAGCGTCTTCCCCGGCTCCGGCAGAGGCTGCCCTTCCGCAGGCACGCCCTGATACACGGTCACACCCGCACGTTTGTTCATCCGCCGCTCCAGCAGCGCCACGATGTCGCCCGGCAGCTTTTGCCGCACCACCATCGGCACCGCCTGCTCCAGCGCTTGGCGCGGATTGTCTTTGATCAGCTCTTTAAAAACAGGCCGCCGTGCCTTCGCCAGCGTCATCCCTTCGGCCATCAATCCAGCCCTCTCAGCCTCCGAGGCCGCAAGATACCGCCGGCTCCAGTCATCAAAGCGCACCAGCGGGTCAGATGATTCCATCACCACGACTGGTGCCGCTTTCACTCGCGCTGCTTTCTCCTGCACCGCTGCCGTGTCCACCTTGGCGCTCCCACAGAGCGCTCCGTCCACGCATGGCACTTGCGTTGAGGCATGCTCTGGAGCCGAAAAGTGAAGGCCGAGAAGGCATGCGATGAAGACGAGGACACAAAGTCCGAGTGCCGGTTTGATGCGCATGGTGGTGGTGGCTTCTTCTCCAGACAAAAGATCCGCTTGAAGGGGGGGGCGTTATTTTGGAAGTCTAGATATCGAAAGTTTTACCCAAATTGCCTTGGCGGAGTCAATCCTAGCTTCTTTCCAGAGGCATGATTTCGCGCTCAATGGCCTTCGCCACAGCGTTCGTGTGGTCAGAGGCGTCCAGCTTTCCAATAGGATGTTGACGCATAGTCGGGTGGTGCCCCTGCTCAGGCCGAGGATTTGGACGACGTCTTTTTGGGGAATACCCCTTCACCAACAGCCTGCCAATCATCACGCTTCACGCTTCACGCTTCACGCCGAACGACGCCTCCGCCATCCAGCGACTGCCCATCACCGGCTTCGCGCCCTCAGACATCACCGTCGCCTCGAACAAGCCCGCATGGACCGGTCCCTTCGAGCAAATGCAGCACTGCTTGTGGTGCGAGAAGAAGCGCAGGCCGAAGGTTGGATGGCACGCGCTTTTCTGGCGGAAGAAGAGCTAGCCAGGCTGCGGCATAAGCTCGGCGTGTTTCAGAAAATCCTCGGCAGCGAGGCCTTCTCTAAAGACGCCCTTGAGCCAGGCTTGCCACCGAGGAGAGACGTGGTTTACTCGCCCGCAAAAAAGCCCCCAGGCACATGGCCATGAAAAAATCTTGCGCCCTCTTCCGCAATTGCCCCGAAGCCTGCCCCATCCTCGACACCTTTGACCACCGCTCCCCACGATGAACACACTCTCAACTCTTCACCTCGCCCTCGCTCCTGCAGATGTCGCACACATCGCGCTCGCCGTGATCGTTGGCGGCTTGTTCGCCGTCGCGTTGCTCTGCCTCAAGCAGAGGCTCAATCCCTGGCTTGAACAGCACCGTGCAAAAGAAGCCTTGCGGCTGGCGGCAGCGGCAGCAGCGGCGGAAGCAGAGCGTGAGCGCTGGCTGGCAGAGGCACCTGCGCGTGATGCCGCTAGGGCGGAGCGCATCGCCGCAGAGACAGTGCGGCAGAGGGCCGAGGATGCCCGCTTGGCTTCGCTACCTCCGACCTCGATGCTCTGCATTGCAGGCTGGCTTTTGCTCGTCAGCGGTGCGTTCTTGCTCATCCATTTCCTGGCGGTCTATGACGTGTCTGTGCCAGGCCACAGCGCCAGCTCGTTGTTGCCTGAGCGCGTCGTCAACGCAGCCCGCATGCAGGACCGTTTTATTGGTATCATCCTCGGCGTCGTCATCGCCTTCAGCGGTGGCCTGTGCTTGATCGCCGATCAGGTCCGACCCAAGGCTCCAGAGACCAAGCCGCAGCCTCAAGCCAATGACGCCGTGTCGGTGTAGAGGCTCAGAAATTGGCAGGAGAATGGGAAGATCAGGGGCCAAACTTGAAACTTGGAATCTGAAACTTCAAACCTCTGCCGCTCAAAGAAAAATGAGTGGTAAAATAAAACGGTGTCGTTGCGCCAAGTTTAGCCGCAGATTCAGGAAAGCCGCAGATTAGGTGCATCTGTGGCTTCCCTGAATCTGCGGCAAATCACAAAACCTGATGACGTGCGCTATCAATCAGGCTTCTCGAGTACCCAATTTTGGCAAGTAAGCTCTGCCCTGTGTATCAGCAGGGCTTACGCGTGAAGCGAGCGACTGGTTAGGGTGGTTCAGACAAAACAACCCAGAAGCCAAGAATAGGCAGAAGAATGGGGGCAGAAGAATGGATTCCGGGACGCTTCACAGTCATTCTGCTTGGCTCCCATCCCCCCCCATCTTCTGTGATTTTGGTGCCTAAGCCCTGACGCATCTGCCAGAACGCGGTGTTGCCGCTTGGCGTGGGTCGCAAAGGCCGCTATGATCGTCTGGAAGATTATGCTGGAAGCCGCAGGACCATTGTCTCGATTCAAGTGTCTCCTGGGGACGCTGGTGGTGGCATTGGCGTTGCAAGCCGGGGCGCAGACGGTGAGCAAGCCGTGGGCGGAGCGGGAGACGCGGCTGGCGAACGAGTATCTCTCCCTCCTGGTGCAGCAGCCGGAATACGGTCGCGTGCTGGACCTGCTGTGGACGCTGTATGAGAAGCATGACTCGACCAAGCTGCTGGTGGAGAATGTCTCGCAGCAGGCGGCGGCATCGAAGCATCCAGCGGTTTTGCTGGTGCATGGGCATCTGCTGCGGCGCAGCGGTGATCTGGCGGCGGCGGCGGCGAAGTATGACGAGGTGTTGAAAGCGGAGCCGGTGAATGTCTTCGCTCTACGCAGCCGGGCGGACGTGGCGGTGGAGCTGAAACAGCCGGAGGAGGCGATCGCGCTGCTCAAACGACTGGCGCAGGCTGACAAGAGCGCCGCGACGTGGATTGAGATCGGCAATCTGGCGCTGGGCGGTGGCAAGAACGCGGAGGCAGCCGAGGCATGGGAAACAGCGGCGCGCTTGCAGCCGGAGGATTTCGCGCTGGCGCGTCAGGTGGCACAGTTGCTCCTGCAGGCGGGATTTCCCGAACGCGCGGCGAGTTTCTTTGCCAAACTGGCCGATCAAAAAGACCCGCAGCGCAAACTGGACGCGCTTTACGATCTGGCGCGGATTCATGAGCATGCGGACCAATTCCCGCAGGCGGACAAGGCGCTCAAAGACGGCCTGGCGCTCCTGCATTTCCGCGACGGGCGCTACCTCGACTTTTTCCGCCGCCGGGTGCGGTTGCACGAGCGGTTTGGGATGCTGGAAGAGTTGCAAAAGGCGTTGGTGACGGCGGCGAAGGCGGTGCCGCCCTCGGAGCAAGCGCTTTCCGACGCGGCACGTTTTTTTGAGATCACCGTGGAGGTGGACGAGCAGGTGAGATGGCTGCGTGAGCTGGTCAAAGCGGTGCCGCAGGTGGAAGATTACCGTTGGGCACTGGTGCGGGCGCTGCTGGACCACGAAGGCGCGGTCGAAGCGGCGAAACTGATGGATGAGCGGCTGAAAAACGACGGTGGAGACCTGCCGGCCATCGTGCTGCTGCGCTGTGAGGCCGATCTGCGCGGCAGCGATTCGGCGAGCGCGGTGAAACGCCTCCTCCAGCTTCTCGAAGTCCAGAACAGCACGGATGTGGAGAAGCAGGTGCTCGTCTTTGCCCAAACGCGGGCGCTGGATGTGGTGATCGAAAAAATCCTGCGCGCCCGTGTGGCGCGTGATCCGCAGAAGGCGGAGGCGGTGTTTGAGCTGGCGTCCTTCTTTCGTTCTCGCCGGGATGTGGCGGCGGAGGATAAGCTGCTGCGTGACTTCACCAGCGCCGCTGGGACCGAGGAGGAACGGCAAAAACGCCTGAGTGATGCCTCCGCCTTCCTCGCGGGGAGCAACAACCTCGATAGCGCGATCATCCTAGCCCGCGAGGCAGTGTCCAAGCCGGGCGCAGGCCGGGATGCTTGGCTGCGCCTGGCTGAGTTGCTGGCAGAGCAGGGGGACAATGAGGAGGCGGCCCTCTGGGTGGAAAAAGCCTGGCAGGCGAGCACCACGGACGAGGAACGTGTGGATGTGGACGAGCGGCTGCTCTCGATCCTCATGGGGAATCAGAAGACCGAGGCCAAACCGCAGGGACTCGCCGCAGAGTTCAAGCTGCCAGATGCATTCACGGGTTCGGGCTTTGCCAGCGATGAGGCCGAGGGGCCGACGCGTGAGAAACTGCCCGAGCGTGTGCTTGAGTTTGCGCAAAAGAAGATCGCTGCTGGTAAAGATGGCGCTGCGAAGCCGAACGAGGGCACGGCGGTCGTGTTTCGCGGCTTTTGGTGGGCGCTGCGCACTCATCAGTTCGAGCAGGCTTATGATCTTCTGCACGCGTTGATGTTTGATCCGCTCACCGGCCGGAAACGCGTGGTTTCGTTGATGGTGGAGCAGTTGAAGCTGGATCTGGCGCAGGCGGACGAAAATTTCGCGCTGATGGAGCGCCAGTTGCGCGTCCTTTCGGAGCAGGACGCCGCAGGACGCGTGCGCTACACGCTAAGGCTGGCAGAGCTGCTGATGGAGTCGGAACGCCGGGCAGATGCGGATCGGGAAAGCCCAGGCTGGAAAGGCGGCTTCCCACTGCCGCCGCCAGGTGTGGAGGCGACGAGGCTGCTGGAGCGCGTTTACCGCGAGTATCCCGAGTCCGGGCAGCTCCTCTCGGCGCTGACGCAGATCTATTTCCTGCAACGTCGCGCGGAGGACGCGCTGAATTTGTGGAAGCAAGCGGTGCGGCGTGCGGAGGGACCGGCGGCGCTGCCGCTGCTGGAAAATTACGCGGACATTTTGCTGAGGCAGCATCGCATCGCGGAGCATGTGGAGGTGCAGGCGCAGATCATCGAGCGTGAGACGGATGTGAAGCGCCGCCGTGAGATTTTGCGCCGCTGCATCGACCGGCTGACGTTTTCTGACGCCAGCGGCGGCGAGCTGGCCCCCACGGTGGCGCGTGACCGCCTCAAGCTGTTGGAGCGGGCGCTGCTGACGCGGGTGCAGCGGCATCCGTTCGATGGATTTTATCATGAGGCGTTGGCGCAGGTGTTTGAGCGCGGCGGCGAGCATGCGAAGGCGTTTGCGAGCATGAAACAGGCGTATTACACCGCGCCGGACACGCCGTTCTCGCTGGATCAACTGCGCGACGCGGCGCTGAAGGTGGCGGATGTGAAAGCGGCGATCTATTTCCAAAAACAGATCGCGGCCACCGCACCGCCGAAGGAGATCGCGGCGGAGTCGCGGCGGCTGGTAGAGTTGCTGGAGCAGACCTTTCAAATCACGGAAGCGGATCGCGTGCGGCGTCGGCTGGAGAGCCGTTTCTCGCAGGATGTGACGGCGCTGGCCGAACTGGCGAAGTATTATCAAACCACCGGGCAGGATGAGGCGGAGCGGCGTGTGTATGAGCAGATGGCGCGAGTGCAGGCGTGGGATGGTCGCGCACGTCTGCGGCTGGCGCTGAAGTGCCTGCGCTTCGCGGATGAGGCGGAGGCGGAAAAGCATCTGCTGGCGGTGCTGACGACGCCGGTGAAGGCGGGAACGTACGCGGTGAGCGGCATTCGCGCCCCGCTACCACTCTCGGACACGCGGCGTGGTGGCAGCGGCGTGACCACGGGAGATCTCGTGTCGCTGCTGGACTTCGCGCCCGGTTTGGAGCGCAAGGAGATGGACACGCTGCGCGCCTTTCTGGGTCAGCCCCGTGCTGAATTTGCCGAACTGCCAGACGACGCGGCGCTGGTGCGGCTGCGCTCCATCGAGGAATTGGCCAAACTGCGCCGCAGCCAAGACGGCGCGGCTTTGAGCGCTTGGATCAAGCAATGGAGCGGCGATGCAAAGGCAGTTGAGGTGGAAAAACTCTGGGCGCTTTATTATGCGGGCGCTGGCGCGGAGTTTCGCGTGGTGTTGAAAAAGGTTCTGCCGGATTTGAGCACTCTGGAGGCGAAATTTTGCCAGGTGTGGCTGACGATGCGCAGTCATGGCATGAGCGAGGTGACGCAATGGGCGGGAGAAAAAGGCTGGCTGCCAGAGGTGATGAAAGCGCGCACGGAACTGCTGCACGCTTGCACCTCAATGCTGGTGGATGTGCCGGATTTCCGCTTCCTCACGGAGGACTTGCGGGCGCTGGGAGATTCGCGCGTGCTGGGGAATGCGGCGGTCATTGAGCTGACGCGCAAGCTGCAGGACAAGCAGCGCTACGACGAGGCGCTGGCGCTGGGAGAAAGCCTCCCGCGTCACTCGCCGGAGATGGACTACTCGCTGTTCCTCGCACGCATCGCGGAAAGTGCGGAGCGCTGGCAACTGGCGCGGAAATATTTGGAGGACGCGGTGAATGGATTCGTGACGGAGGAAGGCTACCGCTCCACCTATGATCCGTATTTGCTGAGTCTGGCCGCTTTGAGCCGCATGTCCGGCTCCGAGCAGCAGCGCGAGGAGGCGCTACGCTCAGCCTGGCGGCGGCTGCAACGCACGCGCCCTTCGGCGATGACCTTGATCCGGCAGGCCGCTATCACCGGGCTGGCGGGCGCAGACCAGAAAGGCGCGGACACTCTGGGCCGCTTTTTGTCTGGGCCGTTTCTGGCCCAGCGTGAGATGGCGGAAACGCAGGGCAGTCAGATCCCACAAGGCTCCTCACGCTACGAGGAGCCGCTGCATCAGCGCAGTCTGTGGGAGCAGACGCGGGAAATTCAGGCGCTGCTGGTGCAGCAGGGCATGAGCGGCGTGGTGCGGGGTGCGAATGATCAGATCGCCGCGCGTTACGGCACCACCATGCTGGGTCCGCGCTCGGACTCGGAGTTCGGCGAGTGGCGCGTCAATGAGCTGCTCTCTCGCCTGCGCGAGGCAGACTACCCGACACGCTTGCGCCTCATCCGTGAGCACTTGGCGGCGGTGGATTTTCGCACCGAGCATTCGGTGGACACGTTGGGAAACCTCGGCAGCCGCCTGGAGTCCGTCGGCATGGCGCGTGAGGCCATCAGCCTCTACCGCCAGCTACCGCCGCGAGCGCCGTCGAACCCCGAATACGCGCAGTGGCTGCTGCGGGTGAGTGAGACGGCCATGGAGATCGAACCCGGGCAGAGCTTTGCCCTGCAACTGCTCCTGGCCGAGGCACCGCTCAAACCGCCCGCGCTCGGAGATGACACGCTGCGTGAGAAACACGCGATGTTCTTGGCCTGGGACTTCAATCTCGACGAGCTGCGCCGACGCGGTTTCCGCGAAAAATTCTCCCAAGTGCTGGAACGCCGTCGCCCACATGAGGTCTCCTATCTGCGTGAGTTGGGCCTGCTGCACGAGCGAATGAAGGACGACAAGGCCGCGCTCTCCGCCTGGGACCGCCTGCACGCTGCCTACGTCGCCAACGATCAAGCAGGCACCGATCTCGACATCGAGGCGGGCCTGCATCGCGGTCAGATTTTGCAGCGCCTCGGCCAGTCCCAGGCCGCGTTGAAGATCCTGCGTGAGGTGCCGCTGGCGGAGCCACTCGATCCAGTAGCGCAGGAGGTGCTGAAGCTGCGCTGCCAGATTGCCACCACCACAGCGGATATGAATGAAACGCGTGAGCTGATGGCGCTGTGCGTTGAGCGCAAATCTCTGCAATGCGTGGTCGCGCTGGCGGGTGGACTGCGTGCAAAAGACCGCGATGCCGAGGCGCTGAGCCTGCTCACGCAGGCCGAGCGCACGCTCAAAGGGGACCATGAGCGCTTCACGCTCCGCCTGGAGCAGCTCAAGGTGCTGGCCAACGATCCTGCCTGGACCCCAGAGAGTGGCCGTGCGCAAATCTCCGCGCTGTTCCGCGTCACGACGCGGGATCGTGACACTCTCAAGAATTTGCAAACTTGGCTGCAAGCACAGGCGGCGGGTAAACAAGCCGCAAGGTGGACGACCATCCTGCGCACCGAGGCACGCGCAGGCACGGACCGCCCGCTGGCGGCGCTGGCGCTCAGCGCCTTTATGAAACATCTGCCTGCGGACGCGCATCGTGATTTCATCGCCGCTTGGCAGAAGGCTGAGGAGAAAGACCGCCAGTGCATCGAGTTCAGCGCGGAGGCCATGCTGGCCGGCGGTCGTGCAGACTGGGCCTGGGATGCCTGTGAGATCGTCGCAGGCATTCCCACACTGCGTGAGCAGGGCCGCAAGCTGCCGCTGTCCGTGCGCGTGGCCCACGCCTTGAACGACGAGGCTGCGGTGAGCGAGCTGTTCACCGAAACGCTGCGCCTGTCCTTTCCCGGAGGTGCGCAGACCATTGAGTGGGCACGCGCTTTGGAAGAAACGGGTCATGCCGGGCTTGCGCGTGAGTTGTTGGATGCTGCGCTGAAGCGTCTGGAGGGCACCACCTCGCTGCAAGCCGAGTTGTATGCGGCCTACGCGCGGTTTCTCATCCGTCAGCGTGAGTTTGAGGCCGCCGAGGCCTTCCTCCTGCGCATGAGCTGGGCCATGCCCGCCGAGTCGGCAAAACTCGTCTTTGAACTCTACCAAAGCTGGGGCAAACTGGCCCACATCGAGCAGGAACTGACCAAATTCCGCCTGCCCGGCGCTGTGCGGAAAGAAGTGCTCTTTCTCACCCGCCAGACCTTGCCGACCACCATGCTCCAACCATGAACTCCAAGTTTTCAGTGCTGATCTGTTCCGCCGTTGGCCTCATGCTGTGCCAGTGCTCTGGCACGGAGAAACAGCCCAAGAAGCTCTCCGAGATGAGCCTGGAGCAGCGCGCAATCCGCAAAGCAGACGACTCCCACCGCAGTCAGTACGAAAAGCATCTCACGGATCCCAAGATGTCGAAGGGAGGCGCAGGAAAGTTCTTTCAGAATCAGATGCACCATTCGAATAGCTTCAGCGGTGCCAATTCGTATGCCGGGCAGAAGCAGTTCAAGACGAACCAGAGCGCGTTCGGCAAATCTCGCTCCAAAGCAGGCGACATGACCTATTCCCTCGGTGATCGCCAGTCCTCCATGGCCGGGAGTTCGTTTAAGGCGGACCAGTCACGCTTCGGCAGCCAGCAGGCGCGTGAGGGTTCGTCCACCTTCCGTGGCGCTGGCGATTCATTCCGAACCAACTCCGCGCTCACGCGCTCCCAGAGCAGGCCAAGGCAGCCAAACATCATCGAAAATCTCGAAGCCACCTCGACCACCGACGGAGCCTACACTGAGGATCAAGTGCGCAGCTTGCTGCAACGCTGATTGCAGCGTGCGCGATGGATGCGCACCCGTGAATGCGTATTCGCTGGATGAAACCCAGCCTGCTTTGTCTCCTTGCCCTTGTTTCGATCTCATTCTCCCAGGAATTACCGAAACTCGATCTCCCCGGCGTGCGCGAAGAGCATGTGATGATCCCGATGCGCGATGGCGTGCGGCTCTCCGCCTATCTCTACCTTCCTGAAGGCGATGGTAAATGGCCCGTCGTCTTCGAACAGCGCTACGCGGGTCTCACCAGCGCCGGAACGCGCAAAAACTCCGCCGATCTCGCCTGTCGTGGCTACGCCGTGGCGATGGTGAATTTTCGCGGTTCACAGCTCAGTGAGGGAAAATACGTCGGCTATCGCGCTCTGGCCTGGGGCGTGCAGAAAGACGGCTACGACACCTGCGAATGGCTGGCGAAGCAATCGTGGAGCACGGGCAAGGTCGGCACCTTCGGCAGTTCGCAGGGCGGTTTCGCGCAGAACTTTCTCGCTGTCACACAACCGCCGTCATTGAAGTGCCAGTACATGGTCGATACCGGCCTCAGCTTGTTTCACGAAGGCTACCGCATCGGCGGTGTCACGCGTCCGGGACGCTTCGCCGACTTCGGTGCGAATTGCCGCAATCCCGAGGACAACGCCGCTCTGCTGCGCGAGTGGGATCAGCATCCCGACTATGACAACTACTGGCGTGCCGAGGACTGCACGCTGCATTTCGACAAGATGAACGTGCCATGCTTCACGATTGGGAGTTGGTATGACTTCATGGTGCAGGGCAGCGTGCAGAGCTTCATCGGCCGCAAAAAGAACGCACCGCAGCAACTCCTGCTCGGCCCGTGGCTGCATGGCCGCCTCAACAAAGGCAGCAAAGTCGCCGAACTCGTCTATCCCGACAACGCCACCTGGCCCGAGGTCGAGCACATGGTGCGCTGGTTCGATCACTGGCTCAAAGGCATCGACAACAGCGTCGAAAAAGAGCCCGCCGTGCGCTACTACGTCATGGGCGCGGTCGGCGAGTCCAATGCGCCCGGCAATGTCTGGCGCGAGGCCAAAGATTGGCCGCCGCAGGTCGAAAAGACCAGCTTCTATCTCCACGACGGCGCTGCGTTGAAATCCGCCGCGCCTTCCACGACGAACAGCAGCACCAGCTACGATTGTGATCCGCTCAAGCCGATGGAAATGCCCGGTCGCGGCTTCCTCGGCGCGAAAGATGGCCAGCCCTTCGAGAAACAACAAGACGTGCGCATCTGGACCACCGAGCCGCTGGCGAAGCCGCTCGAAATCACCGGCGAGATCGAGGCCGAGTTGTGGGTCAAATCCACCGTCACCGACACCGACTTCATCCTCCGCGTTTCCGACGTTTATCCCGATGGCCGCAGCATGGTGCTCATGGATTACCCGCTGCGTGCGCGTTATCGCGAAGGCTTCGATCGCCAAGTGCTGCTCAAGCTTGGCGAACCCGCGAAGCTCAAATGGCACATCGGCTGGACCAGCATCATCCTCAATCAAGGCCACCGCCTCCGCGTCACCGTCGCCAGCACCGGTGCGCCGTTGTATGAGCCAAACAATCAAACCGGCGGCCCTCAAACCATCGACTGGATGAAGGAAACGAAGCCCGGCACGCACACCATCCTGCACGAGAAAGCGCATGCCTCACGCGTGCTGCTGCCAATTCTGCGGTAGGGCGGCTGGTCCCCAGCCGCCTTCCGCATGTTCTATCGTGTTCGAAAGCTGAAACATATTCCGCCAACGGACCGGCCAGCGCACGACGGCGCTTGCAGGAGCAAGCGCCCTACCTATCCAACCCGCATGCGCCTCCTTCACACCGCCGACTGGCATCTCGGTGCCCGCCTCATCGAGCGGGACCGCCTCGCTGAGCACGCGACCTTCGTGGACTGGCTCATCGAAACGCTTCGCAGCGAAAAAATCGACGCGCTGCTGCTCAGCGGCGATGTCTTCGATGCCGCGAATCCGCCGCAGGAGGCCGTCGCGCTCTACTTCGACTTCCTGAAGCGCCTCGCCGATCTCAAAACGGTGAAGGCCATCATCACCGGCGGCAACCACGACTCCGCCTCCCACCTCAACGCCCCGCGTGACCTGCTGCGCCGCTTCGACGTGCATGTCTTCGGCCACGCCGGCGAAAACAACCTCGTCGATCTCGGCGGAGCCGTCGTCGCCGCCGTGCCCTTCCTGCGCGAGCGTGACCTCCGCCAGGCCACCGCGGGTGAAACGCTCGCCACCGTGCATGAGCAGGTCCGTGCCGCCATCCGCGCCCACTACGCCGCGCAGCTCGCCGCGTGTTGCGCTCTCGCCCAAGGCCGTCCCGTCATCGCCATGGGCCACCTCACCGTCCTCGGCGCCACCACCAGCGACAGCGAGCGCGACATCCACATCGGCAACCTCGGCTGCGTCGGCGCGGACATCTTTGACGGCTTCGACTACACCGCCCTCGGCCACCTCCACCGCCCGCAAAAGGTCGCTGGCAACGAAACCATCCGCTACAGCGGCTCACCCATCCCCCTCAGCTTCTCCGAGGCCGCCGATGCCAAGTCCGTCGTCATCCTCGACCTTCAAAACCATTCTCCTGCCCCCATTCTTCTGCCTACCAAGGCATTAGATAGGCAAGAGAATGGGGGCAGGAGAATAGAGATTCAGACTCTTCCCATTCCCATCACTCGCGCCCTCGTCCGCGTGAAGGCCGACCATGCCACGCTCGCCGCCGATCTCGCCAACGTGCCTGCCGGAGCCTGGGCGGAGGTCACCGTGAAGCTCGACGCCCCCGAGCCCGATCTCGACCGCCAGGTCCGCGATGCCGCCGCCGCCCGCTTCGAAATATTAAAGGTCCTCGCCGACCTCCCCGTCTCCGAAACCGCCCCCTGGCAAGCCAAAGCCCCCACCCTCCACGACCTCCAGCCCCGCGACGTCTTCCGCGAAATACTCCACGAAAAGCACAACGAAGGCGACGAACTCACCGCCGTGTTTGATGAGCTGCTGGCGTTGAGAGAGGCGAAGACGACGGCGTGATTCTTCGCGTTACAACGCCGACCATGTCAGCCCCATCGCCTGCGCCAGACGGCTTTGTCTGCCATCCGTGGTGATGAACTCCGCTGCTTGAAGATCTGCGGCGATTGAGCAGTGAAGAATATCGAGCGAACGACAACCAATCGTTGGCGTGTGGGACATCGAAAGCTGCACCGCCGATTGGAAATGCATCTGCCAGACCGAGGCCGGTGCCACCAGCACGCCGGAGGCAAGGTCTGCCTGAATCAGTGCGAGAGCAGCAGTTACTTGCTGTTCCGTAGCCTGCTGGTGAAAACGCTTCTGATTCAGCGCATTGGCCAACTCCAGCTCATGCAGCGGAGTGTAAATCACGGGCCTTCCCGCGACTCGACGGACCACCGCCGCGCTTTCCGGCTCCGGGTAGTAGAGTTTGACGAGGCAACCGGTGTCCAAGTAGATCATCGTGTTCCGCGCCCCTCCTCCACGAGCGCACTTAGCGTTGTCCCTTCGGGCTGTTCACCCCAGATGGCTTGAGCACGAGCCAGGAAGTCTGGTGCTGCAGGCGCAGGCGGCAGCACGCGGGCGACGGTCTTGTCGCTGTCCGTGAGCTGTACTTCTTCACCCGCTGTGACCCAGCGGAGGATGTCAGTCCAGACTTTCGGAAGCTCGCTGATGGCGGCGGTTTTCATGGGGCCAAGAATACGACCGATGAGCCGCCTCGCAATCTGCCATTTCCATCGCGCCTGTGGCCGTCTATGGATGCCGCCATGCGCCTCTTCACCCTCCGGCTCCAGCCTCACCACTCTCTCAGCGGGGCTGCCGTCATGGCCGAAACGCGATCCGGCCAAAATCCGGCCATATCCGGCCAACAGGCTTTCGCTGGCCGGTTTCCCATCGTGCCGACCTCCCCGTCTCCGAAACCGCCCCCTGGCAATCCACCGCCCCCACCCTCCACGACCTCCAGCCCCGCGACGTCTTCCGCGAACTCCTGCACGAAAAGCAGATCGAAGGCGACGAACTCACCGCCGTGTTTGATGAGCTGCTGGCGTTGAGAGAGGCGAGAGCCATCGCCTGACTATCGGCATGAAGGCCACTGGAATAGGCAGTGCATCTCAACAACATACGTCCAACAATCAGTCACGAATTGTCATTCCAACCTCATGAGCACGGTATTCAGCCATATAGTTCAGAAACGATTTTCCCAAGTTAACGAAGATGTAGCAACTGATGCGCTTGCCTACATCCTCGACAACTACCCAGCGATTAGAAACGCATTCAATCAGATGCTTCGAAGTATCGAGCCGTCGCTGCCAGAAATCAGGTATCGGACGCAGCAGAGTGAAGGAAATATAAGGCCCGACATGTGGGGCTTCGATGGGGAAAAACCACGAGTGTTTGTGGAAAACAAATTCTGGGCGGGGTTGACCGACAACCAACCGGTTTCTTATCTGAAGCAGTTAGCAAAACTGGAACAGCCAGCGGCCCTGATTTTTATCGTGCCAGCCGCTCGCGAACAAACGGCATGGAGAGAGCTGCTTATACGCCTCGAAAAATCTGAAGTCGGTCATTCTGCTCGCGCCATTCCGTCAGGAATCGTTTTTTCAGCAGACACTCAATTGGGACCGACGATTTCACTGACTTCATGGTCCAAGATACTTTCGACGATCGAGAATGGTGCGGCGGGAGATTCTCGAGCAATGGCTGATGTGTTGCAGCTACGGTCGCTTTGCGAGGAAGCCGACAGGGATGCATTTGTTCCTTTCTCAGCGGTTGAAATCTCCGACCAGAGGAGTCCTGCTCGCATTCTTGATCTTGGCAGGGTAGTTCAGGATGCAGTGCAACTAGCTGTTACCGAGAAAATTATCGACCTCGATGGATTGAAGCCGCAGGCATCCTGGGAACGGATCGGGCGTTATCTTTGGTTTGTAGGCGATGCATCGGTTGGCGCATGGTTTGGCATTCACTTCGTGTTTTGGAAGCAGTATGGCCTAACTCCTTTGTGGCTGCTATTCAGCCCAGGCAAGTTCGGCCGCGCTGAAGTTGTTCGACCGGTTCTAGAATCATGGGCGATTGAAAACCAATTTGTGGTTGTCACGCGCAACAATGATTTTCTTGTGAGTGTCCCAATCGTTACTGGAGAAGACAAAGACATCGTGGTTCACAAGGTTGTGAACTCTTTGCGCATGATTGGTGCGGCGCTTTCGGTCATTCCACCTTCTCAAACCCCGCCGCAAGCCAGTGATGAGTGATTCGAAGGCACTGCCACCTGAGCTAAAGCGGTTCGTCGAGTCTGAAAGATGGACTTTCGCCAAAACGATGTCGGAATGGCCTCATGAATATATTGTGCGAGAACGAGTTGAGGAAGCGCTTTTCCAAGCGCTAGTGACGCATATAAGAGAGCATGGGGCCGAGAAGCCTTTTTATCGACGCACGTTCATCTACTTCTCAGAGAATGGTTGGCTCTATTGGACGATGGGGGCTCCCATTGCCGAAACGACTGTCATAAATCGATGCAAAGCAGGCGATTCATTTGAGAGTCGCCAAAAGAACGGGACTTTGCCAGTGCCCATCACTGAGAGAACGAGTGCAGATTCCTGACCCACTTTAGAGCTTCAATTGTTGTCACTCTCGTTCCCATGCGCCTCCTCGCCGTCCGACTCCAGAACCTCAACTCGCTCAGCGGGGAGCATGTCGTGCGGTTTGATGAGGTGCCGTTGAGTGCGGCGGGGGTGTTTTTGATCACGGGGCCGACGGGGGCAGGGAAATCGACGTTGCTGGATGCGATGACGCTGGCGCTGTATGGCCGCGCGGCGCGTTATGGGAATGAGAAGGCAGATGAGATGATGAGCCGGCACACGATGGAGTGTTTTGCCGAAGTGGATTTCGAGACGGGCGGGCGTCGGCTGCGGGCGACGTGGCGGCTGGGGAAGACGAAGACGGGCAATTTGAAGCCGGTGCAGCGCACGCTGGCGGATGCCACGACGGGCGAGATCCTGGCGGACAAAGGTCGCGAGGTGGACCCGATGATCGAATCGCTCACGGGGCTGGATGCGCAGCGCTTTCTGCGGTCCGTGCTGCTGGCGCAGGGGCAGTTCGCGGCGTTTTTGAAGGCGAAGCCGAATGAGCGGGCGGAGTTGCTGGAGAAGATCACGGGCACCGAGATCTACAGCGACCTCTCCGTGCTGGCCTACGAGACGCATCGGCAGAAGGACGAGCAGGTGAAGCAGCTCAAAGCCAGCCTCGGCGCGGTGTCGGTGCTGGATGACGAGGCGCGGGCGAAACTGGAAACCGATCTCACCGAGGCTCGCACGTCCGCCGAGCGGCTCACAACCGAAAGTCAGGCCGCGACAAAGCTCTGGCATGATCAGTGCGAGCATGCGTCCATCGTGGCCGAGCTGACGAAACTGGCCGCGACGGAGCAGCAGCTCCAAACATCGCAAGCGCAGGCTGCGGCGGAGGTTTTGAAGGTCAAGGCGCTCGCCGATGAGGCGAAGCAGCAGCGCATGAAACGTGAGCCGGTGTGGGAACAAGCCGCTGGCATGGCGGCGCAGAGTGATCAGCTCGAAAAGCACCTCGCGGAGAGTCGCGCCACGTATCAAACCTGGGCGAAGGAGCAGAAGGAGGCGGCATCACGTCGCGAAGCGGCGGAGAAAGCGCTCGCGGCACATATCGAGGCGGCGCAGGCGCTGGAGGCGTGGCTGAAGCACAATGCGGATGATGCAGAGCTGGCGGAGCGTTTGCCGAAGCTGCGCGTGGCCGTCAGAGAATGGCGCACGGCCTTTGAAAAGCTGGCGGAAGGCCGAAAGCGTCATGCCGAGGCGCAAACGTTGCATTTGAAGATCACCGAAGCGGAAACACAGGCAGCGGCGTTGGCAAAAAAAGCGTCGGAAAGCTCCGCGAAAGCCCAAACGGATCGCGTCGAGCTGGAGAGGCTCGCGAAGGCGCTGGAAGCGCAACGCGAGGTGACGCGGCAGGCGGAGCGGGTGGCTGGTTTTGACGAGCACCGGCATGATTTGAAGCCCGGCGAGCCTTGTCCTCTTTGCGGAGCCAATGAGCATCCCTTCGCGATGAGTTGTGCGAGTTTTGAGTCGCAGCTCCAAACTGCCCGGAAGCTGCTCGCGACGCTGGAGAAGCAGTGCGAGAAGGCGAATCGCGATCTGGCGATGCTGGAGCGTGAGCTGGCGAAGGCAGAGGCGGAGGCCGGCGCGGAGACGAAGCGAGTGGCGGAGATGCGGAAGCGTGTCGCAGAGGTGGAGGCCCCAGCGGATGGAGTGTTGGAGCAGTGGAGTGATGAAGAGGGGAAGGCTCGGAGCGCCGTTTATGGAGTGCCGACGAGTCGTCGGCCCGCCACGCCGGTTTTGGGCGACGAATCGTCGCCACTCCATATGGATCGTGAACTCGACGCGCTCGAAAAGCGGGCGGCGACGTTTGCAAGGAAACAGCAGGATGCGGCGCAGCAGCGCAGTGAGCGGCAGAAGCTCGAAGGCGAGATCCAGCTCGCGAAGGCGGATGAAGCGGCGAAAACGAAGCGCCTTGATGAGCTGAAGGCTGAAGGCGTGTCGCTGCGAGCGAAGGCGGATGCGTTGAAGGCGCAGTTGAATGAGCTGCTCGGCGGCAAATCACTCGCTGAGGATCGTCAGCAGCATGAAGCGCGTGTTTTGACCGCCGAGAACGCGCTGCGCGAGTCCGAGACGACGCTGAACACGCTGCAAACCCAGATCGCGGCGACAAAGGCGAAGCTGGAGCAGCTTGAAGTTCGTCGAGTGCCGTTTGAAGGGCAGGCGGTGCTGAACGTGGAAGCTTTGAGCGAGCTGGAGGCGCAGGCGAAGAGGCTGAACGATGACTTTGCGACAAAGCGCACCGAAGTGGGTTCGCTGGAGCAGCAGGTGAAGAGTGATAACGACGCGCGGAAGCGTCGCGAGGCGGGTGGAGCCGAATTGCAGGCCGCCGAGGCCGAGGCGCTGCGTTGGGGCCGCTTGAAGGAGCTGATCGGGTCGGCAGATGGCGCGAAGTTTTCGCGCTTCGCGCAGTCGCTCACGCTGCGGCAGCTCATCGGGCTGGCGAACGAGCATCTCAAGGTGCTTGCCGAGCGGTATCGCCTGATGGCGGCTCCGGGTGATGAGCTGGATCTGCGCATCGTCGATCTGTATCAGGCGAATGTGGACCGGCCGATGGAGAGCTTGTCAGGTGGCGAGAGTTTCCTCGCCAGTCTGGCGCTTGCTTTGGGGCTGAGCGAGCTGGCAAGTCGGCATCATCCCATCGACTCGCTGTTCATTGATGAAGGCTTCGGCACGCTGGATTCGGAGACGCTGGAGGTGGCGCTGAGTGCGCTGGAGAATCTGCGGTCACGCGGGAAGACCATCGGGCTCATCTCGCATGTGGATTTGCTCAAGGAGCGGCTTCCCACGCAGGTGCGGGTCGTGCGTGGGGCGGGCGGGACGAGTCGGATCGAGGTGGTGGCCTGAGCGTTGGGCTGAAGGGGCCTGCTTGCATGCCTTCGGCATGCGACCTTGGGTGAGAAGGGGGCTTCGGGTATTCCAGGGGTGGCACTCGCTGCGCGAGTTTACCCCTGGCTACCTTCTTTGATCCCTTCGGGATCGGGGAGAGATCAGGTTCATCCTTCGCAGACTTGCTACGGAGAATGGAATGATCCCTCTCCTGGGGTGAAGGCGAGGGCGGTGAGTTCGCGGTAGTAGGCGGAGGATTGCATGAGCTCGGCGTGGGTGCCGTGGGCGAGGATGCGGCCCTGATGCAGGACGTGGATGACGTTGGCCTCAATGATGGTGCTGAGGCGGTGGGCGATGACGATCGAGGTGCGGTTGGCACGAAGTTTCGTCAGCGCGGCTTGAATGAGGTGCTCGGATTTCACATCGACGGCGGAGGTGGCTTCATCGAGGAGCAGGATCGGCGCGTTTTTGAGGAAGGCGCGGGCGAGGGCGAGGCGCTGGCGCTCGCCGCCGCTCAAGAGGACGCCGCGCTCGCCGACTTCGGCATCGAGTCCTTCGGGAATGCGGCGAATGAAGTCTTCGGCGCAGGCTGAGCTTAGTGCGGACCAGAGTTCGTCATCGGTGGCACTGGGGTTGCCGAGGAGGAGGTTGTCGCGCACGGTTCCGGCGAAGAGAAAGGCTTCCTGAGTGACGTAAGCGAGCGACTGGCGGAGGGAGCGCTTGCTGATGTCGCTCAGCGGGATGCCATCAAGAGTGATTGTGCCGCTTTGCGGATCGTAGAAGCGGGTGAGGAGTTGGAAGAGCGTGCTTTTGCCCGAACCGGTGGCTCCGACGATGGCGATGGTTTGATGACGGCCGGCGCGGAGTGAAACGTCATGCAGCACAGGCTTGTCGGCACGGTAGGCGAAGGTGACGGAGTGGAATTCGACCTCGCCACGGATGTTTTGAAGCGTCTGGCCGGATTCGAGGTCTTCCTCGGTTTCATCATCGAGAATGGCAAATACGCGTTTGGCGGCGGCGAGGCCGTTGAGCAGCGTTTGATTGACGCCGTGGAGGCGGGCGATGGGTTCGTAGAGAAAACCGACGAGCAGGATGAACTGCATCAACTGGCCGGGCGTCATGCTGCCGCGCACACACCACCAAGAACCGGCCATAAGCAGCAGCACGAGGCCGAGATTGCCAAGCAAGCTCATCGACGGCGCGTAAAACGCCCAGGCGGCCATGAGACGCGTTTGTTTGTCTTTGAGGCGATGGCTGGCGGCGAGGAATTTCCACTGCCGCATGTCCTCGGCGGTGTAGCTCTTGATTTGACGGATGCCCGTGAGCGTGTCGTGCAGCGTGGCATTGAGCGCACTGGTGGCCTCACGCGCGTCGGTGGCGCGTGGGGACACCCAGCGGGAGTAAATCCAGCCGCCGGCGGCGATGAGCGGCGTGGGGGCGAGAACGATCAACGCGAGCTTTGTGTCGGCCACGAGCATGACGACGGCGGTGATGAGGATTTGCAGCACGGCGGTGAGGCCCTGCTCGATGCCTTCAAGGATGACGCGCTGCGTGGCGGGCACGTCATCGGCGAGCTTGGTGAGGATGTCGCCGGTGCTTTGGTGATCGAACCAGCGCAGCGGGAGGAGTTCGACCTTGCGATGAAGCTGGCCGCGCAGGTCGGTGATCATGCGCTGCTCGAAGGCGCAGTTCACGCGGGTGCGGAAGTAGTAGAGTCCTTCGCGCACGGTGAAGGCGAGGATGGCGAGTCCACCGGCCTGCCAGATGAGATCCGTGCGCTTTTGCGGAATGATTTCATCCATGAACCAGCGCACGACGCCGGGGAAGACGAAGATCAGGCAGGTTCCGGCGACAGCAAGGGCGAATTGCAGCGCGGCGATGCGCCAGTGGCCGCTCGCGAACGTGAGCAGCCGACGTAGCGCGCTGCGATTGGTCATTGGCTCGGGCTTGGCGTCCATGGGTGAGGCTAGACGAGCGAACGTAGCGGGAGATTCAGGTTGATGTGGAGTGGGGGGGGGGGGGGGGGGCGGCAACCATCCCAGAACAGGACAGCCGACGCCC
>JBIKYB010000193.1:0-9307 GCA_044355475.1 Prosthecobacter sp.
GCAGTTCCTGAGCAAGGATGGCAAAGGCCTGGACTGGGACAAGGTGATCCTCTCAGGTGCTTCTCATGGTGCGACAACCTCGGCGCGTTTTGCGAAGCATCAGAAGGTGGACCGCGTGGTGTGCCTGTGCGGGCCGCGTGACAACTTGGAGAGCTGGCAGGCACTGCCCTCAGCGACACCGGCGAACCGCATCTTCGGCTTCAGCCATGTGCTCGACGGTGGCTGGACGGGCGATCATTACTGCCGCTCCTGGGAGATGATGGGCTTGAGCCAGTTCGGACCCATCGTGAATGTGGACATGGTCTCCCCGCCGTTTCAAAACACCCGACGACTGATCACGGACGCGGATGTGAAGGGCGATGCCGGACGTGCTCACGGCTCCGTGACGCCCGGCGGGTCTGCCGTGAAAGACAAGGACGGCAAACTCATCCACGAAGCGGTCTGGAAGTATCTCTACACGCATCCGGTCGATCAAACCGGCTCGCCAACACCTGCTGATCCCGACTGTGTGAAGGATCAGCGCAAGTAATCCCGTTTCACCACGCCTCCATCAACCCCACAACCTGCCTCTCATGTTCTTCTCGATTCGCTCCCTCTCCGTCGCCGCTGTTTTCAGTCTCGGCGCTGTTTTGAATGCCGCTGACAATCCTTTCGTGGGCCGCTGGGCGCTGACGATCCCTGGCGGTGGCGCGGGCTGGCTCGGCGTGGAGGAAAAAGACGGCGTTCTCAGCTCCAACGTGCTCTGGGGCGGTGGCAGTGTGGTGCCGACGGCAGGCACGAAGGTCGATGGCGACACCTTGATCGTGACGCGTGAGCAGAAGAACAAGGAAGGCAAGCTGTCGGCCATCGAAACCATCACCGCGAAGATCGAAGGCGATGCGTTGAAGCTCACCACGGCGAAAAAGAACGCCGAGGGCAAAGAGATTGGCAAGCCTGCGGAGTTTGCCGGCAAACGCATCGCCGACATCCCGGCCAAGCCTGATCTGGCGAAGGTGAAGTTCGGCGATCCGATCCAGCTCATGAATGGCAAAGACCTGACCGGCTGGCGCTTGCTCAAAGAAGCCGACAATGGCTGGAGCGTGGTCGATGGCGTGCTGCAAAACCGCGTGGTGAAGGCCAAGGACAAGCATTTCGGCAATCTGCGCACCGACGCGGAGTTTGAGGACTTCAACCTGAAGACGGAAGTGCGCACGCAGGAAGGCAGCAACAGCGGCATCTACCTGCGCGGCATTTACGAGGTGCAGATCATGGAAAGCTTCGGCAAGCCGCTCGATTCGCATCACATGGGCGCACTTTACAGCCGCATCACCCCGAGCGTGAACGCGGAGAAGCCGATCGGCGAATGGCAGACACTGGACATCACGCTGGTGGATCGCCACCTCACCGTGATCCTCAACGGCACCACCATCATCGACAACCAGCCCGTGCTCGGCTGCACTGGCGGCGCAATGACCAGCGATGAGTTCAAACCCGGCCCACTTTACCTGCAAGGCGACCACACGAACGTGGACTACCGCAACATGGTGCTGCGTCCGGTGGTGAAGTAACTTTTGCTCATCTCCAGTCGCATGACCTCACGCCTGGCCTTGATGCTGCTTTGCCTGCCCATCGGCGGGCTTGCCGAGTCCCACTGGCCGCAGTTTCGCGGTGAAGGCGGGTTCGGCATCGGGACGGGAAAGTCGCCGGTGGAGTTCAGCGCGGAGAAAAGCATGCGCTGGCAGGTCGAGGTGCCGCATGGGCATTCCTCGCCTTGTATTTGGGGGGACAAGATCGCTCTTACCGGTCTCGCGGATGGCAAGCTGGTCACGTTTTGCCTCAACCGTGCTGATGGGCACGAACTTTGGCGGGTGGCCGCTCCGGCTGAGAAAATCGAGGGTGCGCATCGCATCGGCAGCCCGGCCACGCCGACCTGCTGCACGGATGGCGAGCGCTTGATCGCGTATTTTGGTTCCTATGGCGTGCTGGCCTATGATTGGAGCGGCAAGGAGCTGTGGAAGAAGCCGCTGCCCGCGCCAGTCGTCGAGTTTGGCACGAGCGCCTCGCCGATCATTGCGGACGGAAAGGTCATCATCGTCGCGGATCAGGATGTAGGCAGTTACATGATCGCACTGGATGTGAAAACCGGCGCGGAAGCCTGGCGTGTGGATCGCAGCGAGTTCCGGCGTGGCTTTTCGACGCCGTTCGTCTGGAAGCATGATGGCATGGAGGAACTTGTCGTGTGCGGATCGTTGTGGGTGCGTGGTTACGATCTCAAGGACGGCAAGCAGCGCTGGTCCGCGCGCGGCATGGCGCGTGTGTCGAATGCCAGCCCCGTGGCCGCCGATGGCGTGCTGCTCGTCTCAAGCTGGAACGTCGGAGGCGATGAAGATGACCGCGTGCTCATGGAGCCGCATGAAACCTTCGCCGCCGCGAATGACGCTGACCAAGACGGCCTGCTGACGCTGGTGGAGTTCCCCAAGGGCAAAATCAAAGACCGCTTCTCGCAGATCGACGCTGACAAAGACGGCAAGGTGACGAAGGCCGAGTATGAAGCCATGCGCGGCATGTTTGCCGATGCCGTGAACCAACTCTTCGCCATCAAGCCCGGTGGCAGCGGCGACATCACCGACACGCACGTCGTCTGGCAGGTGAACAAGCACCTGCCGTATGTTTCCTCGCCCATTGTGGCGAACGGACGCGTCTTCACGATGAAGAGCGGCGGCCTTGCCTCTGCCTACGACGCGAAAAGCGGCAGCCCCATTTTCCAGGCCGAGCGCGTCGATGCCTCCGGCGACTACTACGCCTCCGCCGTCAGCGCCGATGGCCGCATCTACATCACATCACAACGCGGCACGGTCGTCGTGCTGGATGCCACGAGCGACACGCTGAAGGTACTGGCACGCAACGATCTCAAAGCCTCCGTCTTCGCCTCGCCCGCCATCGTGGACGGCGTGATCTACCTGCGCACCGACAAGCATCTTTACGCCTTTGGCGAATGATCAAAGGGGCTGAGGGCTTGGTTTGTCCGAGCCGTGAGATGGCGGCAGTTTATGCGATGAGTTGATCCACCACTTTCGCACCCTGGTTGTCCGTGAGCGAGGCGGCGAGGCCGTTGCGCTTGTAGGTGAGCTTGCTGTGGTCGAGGCCGAAGAGCTTCAGCAGCGTGGCGTGATAATCGAAATGCTTCACCTCGTCGATGACGGCCTTGTGGCCGAATTCGTCGGTTTCGCCGTGGACATAACCTTTCTTGAAGCCGCCGCCGGCGACCCACATGCTGAAGCCGTAGGTATTGTGATCGCGGCCCCATTTCTCGCGGCCTGCGTCGTTTTGCAGCACAGGCAGGCGGCCCATTTCGCCGCCCCAATGGACAACGGTGGTGTCGAGCAGGCCGCGCTGCTTGAGATCGCTGATGAGCGCCGCGCTGGGCTGGTCGGTGGCTTCGCAATTTTTTGGCAGCGCAGTGATTAGCGAGCCGTGCTGATCCCACGACTGGCCCGCATTCAGCACCTGTACATAGCGCACACCGCGCTCGACCAGACGACGCGCGATGATACAGCGCGTGGCGTAGTCTTTCGTGATCGGATTATCGACACCGTAGAGTTTTTTGACGTGATCCGGCTCCTTCGAGATGTCGAGCGCCTCTTTCGCAGCGGTCTGCATCTTCGCGGCGAGTTCGTAACTGGAGATGCGCGCCTGGAGATCAAGTTCGCCGCGATGCTGCGAGAGATGATCCTCATTGAAGGCCTTCAGCAACGCGAGCTGTCGCTCCTGCGGCGCACCAGCAAGCGACGCGGGCGGATCGAGATTCAAAATGCGCGGCTCGGTGGGCCGCACGAGCGTGCCTTGGAACAACGCGGGAAGCCAGCCATTGGTGAAATGCTCGCCCTGGAAAGTCGGCAGGCCGCCAGGATGCGAGAGCACCATGTAGGCGGGCAGTTCGTCTGTTTCGCTGCCGAGACCATACGTCAGCCACGAACCGAGCGCGGGGCGTCCAGCGGTGATGCGTCCCCCGTTCATCGCGTAGAGGCCCTGCGCGTGATTGCTCACGCCGGAGGTCATCGAGCGGATCAGCGTGATCTCATCCACCACCTTGCTCAGGTTTGGCAAAAGCTCGCTGATCTCCATGCCGCACTGGCCCTGTTTTTCGAATTTCCATGGCGAGCCAAAGCACTTCGCCGATGCCTGCGCGAGGTTGTCGTATTTGATCTCACCGGGGAACTTCTGGCCGTGATACTTCGTCAGCATCGGCTTCGGATCAAAGAGGTCCATTTGCGACGGACCGCCCATCATGAAGAGCGAGATCATGGCCTTCGCGCGCGGCTCAAAGTGCGGCTTCTTCGGTGCCAGATCGTAGCGCATCTCGCCAAAGCTTTCCGGCTTCACCGGTGCTGCGAGCAAGCCATCGCGCTCCAGCAACGAGGCAAGCGCCACGGTGCCAAGACCGAAGCCGTTGGCGTGAAGGAAATGACGACGTGAGCAGAGTTGGGGGCGGTTCATTCGACGTAGAGGAAACGGTTCGAGCTGCAAAGGATCTGGCACAGGCTGGCCATGGCTTCCTGCGGTGGATTCGGGACGACGCCTTTCGCGTGCTGGATGTCGTGGTGATATTGCGTGAGCGCCTTGGTTTGCTCGTCGAGGTAGCTGAGGCACTTCGCGATGTCGGCATCGGTGGCGGGCTTGCTGTAAAGCAGGCTCCAGACGCGCTGGAGCTGCTTGGCACGGTCGTTCGGGGCTTCGGCGGTGACGCGGTCGGCAAGACGGCGCGAGCTGTCGAGCACGAAGGTGTCGTTCATGAGCAAGAGCGATTGCGGCGCGACGGTGGTCTGGCTGCGCATCTCGCAGTTCGGGCTCATCGTCGGTGCGTCGAAGGTGTCGAGCACGGTGACGGGCTTGCTGCGGCGCACCTGCACATAAATCGACCGGCGGAAATCATCGGCACCGGCGGGATCGACCTTGTGCGTGGTGATGGTGCCTTTGTCGATGCCAGTGATCACGCGGCCTTGCGGATCGCGACCGATACCGCTGGGTGGGCCATAGCTGGCCTGCACGAGCGTGCCGGTGGTGGCGAGCATCGAATCACGCAGCGTCTCGGCATCGAGGCGGCGCATTTTGAAACGGGCATAGAATCGGTTTTCGGGATCGGCACGGAGCGAAGCATCATTCACCGAGGACTGACGGTAGGTGCTGCTGAGCATGATGAGACGATGCAGTGACTTCAGCTTCCAACCGCTCTTCACGAACTCATCGGCGAGGTAATCGAGCAGTTCAGGATGCGTGGGCAGTTCGCCTTGGCGACCAAAATCGCCGGGAGTATTCACGATGCCACGTCCCATGTGATTGAGCCAGAATCGGTTCACCAAAACTCGCGCGACGAGCGGATGTTTGCCGCTGGTGAGCCATTGCGCATATGCGAGACGACGACCACTTGAGCCGCTGCTGACAGGCACGGGCTTGAAGGGCTCGATCTGCGGGCTGGCGAGAATGCCCAGCTCGCCGGGTTGCACGACCTGCTTCGGCTGGTCGTGATCGCCACGGTTGAAGAGCTTCGACACTGGCATCTGGCCTTTCACCTCGGTGAGCGCCATCACAAAACCTTCCGCTGGCTTCGTGGCGCGGAGCTTCGTGGCCTCGGCCATCTTTGCATCGACGATGTCCTGCTTTTTCTTGTCGTAGAGATCCAGCGAGTAGGTGGCGAGCGCGGAAGGATACTTTTTAATGAGCGCTTTCTGCTCCGGCGTTTGCTTGGCCACCGCCGTGTCACGGGCGACGCGGAACGCGGCCTGCTCGGCCTCCGGCACCTTCTTGATCTCGACCTCAAAGATCTCGTCGAGGAACTTCTTCGACATCGCGCGGGCCTCGACCTCGATCTCCTTGGCTTTTGCCTCGATCTCGGCGGCTTTGGCGCGTTCATCCGGAGTGTAAAGCGAGTAGAGGCGGCTGTTCGGCGCACGCCATGCTTCCCAATGATACGCCGGATCAAAGACAGCGCGCAGGCGATAGTAGTCCGCCTGCGTGATCGGATCGTAGCGATGATCGTGGCACTGCGCACAGGCCACCGTCATGCCCATGAGCGAGGAGGTCGTGATCTTGATCTGCTCGGCGATGACTTGGTTTTTGGCGAGCTTGGCATCGTCCACCGTGTCGCCCGTGCCATCGGGTGCCATGCGCAGGAACGCGGTGGCGATGAGCTGGTCGGTGCGCTTCGGATCGAGCACCGCCTGTTGATAGTCGCCATGCGTCGCGCCAGCGAGTTCATCTCCCGCGATCTGTTCCTGAATGAACTGATCCCACGATTTGTCGTCGTTCATCGAACGGATCACATAGTCGCGATAGCGCCACGCATGAGGGCGGACGCTGTCAGCCTCGGTGTATCCATTCGAGTCCGCATAGCCCACCACATCCAGCCAATGCCGCGCCCAGCGCTCGCCATAGTTTTTCGAGGCCAGCAGGCGCTCCACGAGCTGTTCGTAAGCCAGCGGCGATTTGTCGGCGACAAATGCGTCCACTTCCTCCGGTGTCGGCAGCAGGCCGGTGAGATCGAGCGTTACACGCCGGATTAGCGTGCGACGATCCGCCTCTGGGGCCATTTGCAGGCTTTGTTCATTCATCTTCGCCAAGACAAAAGCATCCACCGGCGTGCGCATTTTCTGCGCCTCCACATGCTTCGGTGTCGCAGGCTTCTGGATCGGCTGGAAGGCCCAATATTCGCGATCTTCATCCGAAATGATCGGTCCAGGTGCCAGCGCGAGTGGTTCGGCCTTCGCCGTCTTGGCACCTTGGGCGATCCACTTCTCGATCACCGCCAGTTGCGCTTCCGTGAGCGGCTTGCCCTTCTCCGGCATCTCGCCGCTGCGAATGACTTCGACGAGCTTGCTCTTCTCCGGCTGCCCGACCACGACGATCTCGTCCATGAAGCGCCGCAGCCGCAGATCCACGCCGCCCTCAGGCTTTTCCTCCTCACCGTGGCAATGCGTGCAGTGTGCCTTCACGATGGGGCGCACATCTTTTTCAAACGTGAGCAGAGCATCCGCGCCGTGAGTAGTCACAGCGAGGGAACAAAGGAAAACAGCAGGCGTCAGCTTCATCGGGGGGACAAACCTACGCCCCAGAAGCACCCGATTTTGCCTTCACCTCACTCCACGGCCACTTTCACTACCACCTTGAACACCTGTTCGGGCTTTTCCCACTCAATGCACGGCGCATGCGCATCCTGCGGATACAGGATCGCGAAATGTCCCGCGCTCATGTGCAACGGCGTCACATCCGGCACGAGCTTCCACAAAGCGGCCTCCTTTTCCTCCGTGTAGGCCATCGTCTCCTCTTTCATCGCTGCCAGCGGTGCCCACAGGATGGTTTCACGTCCGCTGAAGATGAACTGCACGTCGATGTACTTTCGATGCGCCTCAAACTTGGCCTTCTCCAGCGGCTTCGTTTCATAGGTCTGCACCAAAGCGAAACAGTGATCGCCATCCAGGTCATGGCGTCCCAACGCCTGTGTGCCATCCACGGTGCGGAGGAAGGCGAAAGCTTTCGCGAAACGCGAATTCAGAACTTCGTAACGGGCGGCGTGGTCGAGAGTGTCGAGAATCATGAGGTGACATCGTTACCAAGTCACTTTGCGCGAAGCAACTCCACATTCGCTTGGTGCGTCCGAGATGAGTTGCACTCCCTTGAGGTCTTGAAAAAGGCGACTTCAACGAGAGCCTCCATCGTTCGTCTTGCGCAGCGGCTTACTTCCTAAACGACTTCAGGAAGTGGAAAATCAGCCAGATTTGCGCGAGGCCGACGGCGATCAGCAGGACGCCCAGCTCGATGGCATTGTCCTCCTTTGGCACAGCCATCCGCAGGATGAACGCCAGCAGAATGATGCTGATGAAAGTAAGCACCGCCCCAACCACTGGACTCCCTCCTGGAGCCGGTTCCGGCGTGGGAATGTGCGTCGTCAGTCCCTCCTTCCCTGGATCGTCGGGTGGTTCGCTCATGAGACTGTGCGAAGGTTGGGTTGGGAAAATGGAGGCGAGGGCGGGAATTGAACCCGCGCTTGCCTTCAATTGAGTTAAACAACTGATATTCAATCATCTGAGTTGTCTGCAAACGTCTAAAACACGGAGGTTTGCTTTAAATTCTGCTTTAAATAAATCCATTCTCAATCTAGTTCTCTGCTGCATGGCCTATCTCTTCAAAAACCCTGGCTCTCCCTTCTGGTATGCGGGCTTTGATTTCATCGGTGAAGATGGCCGCACGCACAGAGCACAGCGCAGCACGAAGGTTCTGCATTCGCTTCAAGGTGGAGTGAGAGAGAACCGCAAGCATGCGGAGAAGCTGGCCGCGCAGTTTGAAGAGGCCGCACGCAAGGGGAGTGAAGGCCGCCTCACCATCGCCGCCGCACGTTCGGTGCTCTCTGAGATCACGGAGCGATTCACCGGAACGAAGCTGGAAACTGCGACGGTGCGCGAGCACTTCGCAAGCTGGCTGGCGAACAAAAAGCCCGGCCTCGCGAAACAATCGGCGGTTCGCTATGAACTCGTCACACGCGACTTTCTGGCCTGCTTGGGCCAGCGTGCCGACATCTCGCTTGAATACCTGCAAGAGGGCGATGTGATCGCCTTCCGAGATGCGGAGAGCCGCGCCAGCAAGTCTTCACGCACGGTGAATCTATCGGTGAAGATCATTCGCTCTGCATTGGAGACGGCACGGAAACGAGGCTTCATCACGCACAATCCCGCCGCTGGCGTTGATGCTGTGACGGGCGAGGCCATCCAGCGCGAGCCGTTCACCGCTGCGGAGATTGAGAAGCTGCTTGCTGCCGCGCCGGATGTGGAATGGCGCGGCCTCATCATGCTGGGCCTTTACACCGGGGGCCGCATCGGAGACTTATCCCATTTGAAATGGGGCAATGTGAATCTCATCACGGGCACGATCACGTTCCAGCCTGAGAAGACGAAAAAGCGCGGGAAGAAGGTGTCTCTCCCGCTGCATCCTGCGCTGGCTTCCTTCCTTCTGAGCCTGCCTTCTGCTGATGATGACAACGCACCGTTGTTTCCGAAGATGAACGCCAAGAAAGTTGGCGGAGAGCATGGCCTCTCCCGTCTCTTTTCACGCATCATGACCGCCGCTGGCGTTGACGCGATGGCCGTTCAAACGGGATTTCATGCGAAGAGCGGAGACAGCAAGAAGAAGGGCAAGGCCCGCTTACTGGCCCGCCGCTCGTTCCATTCGCTGCGACACACGGCGGTTTCCATGATGGCAAACGCTGGCGTTTCCGAAGAGCTACGCCGCAAGGTGACGTTGCACTCTGACAGTGAGATTCACGCACGTTACACGCATC
>JBIKYB010000194.1:0-9306 GCA_044355475.1 Prosthecobacter sp.
CAGTCCGCCATCCAGTCTGAATCCGTTCTTTGGAAGGTCGATGATGTTGCCCGCTATGCGCGTTGCAGCACCCGCCATGTCACCACGCTCCGCGAGCAGAAGGGCCTTCCATATCGCAAACTGGGTCGCTTGGTCAGATTTAGTCCCGAAGCTGTGAAGCAGTGGTTTGAGGATTGACCCCGTTCGCTTGTCACAAGCGCAGAGAGAAATTCCAGTCTTATCGGGTGCTTCGCCTTCACCACCGCCTCAAGCCCTACACTACCTGCCCATAGCGCAATGGGCCGGAAAGCGGTTTCTGGTTCCGTGAAAATGACGATTGTGGCCCTGCTACAGCCCAGACTGGTGCTACCTGATTTTGTTCGCCGATGAGCTTGTCCGGCGGTCACTGTCATGGTTTCGTGATCCAGTTCCTGCATGAGTCTCGCCCTGCCTAGCCATTCCAAGATCCAAATCTCTCCCACGGGTCTGGATGTCCTCGCGCCTCTAACCTTTGAGGAATGGAGCCAAGTCGCCCCTTCCCTGGGGAATGCCGCGCGCGGCATTGCTTTTGTGATCGGTGACTGGCTGGTCTATGGCCATGCCAACTTCCGCAAAGCTCCGGCTGCGAGCCGTGTCGCCACGGATGCCTATGATGCGGCCATTCAGGCCACGGGCCTGGACAGGACCACCCTCCACAACTACGCCTACGTCGCTCGGCGCGTGTCCAGGAACCGCCGCAATGAGGTCCTCGCCTGGGAGCATCACAAGGTGGTCGCCAAGCTGCCCGCTGCTGAGCAGAGCCGCTGGCTCTCACTGGCCGCCCCCAAGAAAAACCAGCGAGCTATTGGCACCATGCGCTTGCGTAAAAGCATCATCGCCGGGCGTGTGCTCACCCCTGATGAGATGGTGGCCGATCCTGCGGATCGTGGCAGAAACAATCATATTCCATACATCAACAGGCTTTGTGCCTGGTGGAGCGACATGAAGGACAATAGGTGGCACCAGCGTGCCACATCTGACCAGGTGGAGACCCTGCTCCAGGACTTCAAGTGGGTGATGAAGATTCAGGATGAGCTGAAACTGCTGGTGGAATTCAAGCGCCGCAGAAAACCCTGATGCCTAATTCCGAACATCCCGAGGTCTTGTTCAGCTACAGCCTTGCCCTTGGTGGTCGCGAGTTTCTGCTCCGCGTCATGTACTCCGGCCTGATGGTGTGGGACGACTACCAAGCGCGCAGGGCCTGCTGCGATCCAGTAGCCCACATGGTCGGCGATGACGAATTTACGGTGTCATTGAATCTCAGTTCCGAGTTGCTGAGCTGGTTCAAGAAAGCAGCGACCATGCTCAC
Organism: Prosthecobacter sp.; assembly: GCA_044355475.1. Lineage (GTDB taxonomy): Bacteria > Verrucomicrobiota > Verrucomicrobiia > Verrucomicrobiales > Verrucomicrobiaceae > Prosthecobacter. The sequence goes on from JBIKYB010000194.1 coordinate 1,328, forward strand.
CGATGGCTCTTGGACCAGCCAAGACGAAAGTGATCTCGACGAAAAGCTAACGCCGCTGTTTTGCAGTCAGATCAATCCATGTCTGCCTAATCCCATCGAGCCGCTTGCACCATGATGCTGCGTCAAAGCTGCTCATAGATTTTCACGATGGGCAGCAGGTCGCGCTTGAGTGCCGCACGCTGCTGTGGCGTGGCTCGATGCAACCACTGCTCTTTCTGAATATTTGACCACCATGCGCAGAGACGATTGAGCGGCGGGATGTGATTGGGGATGCCGCGATCGGCAGGATCAAGCTTCATGTCCGCCGGTTTCAGCAGCCTGCCCGCCGAAATGCTTTTGCGCAGGCGACGAGTGGAAACCACCGCCTTGCCATTCCCGGCAATACGCAGCCAGCGCGATTGGCCGTCGTGTTCCAATTTCGCCACCACCTTGTGGTGTTCCCAGGAAAGGTTTTCATGGCGCAAGGAACGTGGCACGCGCCTCGCCACATAGGCATAGGTGGCCAATGTGGTGTGGTCCAGTCCAGTGGCTTCAACGGCGGCAGCATAGTCGTCGGTAGACACACGGGCCGCCTTCTTGGCCGTCGTGCTGGCGAACTGTGTTTGACCATAAACCAGCCAGTCGCCGATGAGGAAGCCGATGCAGCGTGATGCCTCGTTGAGTCTTGGTGCCAGGGAGGCCCATTCAGTAAACGATAACGAGGCATGCACTGCGAAGCCGGTGCGGGAAACGGTGAACTTGGGAGAGTCAGGCAGGGTGAGGCTCATGGCACGAGGTTCTGTTGGTTGAGTTCATCCATGCGGCGGCGACGGTAGCTCTGACGCGCCTTCGTGGAGCGCATGGCGCGGCTGGGGGCTAGGCCGAGAGCGTCAGTGAACTCGACACAGCGCTTACTGACCGCAGCGCGGGTGACGCCGTAGCGACGAGCGATGTCGGTCATGGAATCCCCCATATAGGAAATGCCGGTGGCAAGGGCGAGACACTCGACGGAGAGCCTTACGTTGTCTTGGCCAAGCAGTTCACCCACCAGTCTGCGAATGAAGTGCAGCACATCTTCGTGATCGGGAGTGCCCTGATTCGACTCGACATCATCGGCAGGTTCGTCGAATTCCTCAGGCTGGACGGAGCATTGGTGATTCTGCGCAGCATCACGAAAACCACTCCCGCTGGTGTCGGACATCTGAGGTTGATCAAGTCCCAATGCCTCTAGTTGCTGCCGCTCCTCAGGCGCAAGTGATGTCACCCAGGCGCGGTATTCACGCTGGTAGTCGGCATTGCTGCTGCGCTGTCGACGGGTGTAGCTCGTGTCGGCCCCATCCCCGCCATGTCGTGTGGACGCGGCTTTCACAATGCCACCTCCTTCTGACGGATGACGATCTGTGTGGAAAGTTGGTTCAGCAGCCACGCGGTGACCTGGGAAGGATCAAAGCGGACCAGTCGGCCGATTCGCACGAAGGGCAGTCCTTCCTCCCGCAGATAGCCCACCTGTCGAATACTACAGCGGGTGAAACGTGCCACGTCGCGTGCCGTCCAGAGATGGGGTGATGCAGGCTGCGATTGCGCCTGAGAAGGCCTGTCTGCCCCTGATTGCATGTGGTTGCTCATGCACGGGGTGCGATGTCAACCACCCGGGCATCTTCGTTGCGCAACGAAGATGGTCAGCCGCGCTGGTTGACACGGTGCTCACGGGCATGAACAAACCTGCAAATCCCCCTCCTGACTTGTGGCTGACTGAACAGGAACTCGCCGACCTGCTCCGCATCAGCCTCCGCCACCTCATTAACCTACGCAAAGCTGGCCTGCCCCATGTGATGCTCGGCGCGGTGGTGCGCTACGACCTGCCTGAGGTCCTCGCTCATCTCAAAAAACACCGGCATCTGGCCTCCCGGACCACGGATGCCATGAACACGAATGGAGAGGGGCGGCCATGAGCTTCCGCATCCACGACGGCGTGTGCTTGCCCCGCTTTGTCCACGACATGCTTAGCGCCTGCCCTGCTGCTGGTGGCGGCGTCCACCTGTGGCTCTTCCGTATGGCGCGGGTGCTGCATCCGTTTTTTGAGGACAAGAGCCGCATTGCCGAGATGCTGGCGCAAGCATCTGCGGGCTGTGGACGCGAGGTGCCTGAATCCGAAATACTCTCAGCGATTGCCAATTCACAGGCCTGTGCCTGGCAGCCACGTGGGAAACTTGAATCGGGTCGCGATCGCCAACCCGTCTCTCGTCCGGTGTCCATCGAAACTGCAAACCCTTCACTGTCGGCATGGCCACAGCGCAACGACGAGCAGATCGAAGCCGTGGTCGCAGCCAGTGATGTGGCCGGTTTGGCGGATCTCTGGGAAGCCTCGCCGTTGCGTCCCGACTGGGAGGAGTCGCAGACTGAGGAACTCATCGACGCGTTGTTTCCCGGCAATCCATTGCTGTGCTGCGGCAAGCACATCAACCGGGGTTTTGGCACCGGCACCCGTGAGGAATGGCGGGGCCAGCTTGCGGTACAGCAGTTCATCGTCCCCTCGCCCATGACCGCGGAGGAAGGGCTCAAAAAGGACGGCGGCCCATCCTTGCGCTGCCTCGCCAACACCGGCCCCCGGCGCTACTTGGTCATCGAGTCCGACCACGGCACGATCGATACGCATGCCGTGGTGCTGTGGCATCTGGCACGCCTGGCACCGTTGGTGACGGTGGTGCATAGCGGCGGCAAGTCTTTGCACGGCTGGTTTGCCTGCCAGGGGAGCAGCGAGGCGCTGCAACTCCGCTTCATGCGCTATGCCGTGATGCTGGGCGCTGATCCCGCCACCTGGACCCGCTGCCAGTTCGTGCGCATGCCCGATGGGTTGCGCCGAAGGCCCAGGGCCTTCGGAGTGCGTCAGTCCGTGTTCTACTTCAACCCGAACAACCTGCCATGAACCAAACCCAGTGGGCCGACTTGAATGACATCCCGGAGGTGGTCGGCAAGCCTGCGCGATCAGCAACCTCCCCTGCCTCCGGCGCGGAGGAGGAAAAGCCGAAGCTGCCGCCACCCGAGGCGGTTGGGATTGGTCTGTTGCAAACACCCGCTGTGAACGATCCCAATGAACTCCTCAAATACCGCTATCTCTGCCGTGGCGGTGGCATGCTGCTGGTCGGTCCCGCAGGCGTGGGGAAATCGACTCTGCAGATGCAGGCCTCGCTGTGCTGGGGCATCGGGCGGGAGTTCTTCGGCATCCATTCGGCGCGTCCGCTCAAGTCCCTGCTCATCCAAAGCGAGAACGATCACGGCGACCTCGCCGAAATGCGCGACGGCGTGCTCGATGGCTTGGCATTCTCGTCAGAGGAGCGGGCTGCTGCCTGCGCGAACCTGCTGGTGGCTACCGAGGACATGCGCACAGCTGTGGAGTTTTGCGACGAGGTGGTTGAGCCGTTGGTGGCCCTGCACAAGCCCGACCTGCTGTGGATCGACCCGGCACTGGCCTATCTTGGCGGCGAAACCAACTCGCAAAAAGACGTGGGCGCATTTTTGCGCAACGGACTCAATCCCATCGTCCACCGCCATCAATGCGGGGTGATCATTCTGCACCACACCAACAAGCCGACCAGCGGCGCGGAGAAACCCAAATGGAACGGCAGTGAGTTTGCCTACCTGGGCAGCGGCAGCGCGGAATGGGCCAACTGGCCGCGTGCAGTGCTCGCCCTGCGCACCACGGGCAGTCATGACATTTTCGAACTGCAGGCTGGCAAGCGCGGCGGCCGCCTAAAGTGGGAGGGCGAGGACGGAGAGCGCACCTACAGCAAGGTCATCGGCCACAGCGCCTCGCGGCAATACTGGCGCCAGGTGTCCCAGAGCGAGATTGCGGCCGCCCAGGAAAAGCCCACCGAGGCACGCTTCGGGCGCCACAAGCCCACGATGGAGGAGTTCCTCAAGCTCTTTCCCACCAGCTTCAAGAAGGAGCCGCGCGAGGCGCTGCTTTCCGGCGACCAGGTGAAGGTGGCGTTCCTAAAACTGGGCTGGCACCGTGACCTCTACAAGGGCATGTGCGAGCAGGCCGAGGCGGACGGCCTGCTGGCCATCGTGCGCGGCGAGGGCCGGGGTGGTCAACTGCTGCGCGGCCTACCCGAGATCGTCGCCGCCTACACTGCTCGGCGTGAGGAGGCCGGTTCGCTCATGGAGCAGGTGCCGCTGAAGGTATGTGCCAAGCGCCGCAAGCCACCCAAACGGCGCTGAAACGCGAACTCGGGAAACTCGGGAAACTCGTGCGCGGGACGAGAAAGAAAAACGCCGCGCGCGAACTCGGGAAACTCGTCCCACCCCCTATAGGGGGGACGAGTTACAGGACGAGTTCGCGCATGTGAAAAAAACAAACAACGTCAGGACGAGTTCGGCGAGCCCGTCGGGCCTCAACCGCCGACCAGCCTCATGCGTCTCACTCCCCCCGGTGCAGCATGGTCAGCGCCTCATCAATCGCCCTCTGGTTTCGGGCTTGAATGTCTGCGGCTCCCAAACCCACCAGCAGCGAGGGCAGTTCCACCTCGAACTTGTGCCGGAACACTCTGGCAGCCCGTGCCGTCATTCTGAGCCATTCTGCCTTAACCTCAGCCACGGAAACGTAGGCGGCTTTGCGCTCTGCCAGACGCATCTCGCGCTCCTCGGTTTCCGCCTGCAACCGCCGCAGATGCAGTGCAGCCTCCTCCTCGCTGCGATGCCCCGCCAGTTTGGCGCTGCGCATGAACTCCCTCCATGCGCACACCTCATGGCCGCCCTCTGCCATGGGTTTCGGAGCATCTCCACGGGCACGCCAGCGCTGGAGCGTGCGGCGCGTAACGCCCAAAAGAGCAGCGAGCTCAACGTAGCTGCCAGCCACGGCTGGTGACACATCTGCATCTGCTGGTGCGGTCGCCATGCTTTGAAGCAACGAGCGTTCCGTTCGGCTCAGGTTATCGCCGCGCTGGACACGCTGGGCAAGGTTGGCCAGATCACGTTGAAGCAGCTTCTGAGCAAGTTGGGCAGGGAGGTCATTCATACCATGCAAGTCACGTCAACTGTCACTGCATGGCGCACAGGCTCATGTCCCACAAAGAACCGCTACGTGGGACATAACGCGCCGCAACTTGACTGATAGCACGCCTGTCCGCCCACCTCTCGTTGCGCATCAATGCACCCGCACACAGAGCCTTGCCCACGCATGCGCCCTCTGGCAGGACGGACACAGCGAAAAAAGTGGGACACGAGAAAATTGCGTTCTCATGGAATTTGCGTGGTGGGGCGCCTACCCAAGGTCACAGACGCGCACGGAAAGAGATTCCCTGGCACGGGTCGGCTCACATCGGCACTTGACCGCACACGCTCAGATCGAACCTGTGATCCTCGTTGCGCAATAGCTTGTTAAGTTGGCACCCGTGTCAATTTGTGGACGAAGGGGTAGTTGAGAGGCAAGGTACGTGGGGTCTGGTCGAGAAAACCAGGGGCGCGTGCGTCTTGTTTCAAAATCGTGAGTTGGGTGTCAATAACGTCGGACATCCCTGACTCCCCACGCGGCCCATTCAAAATTCATTCCCATGGTCGTTGCGGTGACGCTTATAGTCATCTGATCTTATCCTCCAATACATGGGAACATGACCTTGCGCAGCAGGGCGGAAAGACGACGGGGGAGGGTTGTCATCATCGACGTATTAGCAGGCAATAGTGGTCAAAGAATTGCAAACAAGGTTTTTAGGTTCATAGAATGACATGTTCCCTGATTGAAATAATATCACAACGATTGTGAGGCGAGCATCGATTGCGACATCTTCGATCCGTCCCTGAGTGCAAAGGGTCAGAATAGACTGCCTTGAAGGATAATGTTCTACAGTCAGCGTGCAGCTATCATCATTTGAATTCCAAATTATTAAATAATTACCATCCTCGGAGAGGATACCCTCCTCACCAGGAAAGGGTATATGATCATCCCCACGTTCTGGTGGGTGACATTTAGTTCCGCACTTTTTCAGGAGTCTTCGACTCTTTCCTGGTAACATTAGACTTGGATTTAAAAAAGGAGCGTATGAAGAGGACGAACGGATCGCATCCACGGTCAAAGTCTGGTTGAAAGATGCTTTTTTTACGTCCCAAATCTGTAACGCATCCTCGCCGTTGGCGTCTCGTTTAAGTGCCATGGCACTTGCACCGTCAGGCGTTAAGCTAATTTCACGAATTCTTTCGCGTGGTGAGACGGCAGGCTTAAACTGTGCCTTCGAAACCAACTCAAGGCTACTGTTTTTGCAGACTAGTACTTTTGTTCCATCGGGGCTAATCAAGATGCCATTGATGTCGGGATTGATGGATTCCAGCCTCGGCGTCACGGCTAAAACACTACAGTCGTTTATGGGTGCGGTGCATCTTGAATTTACCGCCGAATCGCAAACGCGCTGATTCTCTAAATCAAATAGATGATTGTTAATGGAAATAAATTTCCCACAGTTCGAAATTGGGACGTGATCTACTGGCCCACAATCTGGACCAGGGAAATGGAGAAATTCTGAAAGCTCAAACAATATAGGCCCGCCCTTATTTTTATTTAAACTTGGTTTGTTGCTGATATCCAACCATTCCACCGTGAACTGTCCGTGGAATGATGCATCAATGAAGACGACCCTGCCGCCATCGGGTGTCACTGCAATACCGTTAAACTGCTTTTGCAGTTTGCAATGAGCCGTAAAAACCATTTTTCCTTCCTCAAGGTCGCGAAGAGAGATTTCGCCAGTTTTGCTGAAGGTCAAAAGTTTTCCTTCTTCAGTGAGGTGGATGGCAACGATTTCCTCCGAACACTTAATAGGAGGCCCTGTTAAGGCACCAGAATTCAAATCCCAAACAAATATATTCTGGTAACCCAGAATAGCAGTTTGGCGCCAGAAGCGGTCCACAACACATTGAAGTATCCCTTCATTTTGAATGGCAAACCGGATGGGATGCGCTGTATCCAAGCACTCATCACTTGCAGGCCAGCGGCGTGCTAATATTGGCTGGACGATCTTTGGAAGCATTTCCTCGGCCGCTCTGCGCACGGGTCCGGCAGCCTCATAATTAAGTGCCTGCTGCACTACAAAACCGGCCTGCTTCGCAAAACGGTTCATGCCATCCGCTTCTGCTGTTACAAAGCCAAGAAATACCTCCGTCATTCTTCTTGCGTCCTTTTTATCTGAATGGCTTGGCATCTTCTTTAGAGCGTAGTGATATTCGACAATGAGGTCATAGACCTCGCCTACCTTCGCCTTGCACTCGATATAGTGCAGATCCGTCAGCCTATCAGTCACCGCCGTCCAGTTGCCAGCGTCCACAAAGTGGTAGGTGCCGTGACGGCGGCTGTAGTCTAGTAGGTTAGAAAAGTCTGTGCCATTCTTGCCGCACCATTCAGCCAGACGATCACGGCCCTTCTTCGCGCTTACATGGAAATCGTGTTCGCCTGATTTTAGCCAGTCGGTAAACGACTTGTGGTAAAGGGTGACTTTGCTGTCTCGAAACCCATGGCGCAAGAACTGCCTGAGACGGCGCAACAATGCATGCAGTTCTTCTTCGGCGTCGATCCCACTCGCCGCAGCAAGCTCGTCAAAAGTGAGCGGCTCGCGGGCGGCAACCATCACTTGCAGGAGTGGGCGGGCAGCATCGTAGCGCAATTCAAAACCGGCCTCTCGAGTGCCGCCGAAGACGCGCTCAAAGAATTTCAAATAGAGTCCCTCCAAGCCTGGCGGAAGCTCCATTAGCGCATTGAAGCTGTAATGGCCATGCAACACGCCTTTGAGGGCTTGCTCAGCATAGAGGAAGTTACCATGACTGCGTTCACTCAGAATGGAGATGACCGTTTCGAGGGGCATGTGGCTCTCCACCAGTTTCCCGGCCAGATCGGGCGTTCGCTGGACTTTCTCCCTGATAAAGGCGGCGATGTCGCCCATGTTTCTTGAGTCATTGGCATCAAGTTGAATGAGGCGAGGCGCGCTGAGTCGCTGAAGAACATAAGGGTCGTTGCGAGT
>JBIKYB010000195.1:0-9296 GCA_044355475.1 Prosthecobacter sp.
TCTGTGCGGTGGCGCGTTGTGTGGACAAAGTCATGCGATTGGCCTCGATCACATCGAGATAAGGGCTTGTTCCGGCCTCGTAGCGGGTTTTGGCCAGTTGCGCGGCCCTTTCAGCACTGGTGCGGGCGCGCTGCTGGGAACCTGCCTGCGTGCTGAGGTTGCGGATTGAGGACAAGCTGGTCTCCACATCGGCCAAAGCAGCGAGAAAGGCCTGACGATAGCCGGCGAGTGCCTCGTCGTGCGCGGCTTTTGTTTTGGTGAGGTTCCAGCGGTTCTTGTTTCCTGAGAACAACGGAACGCTAAAGCTCGGCCCCATGCTCCACATGAGCGAGGTCGGTTCAAAGAGGATGTCGATGTCTCCGCTCTGAAATCCACCGCGCCCCATCAACTTCACACTGGGGAAAAACTGTGCCTTGGCGACGCCGATGCGTGCGGTGGCGGCTTCGAGCACGCGCTCGGCCTGCGAGATGTCAGGACGACGCTCCAGCAAGTCACTCGGCACACCCGCAGGCACGCTGGGAGGTGCGTAAAGCGTTCCAGTCGATGCAGGCACACGGAAGCTCGATGCGCTGGTGCCGATCAGAATGGCGAGGACGTTTTCGAGCTGATCCCGCTGTGCTTGGAGTGCAGAAATTTCCGCTTCCGCAGTCGCCACTTCGGTCTCGGCCTGCGCCTGCTCCAATTCACTGCCCGCACCGGCCTGCACGCGCGCACCAGCAATTTTGAGCGCCTCATTGCGCCAGCCGACGGCTTCACGCACGATGCGCATCTCATTGTCGAGCGTGCGGAGCTTGAAGTAGTTCATCGCGACCTCGGCCTGGATGCCGAGAAGCACGTTGTGCATGGCATCCGCGGCGGCGGCGGCTTCCGCGCGGGTTCCCTCGGCCTGACGGCGGAGCTTGCCCCAAAGATCGAGTTCCCAACTGAAGTCGAGCGGCGCGTTATAAGCCGGGCCGTCATAACGAAGACCATTGAGCGGAAATGGTGACGGCATGTTCTCCGAGGTCTGCTGCGTCTCAGCAGTGAGCGGCAGGCTCAACGAGGGAAAGAAATCACCACGCGACATACGAGCGGCTGCTCGGGCTTGGTCGAAGCGGGCAATCGCGCCCTTGAGCTGCTGATTGTTCGCTGTGGCAGCCGCCACGAGGTTGTTGAGTCGTGAATCGTTGAAGACCTTCCACCATTCCCCCTTCGGCAGATGCGCGGAGGGAGACGCGGCACGCCACGTCACACCTTTGAACTTCGGCGAGGTCGCCGTGGCAGGGCGTTCATAATTCGGGCCGATTTGAGCGAGAGCAGCCGTCGCGAGGATGAGAAAAAGCAAGGGGCGCATGGCAGAATCAATGGGGAGTGGAAAGGGCAGCTACACGCAGTTCAGCGGAAGCGACAGGCTTCTTCCGGCAAATCGTCATGACCAGTACATAGAACACCGGGGTGAGGAACAAACCAAGGAAGGTCACGCCGATCATGCCGCTGAAGACGGCGATGCCCATGGCGCGGCGCATTTCGGCACCAGCACCAGTTGAGACGACGAGGGGATACACTCCGGCGATGAAGGCGATGGAAGTCATCAAAATGGGGCGCAGGCGCAGGCGGCAGGCTTCGAGCGCGGCTTCAAAGGGGCTGAGCCCGTGATCGTTTTTCTCCTTGGCGAACTCAACGATGAGGATGGCGTTTTTACACGCGAGGCCGATCAGCACGATGAAACCGATCTGCGTGAAGATGTTGTTGTCGCCCCCCATGATCATCACTCCCGCCAGGGCGAACAACAAGCACAGCGGCACGATCAAGATGATGGCGAGCGGCAGGCGGAGGCTTTCGTATTGCGCGGCGAGCACCATGAAGACGAGCAAAATGCAGAGCGGATAGACAAACACGGCGGTGTTTCCGGCGATGATCTTTTGATAGACGAGTTCCGTCCATTGGAACTCGAAACCAGGCGGCAATGACTTCGCGAGTTCGGCGATCACGGCCTCGCCCTGGCCGGAGCTGAGCGGCGGCATGGCGGCGCCGTTGAGGTCGGCGGCGAGGTAGCCGTTGTAATGCGTGACGCGGTCGGGGCCGAAGCTTTCCTTCACTTTGATGAGGGAGCCAACGGGGACCATTTCTCCAGCGAGATTGCGCGTTTTGAGTCGCGTGATGTCCTGCACGTCATCGCGGAACTGCGGCTCGGCCTGCGCGACGACCTGATAGGTGCGGCCGAAGCGGTTGAAGTCGTTCACATAAAGGCTGCCGAGGTTGATTTGCAGCGTCTCGAACAGATTCGCCAGCGGCACGCCCTGCATCTTGGCTTTTTCACGATCCACATCAGCCTCAAGCTGCGGGACATTGACGGTGTAGCCGGAATAGACCTGCATGAGCTTCCCACTGCCATACGCGGCACCGATGAGACCCTGCGTGGCCTGATAGAGCGCCGCGTAGCCTTGATCACCGCGATCCTGCACCATCATCTTGAAGCCACCCGTTGTGCCGATGCCGTTCACGGGCGGCGGCGAGAGTACGAGTACCATGGCGTCCTGGATCGACATGAACTGCCCGTTGAGAGCGCCTGCGATGGCATCACCAGAGAGATCAGGTGATGTGCGCTCCTCGAAGTCCTTCAAGCCGACAAACACAATCCCGCTGTTTGGGCTGATGCTGAAGCCGTGGATCGACAAACCGGGGAAGGCGATGGCATCCTTCACGCCTGGATGTTTCAGCGCGATGTCCGACATGCGGCGCATCACGTCCTCGGTGCGGTCAAGCGAGGAACCGTCCGGCAACTGCGCAAAGCCGACGAGGTACTGCTTGTCCTGGCCGGGCACGAAGCCGTTGGGCACCATTTCGAAGCCCTTCCAGGTGGCCCAGACGAGTCCGCCATAGATGAGGAGGGCTATGGAGCTGAACCGAATGATGCGCTTCACCATGCCAACATAAAGATTGGACGACCACTCGAAGAAGCGGTTGAACGGACGGAAGAACCAGCCCAGCAGCGCGTCGATGATGCGGGAGAGGATGTCTTTCTTCGCGTGGTGATCCTTCAACAGCAGCGCGGAGAGGGCGGGACTGAGCGTGAGCGAGTTGATGGCAGAAATGACCGTGGAAATGGCGATGGTGACGGCGAACTGTTTATAGAACTGCCCGCTGAGGCCGCTGATGAAGGCGGTGGGAATGAACACCGCGCACAACACGAGCGCCGTGGCGACAATCGGCCCCGTGACCTCGGTCATGGCCTGTTTCGTTGCTTCGATGGGACTCAGGCCGTTGCGGATGTTGCGCTCGACGTTTTCGACGACCACGATGGCATCATCCACGACGATGCCGATGGCTAAAACGAGACCGAACAGCGAGAGATTGTTGATGGAGAAGCCGAGTGCGTGCATCACGGCAAAGGTGCCGATCAGCGACACCGGCACGGCCGCCAGCGGGATGATCGAGGCGCGCCAAGTTTGCAGGAAGATCACCACCACGAGCACCACGAGCAGGATCGCCTCGATGAGCGTGTGAATGACGGCGTCGATGGATTTTTTCACGAATACCGTCGGGTCGTAGGCGATGGCGTAGTCCACGCCTTCGGGGAACTTTTTCTTCAACTCCTCCATCTTCGCGCGCACCCCCTGCGAAAGTGAAAGCGCGTTGGCACCGGGAAGCTGGAAGATAGGCACGCCCACCGCACGCTTGTTGTTCAGCAGGCTACGCAGCGCGTACTCGCTGGAGCCGAGTTCCAATCGGGCGACATCCTTGAGCCGAAGTTTTTCACCATGCTCGCCGACTTTGACGATGATGTTCTCAAACTCCTGCTCGCTGACGAGACGCCCCTTGGCGTTCACCGTGAGTTCAAAGGCCACCTCACCTTTCACTGGCTGCTGACCGATGGCACCGGCGGCGACCTGCACATTCTGCTCGCGGATGGCATTGACGACATCGGAGGAGGTCAAACCGCGTGCGGCAGCCTTGTCGGGGTCGATCCACACGCGCATGGCGTATTCGCCACCGCCAAAGAGCTGCACCTGGCCGACGCCGGGCAGGCGGGCGAGTTCGTCCTTCACATTAAGCGTGGCGTAGTTCCTCAGGTAAAGCTCGTCGTATCGGTCATTGGGAGAAAGGATGTGGACCACCATCGTGAGGTCGGGCGAGGACTTCACCGTGGTCACGCCAAAGCGTCGCACTTCCTCCGGCAGCTTCGGCAGCACCTGCGAGACGCGATTCTGCACCTGCACCTGCGCGAGGTCGATGTCCGTACCAAGCTTGAACGTGACCGTCAGCGTCATCACGCCGTTTGCCGTGCTCTGCGACGACATGTAGAGCATGTTCTCGATACCATTAAGGATCTGCTCAATCGGCGAAGCCACGGTCTCAGCGATGGTCTTCGGATTTGCACCGGGATACGTCGCCGTGACGATCACCGTCGGTGGTGCAACCTCGGGATACTCCGAAATGGGGAGCTGAAAGAGCGAGATCGCACCGAGGATGAAAATCAGCAGCGACAGCACGCCCGCGAAGATCGGGCGGGTGATGAAGAAACGGGAAATGTTCATGAAGCGAGTGGGGGTTGAGACGCTTCGCGATTACTTGGCCGCCGTTTCCTTGGCAGGAGGTGCTTCAGTCGGCGCGACAGGCATTCCAGGCTGCGGCAGACGCGCCTGGCCGTTCACGATGATCTTGTCACCGAACTTGAGGCCGCTGCGAATGATGCGCTTGCCGTCGATGCTCGGGCCGATCACCACCGGCTTATAGACCGACATCACGGGCGTTTTGGACTCATCCACGCCGAGCACGAACTTGTTCGCCTGATCGGTGAGGATGCTTTTTTCATCCACGAGAAGCGCGGCATACTTCGCGGTCATCGGCAGGCGAACGCGGGCAAAGAGGCCCGGCGTGAGCATGCCGTCGGCATTTGGAAATTCAGCGCGGAGCACCATGCTGCCTGTGCCGGCGTCGAGGCGGTTGTCGAAGGATTCAACGTGGCCCTTGTGAGGGAAGCTCTGCTCGTTGGAGAGCTGAAGTTCCACCGGCATGCGACCGTCGCCATTGGTGAAGGTCTTCTTGTCGCGTTGCAGCGCCTGGAGCTTGAGCAGGCTATTTTCGTCGATGTCGGCATAAACATAAACCGGATCGACGGTGACGATGGTCGTGAGCAACGTGGTGCCAGCGGTGACGAAGTTGCCCGTGGTCGTGATCGCGCGGCTGATGCGGCCACTGATCGGCGCTTTGACCGAGCTGTGCTCGAATTCGATCTCGGCGCTATGCTCAGCGGCCTTGGCGGCTTCGAGTCCAGCCTGAGCCTGCAAATTCATCGACTCACGCATCTCCGCCTGCTCTGGGGCGATGGCTTTGGCCGCCAAAAGAGAGGAGACACGGTCAAACTCGCGCTTCATCGCCTGCGCGTTCGCCTCGGCACGCTGCACCTCGGCCTTCGCGGCACGCAGCTTGGTTTCGAACGGTCGTTGATCGATGGTGAACAGCACATCATCTTTTTTGACCAGCGCCCCGGCTTGGAAATGCACTTCCGTGATGTAACCAGACACACGGGGTTTCAAATCGACCATCTCCACCGGCTCGACGCGCCCCGTGAACTCCTCCCACTCGACGAGTTCTTTCTGTTCGACCGGTGCGAGCGTCACCGGTGCCGGAGGCATCTGACCGCCACCGTGACCGCCCTCAGGCGGTTTGCCACAGGCGGCGAGGAGCAGTACGAATGGGAGGAGGGTTTGAGGTTTCACGAGGCGCGTTGGTTTTGGGGTGGTGAAAGTTGACCAGTTGGTTAATTTGAAAGCGAAAAATGATACTTCAGGCTCTGACGCCGAGGATGTTCTTGGCCCCGGACTCAAACTCGTCCAGGCGGCTGAGGTCGTTCCACATGCGGGCGTGAAGCAGCAACCCCTCGCTGTAGGCAAACACGATCCGTGCCAGGGCTATCGCATCATGCGTGACGATGCTGCCCTGCGCCTGTGCATCTCGAATGGCGCTCTCGTAATAGCGGATGAACTGGCCCAGAATTTCCTGCAATTTGTCGCGGAGGCGCTCATCCACCGTGCTGACCTCCGCGCCGAGCGAATGGATCGGGCAGCCGAGCACGCGGCCATGCTTCTTGAGCAGATCTTCCTGCTCTTGCCGGAAGCTGCGAAAGCAGTTCAGGATGCGCTCGACTGGTGGCACCACCGGCGAAAAGATCTGATCCAGCTCCTTGCGATGCTCCGTCCAGCCGTGTTCGATGGAAGTGAGTGCCAGCTCGGTTTTAGACTCAAAGAAGTGGTAAAAACTGCCCTTTTTGACCCCTGCCCTTTCGCAAATCTGATCCACCGAGGTGCTGCCATAGCTGCCGGTCCAAATCAGTTCCATCATGGCTTCGACGAGGCGGTCTTTGGCGGTGGAGGTGCGTCCCATGTTCGTTTTGGTAATGCTGAGCGGCGGAGAATTAATGCGACTAGATGATCGGTCAACTATTTTTCTTTTCCGAACATGCACGCCGGGATTCATCACGCCGAGTCCATGATTCATTCGTCATTCTGAAATTCGACATTCGTCATTTCCTGCAAACTGTGCCATTCCTTCACTCTATGGACGACCAAGCCACTGTACTCATCGTCGATGACGAAAAGCACACCCGCGACGGCCTACGCCTCTCATTGGAGGACGAGTTCGACTGCTACGTCGCCTCTAACGCTGCCGAGGCGATGGAATACCTCCAAAACGACCGCATCGACGTGATGCTGACCGACCTCCGCCTCGGCGAGGACAACGGCATGAAGCTCCTCGATGCCGCCTTAGCCCACCCGTGTGCATCATGATGACCGCTTACGGCAGCGTGGACACCGCTGTGGAGGCGATGCGCCGTGGGGCTTACCATTTCGTCACCAAGCCGCTCAACCTGGATGAAGTGGAGCTTCTCATCAAAAGAGCGCTCCGTAGCCGCACGCTGGAGCACGAAAATGTGACGCTGAAGCAGCAGGTGGAGCGGAAATTCTCCATCGAAGGCATTCTCGGCCAGGCCGAGGTGATGAAGCCCATTATTGAGACGATCCAACAAGTCGCGCCCTCCCGAGCCACCGTTTT
Source organism: Prosthecobacter sp. (assembly GCA_044355475.1). Classification (GTDB taxonomy): domain Bacteria; phylum Verrucomicrobiota; class Verrucomicrobiia; order Verrucomicrobiales; family Verrucomicrobiaceae; genus Prosthecobacter. The sequence goes on from JBIKYB010000195.1 coordinate 7,036, forward strand.
GATCGAAGGCGAAAGCGGCACCGGCAAGGAACTCGTCGCCCGCGCCATTCACAATCTGAGCGGACGGCCCAAGGCGAACATCGTCTCCGTCCACTGCGCCGCGCTCTCGCCCCAGATCCTCGAAAGCGAACTTTTCGGCCACGAGAAGGGGGCTTTCACTGGTGCGCAGGAACGCCGCATCGGCCGCTTCGAGCAGGCAAACGGGGGCACGCTGTTCCTGGATGAAATCGGCGAGATCGACGCCAGCACGCAGGTCAAACTGCTCCGCGCCCTCGGCGAGCAAACCATCGAGCGCGTTGGCAGCAGCAAGCCCATCCAAATCAACGTCCGCGTCATCGCCGCCACGAACCGCGACCTCGCGAAGATGGTCGAGGAAGGCAAATTCCGCGAAGACCTCTACTGGCGGTTGCGCGTCGTCACCATCCAGCCTCCGCCGCTGCGCATCCGTAAAGGTGACATCCCCGTGCTGGCCGATCATTTCCTCAAAGAACTCGCCAAAGCCAATGGCAAGGCCTTCAAACCGCTCGGCGAGGACGCCCTGCCCGCGATGATGAAATACGACTGGCCCGGCAACATCCGCGAACTCCGCGCCGCCATCGAACACGGTGTCGTCATGAGCAACAGCAACCGCGTGATGCTCAAGCACCTGCCGTCCTACCTGCTCAACCCGCACGGTCTTGGTATCGGGCTGCGAGCACCTTCCTTGATCTCCACCAAAGATGCGGCATCAGCACTGCCCGCCGATCCGGCCATCAAACCCAAGAGCGATCTCGACATCACCGAAGTCGAGCACCAGCTCATTCTCCAAGCCCTCCAGCGCAGCGGCAACAACCGCACCGTCGCCGCTGAGATGCTCGGCATGAGCCGCCGCACGCTTCAGCGCAAGCTCAAAGACCTGAACATGGTGCGCACGCATCGCCGACGCGTGAAGTCCGAGACTCAAGCACCAGCGTCGTAAACCGTCGGATCTTCGAGCCCCGCGAGCTTAAACGCCTCGATGCGCTCCACGCACGTGCCGCATTTCCCGCAGTGCACCTCGCCGCCTTTGTAGCAGGACCACGTCTTGCCATAATCGACATTCAGAGATGCACCGAGCTTCGCAATGCCTGCTTTATCGAGGTGAATGAAGGGGCGCAGCAACTCGACCTTCGCGTATGTCCCTTCTCGCATCGCATTCGCCATGCTCTGCATGAATGACTCGCGGCAGTCGGGATAGATCGCGTGATCACCCGCATGCGCCGCGATGACGAGCCCCTCAGCCCCCCGGCTCTCGGCGATGCCGCACGCGATGGCGAGCATGATGCCGTTGCGGAATGGAACAACGGTCTTTTTCATATTCTCGTCCGCGTAGTGGCCCTCAGGCACCTCACCGCCACTTTTGAGCAAGTCGGAGGCAAAAAAACGGTTCACGAAATCGAGCTCGATCACGTCGTGATGAATGCTGCATTGCCCGCAATGCCACGCGGCCAGTGGAATCTCGCGGTGATTATGTTTCGCGCCGTAATCGAAGCTCACGGCACCCACGACCTCGTGTTCCGACCGCGCCCAGTGCAGCGCGGTCACGGAATCCATCCCGCCTGAAAGCAGCACGAGCGTTTTCATTCCGGCAGGCGCAGCGTTTCGTCGAGATCAGGAAAGCGGGCCTCGCAGGTGAGCTGGATGCCGCCACGAGCTCCAAATTTTCCACGCACCACGACCTGCTTCGGTGCGCAGGCTTTCACGATGTCATCCAACACGCGGTTCACGATGGCCTCATTGAAGGCAGCGTGATTACGATACGAAGCGAGGTAGAACTTCAGCGACTTCGTCTCCACGCACTTCGTATCGGGAATGTAATAGATTTCGAGGTGCGCACTGTCCGGCTGGCCGGTCACTGGGCAAATCGAGCTGAATTCTGGCGCACTGAGGTGAATGCGATAGTTGCGTCCTGGCGTGCGATTCGGAAACGTCTCCAGCACCGCCACATCGGGCGACGTCGGCAGGCGGTTTTCGGATCTTCCGAGCAAGGTGAGGTCTGTTTCTTGAGCCATGTGCGCTCAGAATGCGGGAGAGAGGCCGGATTGCAAATACGATGAGTCCCGAGGCCAAGATTCCACGATAGTTTTCCAAATCTGGAATCGTTTCTGGATTTAGAATGATTCAAGTAGCCTCCATTCCCATCACCGATGACTCTCTCGCGCCCGGCACCCAGCGCACGTTGGCCATCCTGGAACTCCTCGGCCAGCATCGCGCCGGGCTGAGCCTCACTGAGATCGCCCGCG
>JBIKYB010000196.1:0-9272 GCA_044355475.1 Prosthecobacter sp.
CACCGCCTGGGGGCTCAGCAAAAGCGCTTGGAGCTTCCGAGAGTTCGCGCCGTTTGTGCAGGAGGCGATGAAAAAGCACGGAGGTTAGACTTCCAGGCGGACCACGGACCGGGGCATCTCTTCACCCCGCATCACTCGTGACTCGACTTTGCCAAGTCGGGACGTAGCATCAGGCCCGTGAACCAGCTCATCTTCGTCGAGACCAGCATCCCAAGTTTCTACCTTGAGACCCGGCCAGGTGCTCAAATGCAGGCGCGGCGGGAATGGACTCGCGAGTGGTGGGACCGGGCGAAGTGGCAGGACTCGCTCGTCTCCTCACTCTGGGTTCTCCGCGAACTTGAAGACACCCTTGAGCCAAAGCGCGCCGAATGCCTCTCGCTCATGTCAGACATTCCCTTGCTTCAGACCACACCTGAAATCGACGCCCTTGTGGAGCATTACATTGAGCACAAAATCATGCCGGCTGACGCCGATGGCGACGCCCGCCACTTGGCAGTCGCCACCTTTTGGAAGTGTGATATTCTGGCCTCGTGGAACTGCCGCCACATCGCCAATGCCAGCAAGACCGATCACATCGTCCGCACGAATGCCAAACTCGGCTACAAAACGCCCAAGCTGATCACTCCCCTCGAACTCCTGGAAGTTGAGCCATGAACACCAAGCCATCACCCCAAGCGCACGACGACGGCCTCGAATGGCTGCGCGACATTCGCCGCAAGATCACCTCCGACTTCGGTCACGACCAGAAGAAGATCGGTGATTACCTGCGTCAGCGTGAAAAAGAGCTCGGCGACAGGATTGTGCGGACCCAGGAACGCCTCGTTCCGGTGAAGCCGTGACGCCAGGCCCGGATCAAAGGCTTTTCCCCATCCGCACCCGCAGCGCCTCAATCACCCTCTCCAAAAACGGCCGGTTCCGCACCGGAAGCCTGTCAGGCGAGGAATCGACTCGCTTGATCCTCGCACAGGCCGAAACCGAGCTGTCCACATGACGTTGCGGCTCGAGTTGGAATCGCCGCCGACCCGACAAGGGCACCGTATGGAGCACTTTCCGCACGGATAGGGTAGGCGGACTCATCTCCCTAATCGTCGGAGATCACTCCCCTCTCAAATCCAGACAGATCACCCGCTCTCCCGTCTTCTGCATCAAATCCTTCTGCTGCTGGCGCACGTAAAGCAGGCCGTGGCTCAGTGCGGGCAGGCTCCAGGTGTTGAGGGCGTAAAAGGGCTGCGCTTGGGCGATCACTTTAGCTCCGGCGGGACTGAGGTCGAGCCAGTGCAATGAACCGATCTCGCCGAGGCAGAGGAAGGCACCGTCCACTTTGAGAAGGCTCGCACGCAGAATACTGAGGCGGGTGGGATTGGCGCGGCCGGTTTGCTTGCTGAACTCGGCGTCCTCCCACTCGATGTGTTGCTCCCACACCTCCGCGCCGGTGTCGGCATTCAGGCAGACGAGGCGGGACTTCGGCTCCGTCTCGCCGTCGATGGCGTAGAGATGGCCGTCGTGATAAACCGGGTTCATCCAATGCACGGCGAGCTTCGTGGACTTCCACACCTCCTTCGGCTGAAAGTCGGCGTCGTATTCCACCATCGCGCCGCCGAGGGGCCGACCCTTGGGATACGCGGTGGTGATGAAGGCGCGGTTTTTCTCGGGAATGACGACAGGCGAGGTGCCGATGGCCTGGATGTATTCGTCGTCACGCCAGGCGAACTTCGAATGCAGCTTCCCATTCGTCGGATCGATGCACATCAGGCCGCCGGTGGCCGGATCGCTCTCGCCACCGGCATAGACGAGCACTTTGAGCTGCCCGTGCAGCTTCGCGGGAATGGGGGATGCGTAACTCGCGCCCCACGCGTCCTCGACTTTCCAAACGACCTCGCCGCTCTTCAAATCAAAGGCCGCCACGCTCACGCCTGCCTCGGCAAGACGCTCCTTGCGGTCGCGCAGGCCTTCGGAGTCCTCAATCGCCGCTTTTTTGCCGCCCACGTTCACGATGACGCGTCCATCGAGAATCAGCGGCGTGCCGCCCGCGCCGAAGAAATCCTGTGGCACATGCATTTCGGCCCGCAGATCGCGCTTCCAGAGCAGCTTGCCCGTTTTGAAATCGAGCGCCCGCAGTTCACACGTCACGCCATACGTCACCACGATGCCATCGGCGATCACGGGACTGCCACGCGGTCCGTTGCCGAAGCCGTAGCGATCCTGATACGAGATGGGGTAATCATGCGACCAGAAGCGTTTTCCATTCTCGCGATGCAGACACTCGATGATCTCCTTCCCCTCCAGCGCGTGAAAAATCACGCAATAGTCGCCGCTGATCGCCGGAGAGTTGTAACCCTCACCCATCGAGACCTCCCACACGGCCTTCGGTTCGCCTGCGGCCCATTTTTTGAGCAGATGCGTCTCCGGCGAGATCGCATCGTCCGTGGGGCCGAGTACTCGCGGCCAGTCGCTCGTCTTCGCGTCCTTCGAGAGCGGCTTCGGTGCCGCGTGGAAGGTCAGGCGGTCAAACGCCTCCTGTGCGGAGCAGGTGGAGAAGGCGAAAAGGAGAAGAAACAGTCTCGACGGGTTTTTCATGTTGTGTCAGGCTACTGAACGCCATGAAGAACGCCACTCTCATCCTCACCGCCGCTGTTTCGCTGTTTTTGAGCTCCTGCACCACCTGCCCGTTCGGTTGCCAAACGACCGCCAAGGGCAAGGTCGAGCACATTGTCCTCGTGTGGCTGAAGCGCCCCGGCAACGCCGCCGACCGCGCCGCAGTCATCGCCACCGCGAAGAAGTTCCAGGCCGAGATTTCGCAAATCCAGCACCTCAGCGTCGGCCCCGCTGTGCCGAGTGAACGACCCATCGTCGATGACAGCTTCGATGTCGGCTTGGTGATGCGTTTCAACAGCAAGGCGGACATGGACGCCTATGAAAAGCATCCCGTGCATGTGAATGCCGTGAAGCAGACCTTGCTACCGCTGGCGAAGAAACTGCTGGTGTATGACATCGGTTGTGAGTGAGGGGTCATCCAGGAGGGATCGTCTCTGATGGGGGAATCCACCCTGTAAGGCAATCTGCCGGATGCGCGTTTGGTTTTTGGGAGTTCGGCGCTAAACTGCCGAGTTCCAAAACCCCCAAATGACCCCACGTTTCCAGTTTCCCTCTCTTGCTTTGGGCGGCCTTGCCGTCGCCTGCTCGTTCGCCACGGCGGCGGACACGTTTCCGCCGGACCAGATCGAGTTCTTTGAGAAAAACGTCCGTCCAGTGCTCGCCGAGCGCTGCTACGAGTGCCACGACGCACAGAAGCATCAAAATGGCCTGCGCCTCGACTCCCGTGCCGCCGTCGTGCGCGGTAGTGACTACGGCAAGGTGGTCGAACCTGGCAATCCGAGCGCGAGCAAGCTGATCAAGGCCATCAATCACGTCGCAGGTGTCGAAGCGATGCCGAAGAAGGGCGATAAACTGCCCGCACCGCAGATCGCCGCGTTGGAGAAATGGGTCAGCCTTGGTCTGCCTTGGCCGGCGGAGCCGGAAGTGGCGGATCATGCGGCTCCAAAGGCCGATCCAATGCAGCACTGGGCTTTCTTGCCGGTGAAGGCGGATCGTTCCAAAACGATCGACGAGCTCGTCGGCGCCAAATTGAAAGGGGCAGGACTCGATTTTGCGCCGAAAGCGGACCCACGCACGCTGACGCGCCGTCTTTATCTCACACTCACCGGCCTGCCGCCGAAGTCGGGAGAAGCCGACCAAGCCGACGCGGGCGCCGTCATTCAAAAACTTCTCTCTTCACCCGCCTACGGTGAGCGCTGGGCACGCGTTTGGCTCGATGTGGTGCGTTACGCTGACACGAATGGCTACCAAGTCGCCGGGCGCAGCAATTTTTACCCCTACGCCTACACTTACCGCGACTGGATCGTGAAGTCGCTCAACGAGGACATGCCTTATGACCAGTTCGTGAGCTACCAACTCGCCGCCGATCGTCTGACGGCTTCCACGCCGAATTCACCGCATCTCGCGGCGCTGGGCTTCTACAATGTCGGCGAGCGCTTCATCAATGACCGCGTGCTCATCGCCGATGACCGCATTGATGTCGTGGGTCGTGGGCTGATGGGCCTCACGGTGGCCTGTGCGCGCTGTCACGATCACAAGTTCGATCCCATCCCGAGCCGCGATTACTACGCGATGTTCAGCATCCTCAACAGCAGCGACGAACCGGACGAGCCCGCCATGCCCATCATCGGCAAGGCGGCGAATGAACAAGACGGCCGGGACTACGACGTCAAAGTCGCGGAGATTCACAAGAAGGAACTCGACTTCAAGCGCACCGTTTATGACGAGCTGCGTCATCAGGGACGCCTCGCCGACTACCTCATTTTTGCGCAGGAGACTGTCAGCATCACGGACAACACCGTCTTCCGTGGCAAAGCCGGTCAGATGAAGCTGCGGGACCGCGTGGCAGACCAGTGGCGCGACTTTTTGAAGCGCCACGCGCTCACTGCAAAGCCGCACGCCGCGATGGTCGCGTGGAAACGCTTCGCCGAACTCCCTGCGGGTGAGTTTGCCGCCAAGGCCCCTGCGATTGCGCAAGAACTCGTCAAACCGCAAAGCGGCTGCTCGCCGGAGATCGCCGCCACCTTTGCCAAAGCGCCGCCGAAGTCGCTGAAGGACGTGGCCAGCGCCTACGCGCAGATCATTCTCACCGACAAGACGGAGCCGATGCGCCAGCTCATGCAGGACAAGCTCTCGCCCATGTCCGTGCCGGTCGAACGCGCCGATGCCTTCTTTACCCGCAAGGATCTCGAAACGACCGTGCGCCTGAGCAATGAGCGGGCAAAAATCGATGCCACGCATCCCGGTGCGCCACCACGCGCGATGGTGCTGCTCGACAAACCGAAGCCCAACGACGTGCGCATTTACATTCGCGGCAATCCTGCGCGGCAGGGCGATCCCGCGCCGCGTGCCTGGCTCACGATGTTTGGCGGCAAGAAGTTCACGGACGGCAGCGGCAGGCTCGAACTGGCCCAGCACATCGCCAGCAAGGACAATCCACTCACCGCCCGCGTCATCGCGAACCGCGTGTGGATGCAGCACTTCGGCAAACCGCTGGTCTCGCAACCCAGCGACTTCGGCGTGCAGACCCCGAAGCCCGTGCAGGCTGATTTGCTCGATTATCTGGCCGATTACCTCATGCAAAATGGCTGGAGCTTGAAGAAGCTGCACACGCTCATCCTCAGCAGCCGCACCTGGCAGCAGAGCAGCCGCGCCACGCCGGAAAAATTCACCCAGGATGCTGAGAACGATCTGCTCAGCCGCTTCAACCGCCAGCGCCTCGATTATGAGACCATGCGCGATGCCATCCTCACCGCCACGGGTGAACTGGAAGCCGCGAAGCAAGGCGGACGCGCCATTGAACTGAACGCGAAGGAGGCCGAGGCCCGACGCACGCTTTACCTCAAAGTGGACCGCTACGACCAGGCCAGCGTGCCTGCGACGTTCGACTTCGCCAATCCCGATGGCCACAGCCCGCAGCGCTTCAACACCACCGTGCCGCAGCAAGCACTGTTTTTGATGAATAGCCCCTTCATGCGCGCTCGGGCTGATGCCATCGCCAAAGCGACGCCGCTGAAAGGCAGCACGCTCGACTCCGAGGCCATCCGCGCGATGTATCATCGCATCCTCGCCCGCGATCCGAAGCCCGATGAAGTCGAACTGGCCCAGCGGTTTGCGGCGGATGCCGACGCGCTCAATGGCGAGAAATCCTTCCGCTGGAGCTATGGCTCAATGAAGCTCTCCCGCACGCCCGATGGCAAACCCGCCTTCGCCGAGTTCCAACCGTTCGCCCATCTCACCGAGCGCGGCGGTGGCGGACAGAAGCTCTGGAGCCCGAGTGAGAAAATCCCCAGTGCCGATCCGAAATGGGGCCACGCCTTCTGGGCGAACTACGGCGGTCATGCCGCGCCCAAAGACCTCGCTGTCACCGCCCGCTGGCATGTGCCGACGGATATGAAAGTCTCCATCGACGCCGTCTTGAGCCGCAGCAGTGATCGAGGCGATGGCGTCCGCGCCTGGATTCACAACAGCCGCACCGGCATTGTCTCCGACTACTTCTGCACGCCGCAGAACAAGAAAGTGCCCACCCAAATCACTACCGACGTGAAGCGCGGTGACATCGTGAGCTTCCTCGTCCACAACGAAACCGGCACCGACAGCGACAGCTTCGACTGGCAGCCACAAATCACCCGCGCTGACACTGGCGAGTTGCTCACGAACGCCAAAAACGACTTCTGCGATGCCAACCGTTGGCCCTTCGGCCGTCAAAAGCCCCAGCAACCGCTCAGCCAGCTCGCGCAGGTGTTGCTCATCAGCAACGAGTTCATGTTTGTGGACTAAAGTGGTCCGCGCAGTCTCTGTCCGGTGCCCCCGCAATCACCCGCAGCGCCACATCATCCAGACAGCGCTTGGGTTTGTCACTCATAAGCACAAAGGTTTTCAACCGAATGCCACGCGCCGCACAGAGACTGTGCGGACCACTTTGCTCTCGACACCGCCGGCGGCGTTTCGGTATCATGTTCCCCATGAAATCGATTCTTCGTGCCGCCGCCGTGGTGTCATCCATCGGTCTCCTGCTCGGCTGCGTGTGGTTTACGCAGAAGCAGGCCAATCCCACAGTCATGCCCGGCTCCAAAAGCGGCACCTTGATCATGCCTGGAAGCAAATCCTTCACCAGCGGCACCACGGTCAGCGCCAATGCCTTGAAACTGCAAACCGGCAAGCCCGCTCCTGACCCCATGCAGAGTTCCAAAAGTGGCCCGATGCCAGCCAAGATGATTATGTCCGGCAGCAAATCTTTGTTGCCGCCTGTGCTACCATGAGCCTGCGATCCATGCTCGCTCGCGTTGCCGCGCTGCTGTTCTCGCTCACTTTGCTCGCGGGTTATGTGGTGTATTCACATGTCACGCCGAACACGCCGCCACCCGATCCGCTGGGCTTGAATGAAGTCGAATCGAGGCAGGAACCGGACGCATCCGATTTTGACGGCTTGGTGAAGGCTGATAACACTCCGCCATCAACCAAACGTTCGGAAAATGACCTCCGCATCATCAGTTCAAAGGTCATCAACCAGCCTATTTTTCGGGTGGCTGACAGGGATCGGCAAAAAACCATGCCGGAGATGCGAGTCGCGACAGCAGAGTTCAAAACGCCTGGGTTTCAAATGGTCAGAAATCTGGAGGTGATTCCAGGTCCAGGCGATAGCGCGGCCCTACCCTTTGATTCGCTTCTCAAGCGCCCGGCTGATGCGCTGGAACAGCCTGAAAACATCGGACGCATCATGGCTGATGATGGCGAAGCAGCCGCCAGGGAAGGGAGAATCCTCACGCCCGAAAGTCTCTCAGCGGACTATTATCGTGCCCTACAGCGGCGCAAACTGATGATGTCCGGCTCCAAGTCGGGGCGGCTCCATTTTGAGCTGCCCATTTTTATTTGGCGGCCACTGTCGCCAAGTCCACCAAGCACCATTAAACCATGATCCTCCCCGCCGCCATCCTCTCCACCGGCCTGAGCATCCTGTTTCTCGTGGTGCTGTTTCGTCCGCTGGAAAAACTGTTTCCGGCGCGTGAGGGGCAGAAATTCCTGCGTCCGGCCTTCTGGACGGATCTGTGTTTCCTGCTCGGCCAATACCTGCTCTGGAGCGGTCTCGTATTTTGGGCGCTGAATCATTTCCGCGGCTGGCTCGATGGCCTCGTGCCGCCAAACTTCCGCGCGGCCGTCGCGGCGCAGTCGTGGTGGTTGCAGGCCATCGAGATGATCGTGCTGAGCGATTTCATCATCTACTGGGCGCATCGCTTGCAGCATGCGGTGCCGTTCCTGTGGCGCTTTCACTCGATCCATCACAGCGCGGAGCATCTCGACTGGCTGGCGGCGCATCGAGAGCATCCGCTCGACACGATTTACACCGTCGGCCTCATCAATCTGCCCGCGTTCATCCTCGGCTTTCCGTTGGAGACGCTGGCCGGTTTCCTGGCCTTCCGCGGCCTGTGGGCCATCTTTATTCACTCGAACGTGCGTTTGCCCATTGGCCCGCTGCGCATGATCATCGGTGCGCCGGAGCTGCATCACTGGCATCACGACAAAGCGCGTGACGCAGGCAACTACGCGAACATCTCGCCGCTGATGGACATTCTCTTCGGCACTTACCGCTGCCCTGATCAAGAACCTGCGGCCTTCGGCATCAATGAACCGATTTCCAAGCACTACCTCGGTCAGCTCTGGCATCCGTTTCGGCCGAGGAGGTGAAGTAGCGGTTCCGTTGGTGCCTGGATGAGCAAGGTGAGATCAAGAGTGCGCTGTTCTCACTTCGCTGGTCGCAACTCCCGCAGCGTCTTGAGCAGTTCCCTGCCGTCCTCTCCAGGCATGAAGCCCTCCTTGAGGTAACTCTCCGCGATGCTGACAGCCTCGTCCCAGAGACCCTGCATGGCTTTGAAGAGAATATAGTTCTTCACAAAGAGCAGCCGGTCCTCGTTGTTGATCGCGGCGGCCTCGAAGGAGGGCAGCCGCTTGATCTTTTCGAAGACCGCCTCCGCCTTGCTCATGCCCCCATCAGAGCTGTCGCGCTTCAACATAAACACCGCTTTCTGGTTCCAGAGAAGATAGTCGTCAGGGTCATCTCGCAGACAGCGCTCCAGCAGTTCGTCCGCACGGCGGTGCATGCCCAGCGAATTCGCGAGGGCGGCAGCACACTGGCGGCGCTTGTTATGAGGATCGAGGGCGAGTTGCATCTCAAAGACGGCGGCGGTCATCGCATCATCTTCAAACTCTCCCTGGCATAACGGGTAGAGCAGGCCGAGCAGGTTTGGACGTGAGGGATCAAGCCGCAACCCGTCCAGCAGATGACGGGTGCCGAATTGAAATCTGCCTCCATAAAGTCCGTGGATGTCTAAGCGGCAGATGGCCTCGTGAATGAGGGCTGCCTCGCGGTCTTTGGCTGCTGCCAGCAAGGACTTTAAAAGACCGGCCCCCTCCTCGAACATTTCCCTTTCCGCCTCCGGCATTGAAAGGACAAAACCGGGGATTTCGGTCTCCACTCGCTGGCCGGATGTGTTGTCGCTCTTCAGTACGGTCGCAGTGGCCTGATGCTTATCTCCTGGCGCAGCTTTGTTGGGGGAAAGCAGACCTTTGACCGCCGTCTGATGGGACCATGCCAGAAAAATGGCCGCGCATGCCTCGCTGTTGTCTGCCGCCAGCCGCAGCGCTTTCCTCAGCGTCGCCACATCACGAAACACAGGATG
>JBIKYB010000197.1:0-9269 GCA_044355475.1 Prosthecobacter sp.
GCGGGCTTACGCCTTCTTGCTGCTACGCGTCGGATTGATGCAGGCCTACAACATCAACCGTTAACGCAAACAACCGTAATCCATCGCAAACCATGCATTTTGGCATCGCACTCGGCTCCAACCTCGTTGATCGCGGGGAAAACATCCGGCGTGGCATCGCACTGCTGCTCGAACGCGTTCCTGGCATCCAACTGAAGGCCAGCGCACCGGTCTATGAGACGGAGCCGGTGGATTGTGCGCCTGGCACCCAGGCGTTTTTGAACACGGTCATTGAGATCGAAGCCGACTGCCTGCCCCAGGACTTGCACACGCATCTCAAAGCCGTCGAAGCCGCCCTCGGCCGCCCGGAGCAGCGGGAACGCAACTCTCCGCGCACTCTCGATCTCGATCTGCTGTATGCGGACGCTATCGTCACTGATGATCCTGAGCTGATCCTCCCACATCCCCGCCTGCACCTGCGCCGCTTTGTGCTGCAACCGCTGGCGGACATCCGACCGGACTTGATCCTGCCGGGACAGACGCAGACGAATGCAGAGCTGCTCGCTGGATTGAGCGATTGAGGCGGCCAAAAATTCCTCTGGCTCGGCCAGCAAGATGCCAAGGGGCTGCCGTGTTCGCTGGCGATCATGCTCAAAAGCGGCGAGATGCGCCCGCGTTGTCCGCACGTTCTTCGGCCCTAAGCTTCACCATCTTGACAGTGCTGGAACGGTAAGCCTTTATGACGGCATGAGTGTCACACGCCGTCAGGCTGGGATTTGTTCGGCAAAAAAATCACCGCTTGAGCCATTCAAGGAGCGCTGAAACCATGTGGATTTCCCGAGGCCAGAGAAAGCGCCAAGGACGATCAAAAGGTCGTTCATGACCACCCGTGTATGAGATCTGCCTTCATCGATAAGCTTATCAAACGAATGGACCGCCTCGAACCGGGCGAAGTCCAGGGCATCGTGATGGAGCTGCTGCGGGAGAAGAAATTTCAGGAGAAGGTCTTCGACGCGCTGCAGGAGGGCGTCATCCTGCTCGATACCGAAGGCAAGGTGACCTATGTGAACCGGGCGGCTTGCACCTTTTTTGGCATGGAGCAGGACCAGGTGATCGGCCAGCGCCTGGCCCAGGGCGTGCGTGGGCTGGACTGGAATGAGATGCTGAAACCCGGCACGGTGGTTAGCCGCGACCTGGAGATTTTTTACCCGGAAAACCGCTACCTCAATTTCTACATCACCAGCATCGACGACGACCAGCCGATGGGCTTCGTGATGCTGATCCGCGATGTCACCGAGACGCGGAAGCGCACCGAAGAACAGCTCGAAAGCGAACGGTTGAACGCTTTCACGCTCCTCGCGGCCGGTGTGGCGCATGAGCTGGGCAATCCGCTCAATTCCTTGACCATCCACCTCCAGCTCCTCGAGCGCCGCCTCAAAAAAATGGGCGCGAAGGGCGAAAGCCTGCGCGAGCACCTCGACGTAGCCACGGGAGAAATTCGGCGGCTGGATTTCATCATCGGTCAGTTCCTCGCGGCCATCCGGCCCACGCAGCCGCAGCTCCAGCGCGTACAGTTGCGCGAGCTGCTGGATGAATGCGTGCGTTTCCTCCAGCCCGAGATCGAGCAGGCCAAAGTGAAGCTCAAACTCGACCTGCGTTCCGATCTGCCCGCCATGCCGCTCGATCCCGGCCAGATGAAGCAGGCGGTTTATAACCTGATCCGCAACGCCTGCCAGGCGATGCCGAATGGCGGCACGCTGACGATCAATGGCACCTTCACCGACTACGAGGTGCGCCTGAGTTTCGAGGACACGGGGAAAGGCATCAGCGCCGAGCAGATGGGCAAGCTCTTCCAGCCCTTCGCCACCACCCGCAGCACCGGCACGGGACTGGGACTGCTCATCGTCCGCCGCATCATCCGCGAACATGGCGGCGAGATCGACATCGAAAGCCGCGAAGGCCTCGGCACCCGCGTGAGCCTCTGGCTGCCGCTGGTGGAGAAAAAAGTGCGACTGCTGGAGGCAGGCGGGAAAAATGACGAATGACGAGTCAGTGCCATGAGCAATGAGTCATTCGGACTTGGGGCCATTCTTTCGTCATTCCCCCTCTTCAGATCAGACTCGTGAGGCGAAAAACGCCACAGAAAAGCCTCTACAGCATCAGGAGTTGACCCAAGGCCTGATAGCTGCCAGCCTCTGCCCCCTTATGCCAGACTCAACCAAACCGAAACCCGCCCGTAAACTCAACCCCGCCCTTTCGAAGCCCGTCCAGCCAGACGAGATCCTCGCGGCGGTGATTGGTTCCACTCCCGTCTCTCGTGGAGAAATGACCAAGAAGCTGTGGGAATACATCAAGAAGAACGGCCTTCAGGACCAAGCGAAGAAGACCAACATCAACGCCGATGAGAAACTGAAAGCCGTCTTTGGCGGCAAGAGCCAGGTGACGATGTTTGAGATGACCAAGCTCGTCTCCGCCCACGTCAAGTAACCGGCAGCCTCAGGTTCGCCTGACCTTTCGAAGATAGATTGCCAGAAAACGGCAGCCGCAGTCGGCGTCCCGAAGTGATTCGGGACGCCGATTTCAGTTTTGGGTCTGCCGCTGGTGACAAAGTGCGGAGACAGGAACCCACTCACAACCTCATAACTTCAAAACGCGACGGATGAACTCTTCCGGCGTAATCGGCTGTGGCTTATGCCCTCTGCCAATGAGGACATCGAAATGCCGATCCTCCGTGATGATCCAGTCCGCCTCCGCGGTGATCGCACAATCCACGAACTTGTTGTCATCCTCACAGGCGGTGATGAGATGAAATCGAAAGGTTGGTGTGATGAGCCGCATGCTGCCAGGACGGATGGTTTCCACAAAATCAAACACGGCGGTCGTTTTGCGCCAGCCATCCGTCTGAGTGCGTTGTTCCACGATCTCCTGGTATTCAAACATGATCTCATTGCTCACGGCCCAGAAGAACCGCCCTCCGGTCCATGCCTGCATGATGGGCCAGCAGCGATTGCCCTGCTTGCGCATTTGCAGCAGCACGTTGGTGTCGATCACCACGGTCATCGATAGGGATGGCGGGCGCGAAACTCTTTGATGGCCGCATTAACCTCAACGGGATCGAGCAGTCCGGCACGCTCATCATCCTCCGCGCCGTCGGACATGACTTTGAGCAAGCGCCGCAGCTCAAACTCCATGAGGGCCTTGTGCGCCGACTCGATTTCTTCGTCGGTCAAAGCGTCCGCGCTGGAAGCCAGCTCCGCAAATTTGCTACGCACCAGCGCACGCTTCTCCTCGGGCTTCAGCGGTGGCTTGGGGGTCATCAGTTCGGCTGCACTCATGACCAAAGCTTAACATTCGGCTTCTTGCACGGCAACACCTGCCTTTGCAGCCAATTCGCTCTTGCAACACCCGCTCACCCGCTTCATCTCAAGCGAACCTGCTCGTAACACCTTGGCAACCACCGATTTCTCCCGCACCCTCGTCGCCATTCCTGCCCGCTGGGGTTCCACCCGCTTCCCAGGCAAGCCGCTCCACCTCATCGCCGGGAAACCGCTCGTGCAGCACGTCTGGGAGCGCTGCCAGGACTGCAAGCAGGTCGATGACGTGATCATCGCCACAGATGACGCCCGCATTGCGGAAGCGGCGGCCAGTTTCGGCGCGAAGGCCGTTTTGACCTCGCCTGATCATCCCAGTGGCACGGATCGCATCGCCGAAGCCGCCAAATCCTTCCCGGACCACCGCATCCTCATCAATGTGCAGGGCGACGAGCCGCTGATCTCCCCTGCCCTCATCGACGAGTTGGCCTGCACCATGCGCGACGATGCCAGCATCAAAATGATCACCGCCGCCGCACCGATTCATGACGCGGCGCAGATCAGCGACGCGAACGTGGTGAAGGTCATCTTCGACACGCATGGCGATGCGCTCTATTTCTCGCGCTCTCCCCTGCCCTTCGTGCGAAACCCCGCTGCCTGGCCGCGCAGCTACCGCCACCTCGGCATCTACGGCTTCCAGCGCAGCTTCCTCTTCCAATTTGTGGCCTGGCCGCCCTCACGTTTGGAGCAAACCGAGTCACTGGAACAGCTCCGCGCCCTGGAAAACGGCTCCCGCATCCGTGTCGTGCTGACCGACGAGCTTTCCCCTGGCGTGGATACGCCAGAGCAGGCCGCCGCCATCGAACTGCATCTGCAAAAACATTCCTCTTGAACTGCGAACCGAGAACCGCGAACCGAGAAGCATCATGAAATACATTTTCGTCACCGGCGGCGTCGTTAGTTCACTCGGCAAAGGCTTGGCCGCCTCCTCCCTCGGCACTCTGCTCGAACTCCGTGGCCTGCGGGTCATCATGCAGAAGTTTGACCCGTACCTGAACATCGACCCCGGCACGATGAACCCGTACGAGCACGGCGAGGTGTATGTGCTCGACGATGGCGCTGAAACCGACCTCGATCTCGGCCATTACGAGCGTTTCACCCACACGAACCTCTCCAAGCTCAACAACCTCACCTCCGGCCAGGTTTATCAGTCCGTGCTCGACAAAGAACGCGCCGGAAAATACCAGGGCCGCACCGTGCAGGTCATCCCGCACGTCACCAACGAGATCAAGGCCCGCATGCACGAAGTCGCCGAGAAAATGGGCGGCGACGTCATCATCACCGAAATCGGCGGCACCGTGGGCGACATCGAGGGCCTGCCCTTCCTCGAAGCCATCCGTCAGTTCGGCCACGAGGTCGGCGCTGGCAACGTGCTCTACATCCACGCGACGCTCGTGCCTTACATCAAGGCCGCGCAGGAACTGAAGACCAAGCCCACGCAGCAGAGCATCGCCAAGCTGCGGGAGATCGGTATCGCCCCGCACATCATCCTCTGCCGCACCGAGCACCCGCTGGACCTGGATGTGCGCGAAAAAATCTCTCTCTTCGGCAACGTGCCCATCGAGTCCGTCGTCGAAGTCCGCGATGTCAAACACACCATCTACGAGGTGCCCTTGAAGCTGCACGAGGAGCGCCTCGACGACAACGTCTGCCGCATCCTCAACCTGAACACCCCGCAGCCCGACCTCACCCGCTGGCGCGGCTTTGTGCAGCGCGTCATCCACCCCACGCACCACGTCCGCATCGGCGTCGTGGGCAAATACATTGAGCTGCAGGACGCCTACAAGAGCATCTACGAATCCCTCACGCACGCCGGAGCCGCGAATGACTGCAAGGTGGACATCGTCCGCGTCGATGCCGAGAGCATCGAGAAAGCCGGCCCCGAGCTCTACCTCGCCGGTTTGCAGGGCATCCTCATCCCCGGAGGCTTCGGAGATCGAGGCACGGAAGGAAAAATCACCGCCGCACGCTACGCCCGTGAAAAAGGCATCCCTTACTTCGGTGTATGCCTCGGCATGCAGATCGCGGTCATCGAATTTGCCCGCAACGTCTGCGGCTTGAAGGAGGCCACCAGCACCGAATTCGACAAAACCACCCCGCATCCCGTCATCAGCCTTATGGAGGAGCAGAAGAAGGTGAAGCAGCTCGGCGGCACCATGCGCCTCGGCTCCTGGGTCACCGATCTCGTTCCCGGCAGTAAGGCCTACGAGCTCTACCACAGCGCCACCATCACCGAGCGTCACCGCCACCGCTACGAGTTCAATTCCGACTACAAGGAGCTCATGGAAGGCAAAGGACTCCTCATCTCTGGCACCAGTCCGAAAGGAGATCTGGCCGAGATCATCGAGCTGCCAGCGCACCCCTACTTCGTCGCCTGCCAGTTCCATCCCGAGTTTCTCAGCAAGCCAAACAACCCGCACCCGCTCTTCCACGGCTTCGTCAAAGCCGCCATGAAGCACCACGCGGTGGCTGATCCGGTGTGCTGACAACGCGGATTTTATCACCGCATTCCTGACTCGCTTGAGGCGCGCTTCTCCAGCGGTTTCCCGTCAAAGAACTCAAGCGGACCAATTAAAATCCTGCGCCCCTTGTCCCCTGCATCTCTCGCATGGCTGCGTCCGAAGACCTGAACATTGTGGTTTCTTCCGAACTCCCGGACGACATGGAGACCATCCGCGTCATACCGCCAGTGTCTTCTGCACCAGAAGATGCCATGGCAACGCTTTTAGTCGCGAAGCCTGGGGCATCGCAAACTCAGACCGCCCAGGGAGCTGCATCGCCCATGGGCGCTAATCCAGCCGCTCCTGTTCCCTTCGTCTTTGGCCGCCGTATTGCCCAAGGCGGCATGGGGGCCATTCTCGAAGCAAATGACTGCAAACTTGGACGCACCATCGCGGTCAAGGTCATGCTGTCTGAGGCGGGATGCAGCGAGGAGCAAAAACAGCGCTTCATTCAAGAGGCAGCAGTGCTCGGCAGGCTCGCCCACCCGAACATCGTGCCAGTCTATGACCTCGGCCATGATTCGGAGGGGCAACTCTATTACACCATGAAGCTAGTGAAGGGCGTCACGTTGCAGCACATCCTCGACGATCTGCGCCATGAGCAGCCAGAGGCCCTCGCGCACTACACGCTCGACCGCCTGCTCACCATTTTCCGCAAGGTGGGAGACGCGATTGCCTTTGCCCATGCTCAGCAGATCATCCACCGCGACCTCAAGCCAGAAAACATCATGGTCGGTGAGTTCGGTGAGGTGCTCGTTATGGACTGGGGTATCTCCAAGCTGCTGGGCAGCAGCAATGACGAATGCCGCATGACGAATGCCGCAAGCATACCCCCAAAGGCTGATCATTCCCCACTGGCTGGCACCATCGAAGGCTCTGTCATGGGCACGCCGCAATACATGTCCCCTGAACAAGCGATGGGACGTGTGGCAGACATGGATGCACGGTCGGACATTTTCTCCCTTGGCGGCATCCTCTACAGCATCCTCACGCTGCGTCCGCCGGTGGAGGGAAAAACGCTCGACGAAGTGCTGCAAAAGGTGAGATGCAGCGACATCACACCACCCACGATCTGGGGTACAGTCCCCAGCAAAGGCACAGCGACCACGAAGCGCACCGTTCTCGAAGCCAAAAAGATCACCCTGCTGCCGCATCTGCCCGGCGGGCGCGTGCCGCCTGCTTTGTCGGCGGTAGTCATGAAGGCGCTGATGCTGGACAAAGCGCGGCGCTACCAGGACGTGGCCGCCTTTAGCATGGACATTGAGGCGTATCAGGGCGGCTTCGCCACCAGCGCGGAGGAGGCGGGTGCGTGGAAACAGTTCACACTCCTCATCAAACGCAACAAAGCCGCCTCCATCGGCAGTGCAGCGGTGCTACTTGTCGGTGCCACCTTTGGCACGCACGCCTTCATTGAGGGTAAGCGTGCTGAGCAAACGCTGGGAGAGCTGCGTGGCACCGCTCCGACGTTTGAGGCCCAAGCACGAGCCCTTGTCGCCGAGGGCAAGCTGGACGACGCCCTGGCCAAGATCGGCTACGCCCTCAAGCTCGACCCAGAGAGCGCGGACTACCAGCTCACCCGCGGCCACCTGCTCCAGTCCACGCAGCAGCTCACGCAGGCGGCGGCAGCCTACCGTCAGGTACTGGCCCTGCGCCCCGGGGACGCGGCGGCAAAGACGAACCTGGAGCTCTGCGACAAGCTACTCGCGGATAACGGCGGTGCGCCTGAGCTGCCGTTACCTCTTCAGGGAAAGCTGCTCGATGCCCTCATCGCCCAGCATCGCGATCTGGAGGCCGCGCCGCTGGCCAAGCTCCTCAATCGCGACCGCCAAACAGCGGAGGCCGCCATCCGGGCACGGCTGGCCTCCTACACAACGCAGCCGGGATGGACGAGCAATCGCATCCAAAACGCCGGCCGAGGCTATCGGGTGGGGCTCGACGGTCTCCAACTCGGAGATCTGAATGTGCTACGCGACCTTCCCATCGTGGATTTGGGGCTCAGTTCGACCTCCGTGACCGACCTGCGGCCTCTCGCCGGGATGCCACTGGAAGTGCTGCGACTGAGCAATACCCGCATCTCCGATCTCTCCCCGCTGCGTGGCATGTCCCTGCAAAGGCTGGAGTTGTTCGGCACCGATGTGGCCGACCTCTCCCCGCTCGTAGGGATGCCGCTGAAGGAACTTAGCGTGGGAAGCAGCAAGAAGTTAAGTGACCTGAAACCTTTGGCTGGACTGCCACTGGAGAAGCTCACTGCCAATCTGCTCCCGATGATCGACCTCAGTCCCCTGCGCGGTCTGGCTCTGAAGGAGTTGCTCATGCATAACAATGATGACGTGGTGCCTGACTTCACCCCGATCCACCACTCCGCCACGCTGGAAAGGATCAGTCTCCCCAATGCCATCAGCGACCTCGCCTTCCTCACCACCCTGCCAAAACTTCAGCAGGTGGAATGGCACAAGGGGCAGGGCAAGGATGTCTGGCTACCAACCCGCGAGTTCCTGACCATTCATGGGCCTGAGGTGCCGGAGATCAAAGCCGCCCGTGCCGCGCTCACCTCTGCAGGGCTGAGGGACGTGCCCATCTGGCGAATCAGTGCCGATGCCGATCATCAGCTCCTGCTAGACTTGAATAACACCCCGATCAAAGACATCGCCCCGCTGCGCGGCTTGCCGGTCAAGCAACTCAACCTCCATGGCACCGGAGTGGTCGATCTTGAGCCCCTGAGCGGCATGCCCCTTCAGGAGCTGAAACTCACGAACTTGCAGGTGCGAATCATCGAACCGCTGCTCGGAATGCCCATGCGCCAACTGAACTTGGCCCACACGCAGGTGAGTGATTTGGAGCCCTTGCGTGGCATGCCGCTGGTGGTCCTGCAAATACCCGGAACCAAGGTCAAAGATGTCGGCATCCTGGCGGAGATCACCAGCCTAGAAGAGATCAATCTGCCCGATGACAAGGTGGCAAACCTCGAGCGCCTCCGCACCCTGCCGAAGCTGCGCTACATCTCCACCGGATGGAATTTCGACACGAATCATCCCGCGCAGACCACCGAGCAGTTCTGGAAGGAATACGACGCTAAGAAAGCCGCGGGGAAGTAGCCGGTTCGCCGCAAGACTTGGTGACCGATGAACCCGGACCCGTAGTCCACCCAGGCCTCGAAGTGCTGTATTGACCATGAATGAACCACTTTGTAGTGTCCTGTTGAAATTCGACTCACCACCATGCGCACCTCCAATCCCACCCTCAGTGATCACGTTTTTGAAAAATCACGCACCGGCAACGCTGCCGATGGTGTGATGACGATCAATGGCACCGTGGTCAAGACGGCCATTCTCACCCTGCTGCTCGTCACCGCCGCCAGTTGGAGCTGGGGTCAGGTCTCGGCGGCGAATCCGCCGGATTGGTTCGGCAGCGTTTTGAA
>JBIKYB010000198.1:0-9263 GCA_044355475.1 Prosthecobacter sp.
TGGACATGTGCTTACGCCTTATGTGACACCGCCGCCTGGCTCCACACCCGGCACGCTCTATGTGGCTTCCATGCTTTCTCAAAACGGCGCTGATACTAACGGCGTAGGAACCTCCACGCTGCGACTAAGTGAGGATGAAAACACCGCCATCGTGAGTTTCAGCTACAGCGGTCTGACAGGCGAGATGAACGACTGGCATGTGCATGTCGATCCGTATTTATCCCACGCCTCTGCCATCGTTTATGACGGTGTGGAGCCGGTGAATCCGAATGATGGTCCGCAGCCGGATGGCAGTCACCACTGGACGATCGAACCCGTCGGCACGCTCTCCAAGGCGGACATCATCGAAATCATCAAGCAGGGCAAGGCCTACATCAATCTGCACACTGCGATGTATCCGGCCGGTGAAATCCGTGGCAACTACACGCTGGCGATCGGTTCCCGAGCCTTTACCCCGCCCCCGGCCCCGCCAGAATGGACGGACGATCACACCACGGATGCCGGAGCCGTGCGCTTCCTCACCCAGGCCACCTATGGTGCCAACATCGCGGACATCACCGCCTTGAAGAACATGGCTAGCTATGAGGCGTGGATTGACGACCAGTTCACCAAGCCCGCTTCTCTCCAGTTGCCGGAAGTTCTCGCTCGTGAGCTATCGGATGCGGGTGGTGGCGCACAGTTTGACGAAACGCTCACCTTTAACGCTTGGTGGCGGAACTCGATTGTCGGCGCGGACCAGCTTCGTCAGCGCATCGCCTTTGCCTTGAGCGAAATCCTCGTCGTCTCCGCCCAGGGCCCGCTCGACAACCGGGCGGAGGCCATTTCGTATTTTTATGATCGGCTGGCCAGCGATGCCTTTGGCAACTTCCGCGACATCCTGGAAGATGTAACACTCTCGCCAGCCATGGGCCGCTACCTCGACATGCTGCGCAATGACAAGCCCGACATCACCGTCGGTCGCATTCCGAATGAAAACTACGCTCGTGAGATCAAGCAGCTCTTCTCCATTGGTCTTTTCCGCATGTGGCCTGATGGCACGCTGGTGCTCAATTCCAAGGATGCGCCCATCGACACCTACACGCAGCGGGAGATCGTCGGTTTCTCACATGTCTTCACCGGCTGGGACTATGGCTATGATGGTGCCTACAGGACTGCCTTGAACGCCCCGACGAACTGGATCAGGCAGATGCGCGAGGTGCCCGCCCGCCACTTCACCGGACCGAAGCGCCTACTGAACAACGAGGTGCTGCCCGGCCTCGCCACCGCTGGCGGGCAGGCGCTTGATCCTTACGCTGTGCATAACAGCACGCATTTCAACGACCCCGCCTACCAGAACCTCCCGGCCCAGGAGCTGGATGTCGCGCACGATCAGCTCTTCAATCACTCGAATGTCGGCCCCTTCATCTGCCGCCAACTGATTCAACGCCTCGTGACGAGCAATCCTTCGCGTGACTACCTCTACCGCGTCGTCCAGAGGTTCAATGACAACGGCTTCGGTGTTCGTGGGGACATGAAGGCCGTCATCAAGGCCATCCTACTCGACTACGATGCACGCAGTGCTTCCGAGGCCACCAAGCCAGCCTTTGGCAAGCAGCGTGAGCCGGTCATGCGCGTCGCCAATGCCGCCCGCGCCTTCCGTTTGAACGCAGCCAGCGGCACCTACAGCCAGACGGGATCACACACCATCGCCGTCACGATGGCCAACAAGCTGGCGGGAGGAAACACGGTTTACCTGGATTTCCCCAGGGCCGGCTCGTTCACGCCCGGAGACACCACACCCACCTCGGAGGCTTACACAGTGCTCAGCACACCCGCGCCCACCACCAGCCTGTTTTACGTCAATGCCAAAGGCTGGATCGGTGCCAGCACCTCCAACGGCACCAGCAATGGCGGCGTCGTCGGCACTTACTCGCAGACCGCTGGCTCCAGCACCATGACCATCAACATCACCAGCCACTGGCTGGCCGCAGGACACAAGGCATGGCTCGACTTTGGCAACGTCACCACCGGCACGGCTATGACCGATGGCGCGTTTGTTGTGACCTCCCCGGCCACCGACAGTGGCACCAGCAACAGTTTCACCATCACCGCCCCGGACACCACCGCCCGCACTGGCTTTGTCCGCATGACGCGCTTCCAGGGCTCCTTCACCGTCGAAAATTCCGGCCTCCCCTCGCCGCAGGACAAACGCATCACGTTCGACACCACTTCCGGAGGTATCGCCGACCACCACCTCATCGCGGGCAATCCCATCTACCTCAACTTCACCGTTGGCAATCCACGGCCCACGGATGGTGAGTTCGTCGTCGAATCCGTGCCCGACTCGAACACCTTCACGGTGCTTACCAGTGCCGCCATCGCCACCCAGGGCGGCAGCAACGACGCGGACAACGGCATGTGGATGTTTCCGCTCGTCAGCCAGCCGTTGACCCGCAGCGGCAACGTGAACTCCCTGCCCAGCACCTTCAACATGGGCAACACCACCACCGATCTCGAGCAGACCCCGCTGAATTCCCCCACGGTCTTCAACTTCTTCGTTCCTGACTACAAATACCCCGGTGCGCTCGCCTCCCAAGGCATCTCCACACCGGAGTTCCAGATCACAGCGGAGACCACCGCCGTGCGTCAGGCCAATTTCTTTTACAACGGTCTCTTCAATCCGGGCAACACCAACGGCATCAGCAGCTTCAAGTCCGGTACCAATGCCCTGGTGCTCGACTTCAGCCCCTGGATGGCAAACGCCACTGATCTCGGCCTTGGCGCAGGCTCCGCCACCGCAGAGGCTTGGACCAGCAACACCAACCTTCCTGTCCTCATAGATCGGCTGAACACCCTGCTCATGGCTGGCCAGCTCTCCAGCAGCGCCAAGACGATCATTCAAAACTTCCTCACCTACGAGCGCAGCATCGCCTCCATCGCGCGGGGCAATCCTTGCACCGTCACCACCACGGCGGCTCATGGATTGGTCTCCAATGAATCCATCACCATCGCCGGTGTTTCTGGCGGCACCTTCAGCCCCACCATCAACGGCACCTACACGGTCACGGTCACAGGAGCCAGCACCTTCACCGTTCCGGTCAATTTCTCCGCCGGCACTGCCACTGCCACCAACGCCCGCGTCTCCTACGTCCCCTATACCAACGCCGCCCCCACGGACACCCAAAAGCGCGACCGCCTGCGCTCCATCATCCACTTCATTCTTTCCAGTCCCGATTACACCATCCAGCGCTGAACGTTCATGAATTCCGCCCCCAACATTCTCACGCGCCGCAGCTTTGCGCGCAGCCTGGGTGGTCTCGGCCTCGGTGCCGCCGCCTACAGCAGCACCATCCGCGATCTGCGCCTCATCAATTCCGTCATGGCCGCTCCCACCGGCCCCACGCCCACTGATTACAAGGCGCTCGTCTGCCTCTTCCTCTCCGGCGGCAATGACTCCAACAACTGGATCGTCCCCACCGACACCACCTCCTTCAACGCCTACACCTCCATCCGTGGCAATCTCGCGCTGCCGCAGTCTTCGCTGCTGCCCCTACGCACCGGCCCGAATGTGGGAGATCCCGTCTTTCAGGACGCTGACGGCCATAATTACGGTTTCCACCCAAACTGTGGTGAATTGCAGACCCTCTTTGGTGAAGGCAAGCTCACCACGGTCTTCAACATCGGCACTCTGGTGCGCCCCATCACCCGCGCCCAGTATCTTTCCACCGCATCTGGCAACAAGCCTCCGCAGCTCTTCTCCCACAGCGACCAAGTCACCCAGTGGCAGACCTCCATTCCCGACCAACCGCCTGCTACCGGCTGGGGCGGGCGTGTGGCCGATCTCCTCAACGCCTGGGCCAATCCCAGTGGTGGCATCTCCATGTCCGTCTCGCTCAATGGGGCCAATACCTTAGAAATCGGCAATCTCGTCTCCCAGTACCATGTTTCCACCACGGGTGCCGTCACTCTCAGCGGCGGTCTGATGACTGGCAATAGCGCCCGCGTCCGCGCCATGCGCGATATCATGGCGCTCCCTCACACCAATCTCCAGCGCAACGCCTATGCCCAAGTGCTCGATCGCGCCATCTACACCGGAGATCAGCTCAACACCGCCATCGCCCCCACCGCCCTCGACACCTTCTGGACCGTCCCGTTTCCGAACACCACCCTCGGCAACCAGCTCAAAATGATCGCCCGCCTCATCCAGGCGCGCGGACCGTTCAACATGCACCGGCAGATCTTCTTCTGCTCCGTCGGCGGTTATGACACCCACACCTCCCAGGTCACGCTTGCCCCGACCCTCAACACCACCACGGGAACCCACGCAACGCTGCTCAACGAGGTCAGCGAGTGCATGTTCGCCTTCCAGCGTGCCATGGAGCAGCTCACCGTCTCCAACAGCGTCACCACCTTCACCGCCAGCGACTTCTCCCGCACCTTCCCCACCAACAGCCAAGGTAGCGACCACGGCTGGGGCGCTCATCACCTCGTCATGGGAGGTGCGGTCAAAGGCCATCAGACCTTCGGCAGGCTGCCCACTTTTGCCATCAATGGCCCGGATGACACCGGCACCGGACGCTGGATTCCGACGCTCGCGGTCGATCAGCATTCCGCCACTCTAGCAAAATGGTTTGGCGTGCCTGACTCGGACATCCCGCTGCTCTTCCCAAACATCAGCCGTTTCTCCACGGCGAATCTCGGCTTCATGAATTCGTGAGGATGAAGAAATCGCTTCTGCTGGCAGTTCTCTTCATCGGTGCCGCCCTCTTCTTGTTGCGGCCACGAGATGCAGACCCGCCTTCGACGCCAGAAATTTCTCCCGTGCCATCCCCTGCGGCGAAATCTCCGGACGTGGTGCAAAAAGTGAGTGCTCCCGCCCTGCCGCCACCTGCGGTGCCACCAGCAGCCTCGCCGCCCGTCGTTCCTGCACCGCGCACACCTCCTCCACCGCGCGAGGATCATGCCGCGCGCGTCGAGGCCGAGTCCATCGCCCTCAATCTTCGTCACTACGGCCAGCGCTTTGGTGGCAATCCCGTTGGCACCAACGCCGAGATTGTCAAAACCCTCAACGGTAGCAATCCCCAGGGAGTACGCTACCTCCCGCAGGAACATCTGCGTCTCAACGACCAGGGCGAGCTGCTCGACACCTGGGGCACGCCCTACTTCTTCCACCAGATGTCCGCCCAGCAGATGGAAATACGCTCTGCCGGTCCCGACAAAACTCTCTGGACACGGGACGACATCATCGCGCAGTGATCTCCATGCACCGGCTTTTTGTTTTCGGCTTTCTGCTTCTCCAAGTTTGCTCTCACGCTCGTGCCGATCTGCCCGTCCCGCCCCAGGTGCTCGATCCCCAGACCGCTGCCGAAGCCTGGAACGTCATCCGCCTCGCCACCGCCAATGTCGCACGCTTGCTGACAGAAGACCGCCTTCAGGAGGTGCCTGCGCAGGTTTCCCTGTGCAGTCCCGCCTTGCGGCTGCTGGCGCACGCTTCCACCGCTTCCGAACATCGTCCGTTGATCGACCTAAACACCGCCCAGGCCTTTCGTCTCGTCAACGACATCGCCCAGGCTGCCACGGCGCAAGTTTCGGCCAGCGCTACTGCCAGTTTCACCCGTTTGCAGACCACGCTTGATGCCTTGAAGCCCGCCTTTGCTCCGGGGGACATCCAAGCCGAGATTCACGTTTGCCCACAGCATCCCGAACAGCTCTCCACCCAAGCCGACACTCTTTGCCCCGTCTGTAGCGGCCCGCTGCGCGTCCGCCGCATTCCCTACACCGATGTGTGCCCCACGCCCATCACCTCGTTGACCAAACTCGACCTCGAATCCGAGGCCGTGCTCACGAAAGGCCTCGAAACACGGCTGCGTGTCCGCTTGCAGACCCTCGCTGGTCAACCCCTGGCCTCAAATCAACTCGTGCTGCTACACGGCGCGCCCGTCCGCTTTCTGCTCGTGGACCAGACCTTGCAGGACTTCCATCTCCTCACGCCCACAGGCACGGACCAGCCAGGAATCTTCGAGTTCGTGTTCACCCCCGCCGCTCCTGGCCCCTACCGCCTGTGGGCCGAGCTCGCCCCCGCTGAAACCGCGCTCCCCGAATATCCCGCCATCGACCTCGGTGGCGAGTTCAAGGTCGTTAGCCGGTCCACACGCGATTTTCTCGATGTCATCAGCACCACCGTTGGCGGCTTCCGGTTTGACCTCACCTTCACGGGTGGCAACGGCGGCTCACCACCGCTGCGTCAGATCAGCCTGATGCGCATCCATGTCAGCGACGCCTCCGGCCAGCCCGTCACCCGCCTGGAACCCCTCATGAACGCCTTTGCGCACATCACCGGCTTCTATGACGAAGGCCAAACCGTGCTGCGCCTCCATCCAGTCGGCGGCGACATCCTGCGCGAGGATCTGCGCGGCGGCCCCTGGCTTGCCTTCAAGATCCGTCCGCCGCAAGCCGGCTTCATCCGCTTCTTCTGCCAGGTTCGCATCGATGGTCGTGTCATCACCGTGCCCCTCGGCGTTCACATCACCAAGTGATTGCGCTCATCAGGGCGCGGCTTGAAAGGCGCGGTCCGTCAGCGTCTTCAAGAAGGCGATCACCGCCCGCTTTTCCTCCGCTGTGAGATGCAGGCCGCCATCGGGATGCTTGGCGAGGTTTGGATCGAGCGTGTCGGTGCGCCGCACCCCCTCGCTGTAATGATCCAGCACCTGCTCCAGGGTGGTGAACCGCCCGTCATGCATGTACGGCGCGGTCACGGCTACGTTACGCAGGCTCGGCGTGGCGAACGTACCGCGATCAATCGCGGCTTTCGTCACACGGAAGCGGCCAAGGTCGGTTTCGGTAATCGCCAGGCCGTTGTTGCGGAACTGATGGTCGGTGAACAGCGCCCCGCCGTGGCAGTGGAAGCAGTCCGCGCCGAGGCTGCCCATGCGCGGCTCCCGCTCCATCATGAACAACTCAAAGCCGCGCTGCTCCTCGGCGCTCAGTTTCCCTTCGCCACGCATCGCGCGGTCAAATTTTGAGTCATGCGAGGTCAGCGTGAGCAAATAGTTTTCCAAAGCCAGTCCGATACGCTCCGGTGTGACCTCGGGCGAGTCAAAGGCGTGCGCAAAGTGCTCGCTTGAAGTCTTTCCGAGCTTCTTCACCACGTTTTCAAGCCTCTCGTCCATCTCCAGGTGATCCTGGATCGGAATGAGCACTTGCTCACGCAGTGAACGCGCTCGGCCATCCCAGAAGAAGCTCGTCTTCCACGCCAGATTGAACAGCGGCATGCCCTGGCGCGTGCCAGTGCGACCTTCCACCCCCACGCTGAACTTGCGCGGATCAGCGAAGGCCGTCTCACGCGGATGGCAGCTCGCGCAGGACATCGTGCCATCGCGGGAGAGCGCCGTGTCGTTGAACAACCGCTCTCCCAGCGCCACGCGCTCCTCGATCAGTGGATTGTCGCGTGGCAGCGTCGGCTTTGGAAACGTGCCGCCCGTCTTGAACGGGAACGGCGTGAATTTCGTCGGCAGACCGATGGGTTTGAGGTCAGAGGGTCGTGCGATGTCCGGCACATGGCTCGTCACCATCTGCAAAGTGAACGCTCCCGGCAGATTCGCCACCAGCGCCGCCGCGATGGGATCACCAGGCTGCGAATGCGTGGAGACACCGTCCTTCACGAACGACAGCCGCTTCGCTCCGTTCACCACTTTGGCGACATCAAACTCAATGTCGGCCGTCGCATCGCCTGTGAGGTCAATCGCACCCTTCAGCTCGATTACGGTGCGGTTCGCGTCGCGCGCCAGATGATAGGAGAAGCCGCTGGGTGCCCCGTCCGCTCCACGCCAGTTTCCTTCCAGTGCGAGAAAGATGTAACCGCCCTGCCAGCTCCAGTGCAGGCTGCTCACATTCGGATTGAGTGGATGATCCGGCGGGTATTGCGCCGGATTGGCCGCGTTGGCATCGGCGTCGATTCCCAAATGAAAACGCAGCGCTTTGTAACGACCCAAAGGCACATCGGTGAGCGCGAACTTCTCGCGCTGCTTCGCCGCGTCCAGCCACATCACGTTGTTGGCAATCTCCTGCCACGATCCGTCGCCACGTTGCAAGGCGAAGCCGCTCAGAAGATAACTGGCACGCGTGATGGCAAAGGTCTCGCCCGCGCTGGTCTGATAACGCCATGAGTCGAGCTGTAGCGGCGTTTTTTCAGCCTGGTGCTGTATCCGCCCGTGGAGCGTGGCGGCCTGCATAGGCAGGCCAGGCAGCAAGAGCAGAGATAAGAGACGCAGGGCGTGCATGAGGGCTGGGGCACGGTCCTTTTACCGGATGGGTGTGCCGATGGTCAAGCCGGGCGCATGCGTGCGTTTAACTTACGTTGCTGGAGGCGTGTAGGTGAAGCGGAAAAACGCCGCCCCGGTTCCGACATTGACGGTGTGCAGCAGCAGGCCGTTCGCATCAGCGGTGACCGAGGTGACGTTGGTCCAGGTGCCTGTGGCGGCGGGGGAGGGGGAGGATTGGAGCTGGTAGTTCAGCCCCGGAGCGGCTTTGCAGCGGAGTGTCGCGGTGCCGTCGCCATTGGACTGGAAGGTGATGGCGCTGGAGGAGATGATGATGAGGTCCAACTCGCCGCTGGCATTGAACGGGCTGGACCACTTGGGATCCGTGTAAACGGCACTGCCGGTGAGCGTACGAAGGAAGGCGACGAGATCGCTGCGCTGCTGGGTGGTGAGATTGAGCGCCTGCACATTGCCGCCGGGGCGGCGCAGGCGGTTGTCGAGGTTGGTGTTGTCGCCAGGGATGGCGGCGTAGTGGTTGATGACGCTGAGGAGGCTATTGAAGCTGCCGTCGTGCATCATGCCGCCGTTCAGAGTGCCGCCCGGCCCTTCGAGATCACGCAGACTGGGAGAGCGGACGTTGGTCAGGTCCGTGCCGCCGCCGATCTTGGTGGTGACGCCGTTGTTCCGGCTGTTGGGATCAATGTCGAACTCCGGTGCCCGATGGCATCCGGCGCAGCCTGCGCCGCCCTGGTTCGGTGGTGCGAGGAAGAGCTGCTTGCCGGTGTTTTCTGAAGCGCTGAAGTTGGGAAAGTTGACGTTGTCCGCCGCCACCTGAGCGCGGCCTAGATCATAGCGGGAATCAAACGACTGAATACTGCGGACGAACTGCGCCAGCGCGTTCTGCACTCGCGCCTCGGTGATCGCGGCGTCGCCATACATCAGCGCGAAGAGTACGCGGTATTCCTCGATGGCGGAGAGCTTGGTGACGAGGGCGGCAAAAGCGGGATCGCCGTTGGCACCGCTGAA
>JBIKYB010000214.1:0-8760 GCA_044355475.1 Prosthecobacter sp.
GCCTAGTCTCATGACTTTCATCACCGGCCCCAGTCGCACCGGGGACATTGAGCGCATCCTCGTGCTCGGTGCCCATGGTCCGAAGAAGCTGACGATCCTGCTGTGGTAAAGTAGCCTTGGTGCTTCGCAACAAGGTCATCCAGTTGCGGTGAAACTGGACTACTTTCAAGCTGGACTCGCCCCCCTGTTTTCGATTAAAACCCATTCATTCCCCCAACCTCGCTATGAAACGCATTCCCGTATCCTCCCGTCGTCAATTCATCGGTCGCACGGCCGCCGCCATCGGATTTCCCACCATCATTCCTGCCAGCGTGCTCGGACAGAATGCTCCCTCGAACAAGATCACCATGGCCGTTTTCGGCTGGGGCATGATGGGGCCAGGCAACACGGCCAAATTTCTCCAAGAGCAGGACTGCCAGATCGTTGCTGCCTGCGACATCGACAAACGCAACCTCGAGAAGGCGCTCAACACGATCAATGGCGCTTACAAGAACCAGGACTGCAAGCCATACCACGACTACCGCGAAGTCATGGCCCGCAAAGACATCGACACCGTCATGCTCGCGCTGCCGGACAACTGGCACGCGCTCACTTCCATCGAGGCGGCGAAGAACGGCAAAGACATCTACGGCGAGAAGCCGCTCGCCCGCACCATCGCCGAGCAGCAGGCCATTGTGAAAGCGGTGCAGAAGCATGGACGCATCTGGCAGACCGGTTCTTGGCAGCGCAGCGAGGACAATTTCCGCATTGGCGCTGAAATCGTCCGCAACGGCCTCATTGGCAAACTCAAGGAGGTGCATGTCGGTCTGCCGAGCGGCCACAACGACTTCGCCAAGACCGGCGACAAGCGCAGCGTCACGCCACCGCCCGCCGAACTCGATTACGAGATGTGGATCGGTCCTGCTGCGATGCAGGACTACATCGAGTGCCGCGTTCACAAAAACTGGCGTTGGGACTACAACATCGGTGGCGGTCAGTTGCTCGACTGGATCGGCCACCACTGTGACATCGCCCACTGGGGCATGGACATGGACCGCAGCGGCCCCATCGAGATCAACCCCATCCAGGTGGACATGCCGCCACGCACCGACATCTGGAACACCGCCACAAAATATCGTGCCGAGGCGAAGTACGCGGGTGACATCACGATGACCATTGCGGGCGGTCACGATGACATCAAGAAGGGTACCAAATGGATTGGTGCTGACGGATGGGTTTATGTGGATCGTGGCAGCTACGATGCATCCAATCCGGCGCTCAAGAAGATCATCAAGAAGCGCAAAGATGAAAAAGATCCGAACAGCGAGGTGATCGAAGCTGCCGCCGCACCGAAACTCGGCGACGACGTGATCAAAACCCGCCTCTACGAAACCAAGGGCCATCATCGCAACTTCCTCGACTGCGTGAAAAGCCGCCAGCCTACGGTCACCCCGGTCGAAACCGCCCACCGGAGCGCTACGCCTGGTCACCTCGCCCTCATTTCCTTCCTCACGAACCGTTCCATCAAGTGGGACCCCGCCAAGGAAGAAATCATTGGCGATGCTGACGCGTCCAAACTCCTCACTCGCGAATATCGCGGCCCCTGGAAGCTGGAAAGCTGATACACCGGAGCGCGGATGCCCTCATCCGCATCATTCATCTCAAAGGGCTGCCACAAGCAGCCCTTAGGCATTTCAATTCACGCGATGATGTTCCGCAGCACATTCCCATGCACGTCGGTGAGCCGTAGGTCGCGGCCACTGAAGCGGTAGGTGAGCTGTTCGTGGTCGATGCCCATTTGGTGGAGGACGGTCGCCCACATGTCATAGACGGTGCAGGCGTTTTCGATGGCATGGTAGCCGAAGTCATCGGTGGCGCCGTAGATGTGGCCGGGCTTGATGCCGCCGCCCGCCATCCAGATGGTGAAGCCGTAAGGGTTATGATCGCGACCATCGGTGCCTTGGGCAAAGGGCGTGCGACCGAACTCGCCAGCCCACACGACAAGAGTGCTGTTGAGCAGGCCGCGTGATTTGAGGTCTTTGACGAGCGCGGCGATGGGCTGATCGACCTGGCGGGCCATGTTGCCGTGGCCTTTTTTGATCTCGCCGTGCTGATCCCAGGGATTGGGGCCTTGTCCGGCTCCGATCTTCTGTGGCAGACAGCTCAGCTCGATGAAACGCACGCCTCGCTCGACTAAACGACGCGCAAGCAGGCACTGCTGGCCGTAGGCGGCGGTGGTCGTGCCGGTTTGGTCGATGCCGTAGAGCTTTTGGGTCGCGACGGATTCGCCGGAGAGGTCGCAAAGCTCGGGGACGGCGGATTGCATGCGCCAGGCGAGTTCGTAGTTCGCGATGGCGGCCTCCACATGCGTGTCGTGCTGCGTGGTGGCGGCAAAGCGACGGTCCATCGCGCGGATGAAGTCGAGGCGCTTGCGCTGTGCGGCGAACGGCTCCTGTGGGCGGATGTTTTTCACGGCTTCGGCCTCATCGACTTTGATGATGGAGGCCTGATGCTGGGCGGGAAGGTATCCATTGCTGAACAAGCCGACGCCACCATGTGGCACGCTGGCACCGCCGCTTTGCAGCACGATGTAGCCCGGAAGATCACGCGACTCGGTGCCGAGGCCGTAGCTGGCCCAGGCTCCGGCGCTGGGGTAGCCGACGAAGGGAAAGCCGCTGTGCATGAAGAAGTTTCCCTGCGCATGCTCGCTGAATTTTGCGGTCATGCTGCGGATCACGCACAACTCGTCTGCCACCGTGGCCATGTGCGGAAAGAGGTCGCTCACCGGCATGCCGCACTGGCCGTGGCGCATGTAGGCCCAGTGCGCGGGCTGGACGGTTCCATTGTTGTTGAACTGCGTCTTCTTCACCTCACCGGGCATCGGTTTGCCCGCGTATTTTTCGAGGAGTGGCTTCGGATCAAACGAGTCGATGTGCGACACGCCGCCGCTCATGTAGCAAAAGATCACGCTGCGTGCCTTCGGTGCAAAACGCTTCGCGCGATGCACCATCGGCGTCTCCGCCTGCATCAAGCTTGCCAACGCGGCCATCCCAAAGCCCGTGGAGGCGCTGGTGAGCATCTGGCGGCGTGAGAGCAAGGTATTCATCACGCAATGATGTCCCGCAGCACATTCCCATGCACGTCGGTGAGCCGCAGATCGCGGCCGCTGAAGCGGTAAGTGAGTTGTTCGTGGTCGATGCCCATCAGATGGAGCACGGTGGCCCACATGTCATAGACGGTGCAGACGTTCTCGGTAGCGTTGTAGCCGAACTCATCAGTGGACCCGTAAACGTGGCCGCCTTTGATGCCGCCGCCAGCCATCCACACGGTGAAGCCGTAGGGATTGTGGTCGCGGCCGTTGTTGCCTTGCGCGAAGGGCGTGCGGCCAAATTCGCCGGCCCAGACGAGCAGCGTGCTGTCGAGCAGACCGCGTGAGCGTAGGTCTTTGATGAGCGCGGCGATGGGTTGGTCGATCTGATGGGCCATCTTGCCGTGGCCTTCTTTGATCGCACCGTGATGATCCCAGGGATTGGCTCCGTTGCCGCCGCCGACGTTGTAGGCGAGCGTGCTGAGTTCGATGAAGCGCACGCCGCGTTCGACGAGTCGGCGGGCAAGTAGGCACTGGCGGGCGTAAGCGGCTTTTTTCGGCTCGGGATCGTCGAGGCCGTAGAGTTTCTTCGTCGCCTCGGTTTCGCCGGAGATGTCGCAAAGGTCGGGGACGGCGGCTTGCATGCGCCAGGCCATCTCGTAGTTCGAAATGGCGGCCTCGACGTCCATGTCGTGCTGCGTGGTGTTGGCGAAACGTTTGTCCATCGCGCCGATGAAGTCGAGCTGGCGGCGCTGCATGTCGTGCGGCTGGCGCGGACGGATATTCGTGACCGCTTCGGCTTCATCGGCCTTCACGACGCTGGCCTGATGCTGCGCGGGCAGGAAGCCGTTGCTGAAAAGGCCGACGCCGCCATGCGGTGTAGCCGCGCCTCCGCTTTGCAGAACGACGTAGCCGGGGAGATCACGCGACTCGGTGCCAAGGCCGTAGCTCGTCCACGCTCCGGCGCTGGGGAAGCCGAGGAAGGGGAAGCCGGTGTGCATGAAGAAGTTTCCCTGCGCATGCTCGCTGAATTTCGCGGTCATGCTGCGGATGAGGCACACGTCGTCGATGACGCCGCCGATCTGCGGGAAGAGATCGCTCACCTCAAGGCCCGACTGTCCATAGTGTTTAAAGTCCCAGTGCGAGGGCTGAACGGTGCCGTTGTTGTTGAACTGCGTCTTCTTCACGGCTCCCGGCATCGGCTTGCCCTCGAACTTCTTGAGCATCGGCTTGTGATCGAAGGAATCGACATGGGACACGCCACCACTCATGTAGAGGAAGATGACGCTGCGTGCCTTCGGCGCGAAGCGCTTGGCCCGATTCACAAGCCCAGCTTGAGATTCTTCCTGCATGAGGCCTGCCAAAGCGGCCATGCCGAAGCCAGTGGAGGCGCGGGAGAGGAGGTGGCGGCGGGAAAGGGTATTCATGAGCAGGAGAATTGAGTGTTGCGGGAAAGCGGTCGGGGAGGCATTGCTTGGCCATGCGCACTTGGAAAGACATCTGCGAGGATCGCAGTTTGGAAAATCTGCCCTACAAGGTCGAAACCAACCGCCTTGGTCAGATCATTCTGATTCATCGTGAGAATTGGCAAGGTGGCCTGCAAGCTGAGATCGGTGCCTTGCTTCAGCGGCACCTCTTCGACGGAAAATGCATCCTGAGTTGCGCGGTCGAAACCTCGGATGGAGTGAAGGTATCCGATGTGGCTTGGATTTCCGAAGATCGTCTTCGCCCGCATCGCCGTTCCGCCTCCATGCCCATCGCGCCGGAGATTTGCGTCGAAGTTCGTTCCTATTCCAACAGCGTTGTCGAGATGATGGGCAAGATGCAGCTCTACTTTGCTCGTGGAGCCGAGGAAGTCTGGTTCTGCGATGAAGACGGCAACATGACCTTCTACCGGCATGATGTGCCGGAGGCGACGACCTCGAAGCTCTGCCCTGTCTTTCCGGTGAAGTTTGAGTGGTGAGGTTCTCTCGTGTGCGCGTGAGCGTCTTGGAGTGCTCCAGCCCTCTGGAGCCTTTCGGCGGCCTAGGGACGTTCGAAAGCGTTGGAGGACCGGCGCATACCAGGACGCTATCGCGATGTCTCGAGGCGTGATCATGATTTGTCCGCCAAGCGGGTGAAGAAATGGGTGTTGGAGCGAAACCAAGCGCACATGGCTTTGGCGATGGATTTCTGAGCGTCGGTCAGCAGGTCAGTTTCGGACCTCAGGTCATCTTTGTCCTCCAACTGCGACAATCGCTCCCTATCATCGTCGTCATTGAACGGGTGAGTTCCGTAATAGGACTGAATTTGTGTGCGTCGCTCCGTTGTGTTGGTCGATGGTGCTCCCGAACCGAATATTTTATGAGTGGCATCGGACAGGATTCGCGATTCGGCTTGGCATCCAATCTTGTCGAGGTCGGCGAGCTGATCGGTGATGAAGTCGCCGCTGGAATTCCAGAAATACTGCGGCAGGCCACCGTTGTTCAACTCGGCTGTGAACCAGTAAAATCTCACTGCCATCTTCCGACCTTCATTCAAGCCGTCATACTTTAACTTGGTCCATTCAGGCTGCACATCTTTGTCGAACAGATACCGAAACTGCTCAAAGCCAGCGGCTTTGGCATCGAACTTTTGCCATGTTGGAGTGAAGCCGATCATTGAAGATAAATGAACTCTTTCAGATTGATGAGGCTCTGCGCGAGGCTTGCCCAAGCTTGAAGCACAGGGTCCGTGCCAGCGGCGGTGCTGCGGGTGGATTCGAGTGTCTTGGTGAGGAGATCGCGTTGCGATTGAAGGCGTGCGAGTTGAGTGCGCTGGTCATTCGAGAGCGTAGCGAGGATGTCGGCTTCGGTGATGGTGCTGGATTCGATGCGGGCGGTCTTGGCGATGTCTTCGGCGGTCAAAGCGCGGTCGTAGAGGCGGGCGCGGAAGATGCGACCAGAGAGGCCTTTGTTACCGGTAGGAGCGCCGTGGCGGCAGCCGAGGAGGACTTGGCTGGTGTCGGTTTCAAAGACGGCGGCGTGGGCTTTGCGGTAGGTGCGGCCGTAGGGCTGGCCGTCGCGGTAGCCGCTGATGGTGCCATCGGGCTGATAGACGACGGCGATGTGAACAGGGCGTGTGGCGGCTTCGGTTTCGGCGGGGCCTTCGAAGAGTTCGCTGCGATTGAAGTGGTCGCTTCCGGCGACCCAGTGGGCGGCTTGTTTTTCGCCGAAGACAAGGGAGTCGAAGGTGCCGCCGTTTTTTTCCTGCACGGTGAGTACGCCGCCGCCTTGTTGGGTGAGGTTGTCGAGCATGACCCAGGCTTCGAGGGTCTTGGCGGTGAGTTTCTTCGGCAAGGAACCGGATTTGGCCATGGATTTGCCATCGAGAACGAGGGCACCGTTTTCGATGCGGGCTGCGCCGCTGAGTTCAAGGTTCATACGTCCCTTGGTATCGCTCAAATCCTTGTCGAAGGTCCATTCGGCGAGGGCTTCAGGCAGGTCGGTGGGCGCGATGGGGAGTTTACGTTCGGCTTGGAGCTTGGTGCGAGCAGGATCGAGAATCGCCGTGATCTGGCGGTTCAATGCGGAGATCTTTTCTTCCTGCGCGGCGAGTTCGCGTGCTTGCTCGCTGCTTTCCTGCTGAAGGGTGGCGAGGTAAGCGAGGCTTTGCTTCACTTCGTCGTCGCTGGCGTCGCGGGAGTAGGCTTGGCGGAACATTTGACGAACGCGAACTTCGTCTTTGTCATCGGCGCTGCGTAAAGCCCAACTGCGTGACCAGTCGATGACTTTGCTGTCATTGAGAAGCGTGAGGGATTGCGCGGGGACGTTGGTGGTATCGCGTTTGCCACGGGCACTGAAAGGGACGGGCAGGTCAAAGGTGGTGAGAAACGGGTCGAGGGCGTTGCGGATGACTTTGACGTAGATGCTGCGTCGTGGATCACCACTGCCGACGGATTCGCCGTAGAGCGTGGTGTCGAGCTTGCCGGATAAGGTGACGATGGAATCGCGAATGGCTTCGGCTTCGAGGCGACGCATGCTCCAGTGACTGAGGAGTTTGTTCTCCGGATCTTTTTGAGTGCTGAGTTCCGAGGACTGAGCGCTTCTCTGAAATGCCTTCGATGACACCATGAGCTTCACCATCTCTTTGATGGAGCCACCGCTGTCGATGAAGCGCTGGGCAAGGAAGTCGAGCAACTCCGGGTGTGTGGGCAGATCGCCGAGCTTGCCGAAGTTATCCGTCGTGGCGACGATGCCGCGGCCGAAGATGTGATGCCAAAGACGATTCACGATGACGCGGGCGGTGAGTGGGTTGTTTTTCATGTCCGCCATGCGCTCGGCGAGCTCGAGGCGACCGCTGCCGGTGCTGTTGAAGGGCGTCGGATCGAGGGCGTCGAGGAATCGACGCGGGACGATCTCGGCGGGCTGTTTGTGGTCACCGCGAACGAAGAGCGCGGCGTCTTTGGCATCGGCCTCGATCACGCCGGGCACGCGGGTCGGTGCGGGGAGTTTGACTTCAAGGTCGTGGTAGCGCTTGAGCAGCGCGGTCGCGACTTTCGTTGAAAGCTTGCTGGATTGAATCAGGTGGTTGAGCGCTTCGGCGTGAGCATCAGTCAGCGTGTCGTTCTGCCAGGCTGCGATCAATTGATGTGGCGAAGCGGTGGAGGGTTTTGGCGAGACGGGGGGCGTTTTGTCCTTCGTGATGGCGACATCGGTCAGGCCGAACCATGAGCGGCCATTTTTGAACTCGGCAGGTAGGTCAGCGGCGGTGGTGATTTGGAGGAAAATCTCGTCGCCTTTCCAGAAATCGAGATCGAGCGCGCGCCAGTTGATTTGTTCGTCCTTGGTGTCTTTGAGTTCGGTGGCCTTGTGAATGGTGCCGGTGCGCGGGTAGTTTTGGACGACGTATTTGGCTTTCACCCCGCCATTTCCAGCCGTGCGGAACCACAACGAGCCGCCGGGATTCTTAAAGCGTTTCGAGTACAGAACGGCACGGTCTCGTGAGCTGATGAGGTCGGAAAAATAGCCGCCGGGGTAAATGCGCATGCCGTCTTCCGTGATGGCGAATTCGCCCGCTTTGGTCTTGGTCATGCCTTGCATGAGCCATTCGAAGTTTCCAAGCCCTGGTGAGTCACGGGGCGGATCGGTCTGAGTGGCGGCGGGTGGATTCGATTTGAGCCAATCAGCGATGAGCGTGGTTTTGATCTGCGTTTTGAGCTGCTTCAATTCAGCACGAATGGCATCGCCGGTGCCGGGAGCATTCACGTCGATGACGGCGGGATGGGTGCTGGTGAAGATGCCGTAGAGGGCGTAGAAGTCGGCCTGGGAGATGGCGTCGAACTTGTGGTTGTGGCAGCGGGCGCAGCTCACGGTGAGTGCCTGAAAGGCCTTCGTGACGGTGTCGATCTGGTTGTCGGTGAAGGTGACCATTTCATCCAGTGAATCGACCGGCGAGAAGCCGTGCAGCACCATGCGAAGCTGCGCGATGCCGATGGCGCTTTCGTTGAGGCCGTGTTTTAGGCGTGGCTTGGGCAGGAGGTCTCCGGCGATGGCTTCTTTGACGAGCTGGGGATAGGGAACGTCGTCGTTGAAGGCGCGGATGAGATAGTCGCGGTAACGGTAGGCGTAAGGGATGGCGGGATCGCCTTCGGAGCCGTAGGACTCGGCGTAGCGGACCCAGTCCATGAAGTGGCGGGCCCATTTTTCTCCGAATGCTGGGGAGTTTAAGAGGGC
>JBIKYB010000027.1:0-27839 GCA_044355475.1 Prosthecobacter sp.
TTGCCCGCCGAAGTCACACCATTGCGGGCAGGAGTGCCCGCATCACTTTCCAGGAGTTCATCCCCAGCGATTTGTTCGAGGATGAATTGGTCGAAGGGTTTGTCGGCGTTGAAGCTGCGGACGACGTAGTCGCGGTAGCGCCAGGCATTGCCGCGTTCGTAGTCGTTGGCGAAGCCGCTGCTGTCAGCGTAGCGGACGACATCCAACCAGTGGCGGGCCATGCGTTCGCCGTAGTGGGGGCTGGAGAGAAGGCGGTTGATCAGGCGGAGATAGGCGTCGGACTTGTCAGACGAGTCGGACAGGTCGGATTCGAAGGCTTCCACTTCCTCCGGTGTCGGCGGAAGGCCGAGCAGATCAAAGGTGGCGCGGCGGATGAAGGTGCGGGCATCGGCGGCAGGTGCGGGGTTTTTGACCGCAAGCAGCTCATCAATGGGATGAACGGAGGGCTGTGCCCTGAGCACGGGCTTTTTCACGGGCTGATAACCCCAGAGCGACTCCGGCTTGTAGCGGCGATTCGCCCACTCGGGTGACAAAGCGCCGACGACCTTCACGGTGATGCCGTCTTCGGCGCTCCACTTCTCAGCGCTGGCTTTGGCGATGGCGTTTCGCTTGGCTTCATCAGGCCACGGGGCACCGGCGGTGATCCAGTCTTTGATCCACGCGAGCTGCTCGGGCTTGAGTTGATCGGCCTCCTTCGGCGGCATGGGCTCCCAATCATCGTGTTGGCGGGTGGAGGCGAGATAGAGCGGGCTTTCGTCGGGATTGCCGGGCACCAGAGCTTTGGTTTCGCTCTCGCCGCCTTTGATGGCGCTTTCGAGCGTGCGCATGTCGTAGCCAGCTTTGATCTTCTTTTCGTCATTGCCATGGCAGGCGAGGCATTTCTCCTGAAACAAGGGCCACACACGGCGGACGAAAAGAGCCTCGGGGTCCTGCGCTTGGAGCGTGGAGGTGAGGAGGATTAGAAGTGCGGCTTTGCCATTCATGCTCTGGAAACGCTGGGCTTGGCTTCAGCGTTTCTTCAAATGCTGGGCAAAGAACTCCGCACTCGCGCTCACGCAGGTGTCGAAGGCTTTTTGCTGGCCGAGAAAGGCGTGCGGAGCCTGCGGGATGAGCGTGAGTCCGGTGGGGATACCGAGCTTGGCGAGATCGGCACGCGCTTCGTCGGCGTGCGTGCTGGTGTCGTCGAGTTCGCCGGTCATGAAAAGCAGGGGCGGGTCGCTTTTGTCGAGATGATGACGTGGCGAGGCGAGGGCGTAGGTTTGCGGGATCGCGGCCTGTGAATCGCCGAGGAAGGTGCGGTAGAAGGGATCATCAGGCTTGCCGCTGAGCTCGCCGATGCGCGGGCTTTCGAGATCGCTCTGCGCGCCCATGGCGATGCCGGCCTGCACGGTGCTGGAGGTGTCCGCGTGGCCGCCATCGCCTTCGAGTTCCTTCACGCCGCCGCTGGTGGTGAGCAGCGCGGCGAGATGACCGCCTGCCGAGAGGCCGGTGACGCCGATGGCTTTCGCATCAATGCCAAACTTCGCCGCATTGGCCCGCAGGAAGCGCACGGCGGCTTTGCAGTCCTGGATGGCGGCGGGGAACTTCGCCTCGCCGCTGAGCCGGTAGCTGATGGTGGCCGTGACGAAGCCTTTCGCGGCCAAAGCCTGCGCGAGATTGGCCATGGAGGAGCGCTCGCCTTTATACCAACCGCCGCCGTGGATGCAGATGATGGCGGGCAGCGGCTGCGAATCAGTTGTGGGCTTCCAGAGGTCGAGTTGCATCTCGCGTCGGCCGTAGCGGGTGTAAACGAGGCCTGGATGCGCTTCGAGTGACGCGGTGACTTCGGGCGCGAGCTTGGTGGGCGCAAGTTTAGGCAGTTGGGCGAGAACGGTGGTGGAGAGAAGGAAGAAAAGAAAGAGTTTCATTCGGGTTTGCCTTGCTGATTGGTGGATAGGATTTCGAGGGCAGTGAGAACGGTGTTGGTTTCGGATGGAATGCCGTCGGCCGCTTGATTCAGTCCACATAAACGAACTCGTTCGAGTTCAGCAGGGCTAGGCAGTAGTCAGCAAGTGCGGCTTGGAAGTTCGGTGTTATTGCGGTCTGCTTTTGCAGGAATTTTTGTCCTGCTTCCTTTTCTTGCTCCGTCGGTTGCCGAGACAGGCACCGCAGCGTGGCCTCGGTGATGAGCGCGGTGGCATCGGAACCGTGCGTTGCATTCAAATCGGTGGCGAGTTTGGCGGCGATGACTTGGGCGAACTCGGAATTTAGCAGCATGAGCGCCTGCGGGGCAGTGGTGGATTCGTTGCGGCGGGCGCAGCTCATTTGGGCGTCGGGACGGTCAAAGAGTTCAAACAGCGGATGACGCAGATTGCGACGGGCGAAGGTGTAGATGCTGCGTCGGTTGTGCTCGGTGACATCGGGGTTCACGGCGTGCTGCTTTTTGAGCAGCGTGTCGCTGATTTCCTTCGGCAGTGGCAGTTTCACGCCAGGACCGCCGGTTTTGAGATTGAGCTGGCCGCTGACAGTGAGCAGCGCATCCCGCAGCATTTCGCCCGTTAGACGTTTGCGTGGCAAAACGGCCTGCTGGTAGTGTTTCGACATCACGATGACCTTGTGCAGCTTTTTGAGGCTCCAGTTTTGACGCGGAAGTTCGGCGGCAAGCCAGTCGAGCAACGCAGGATTCGTGGGAGCTTCGCCTTGATGACCGAGATCGCCGGGGATGGCGGCGAGCGGTTTGCCGAAGTGCTGCTGCCAGAGGCGATTTGCCATGGTGCGGAGGAAGATCGCGTTGTCTTTGCTGGCGATCCATTTCGCGAGCGTGGTGCGATCCGTGTTTGGCGGTGTTTTGCCGAAAAGCCGTGGGAAGGCGGGCTGAATGGCGGGGCCGGGCCGTTTGAAGTCGCCACGCACGAAGACAGTGCTGGCGGGAACGCCTTCGGTGAAGACGCGAACGGTCGGGCCGAGTGGTTTGCGCTCTTTGGGAAGCACGGTGTTGTCAAAGAAGGCCCGCAGCCGATAGAAGTCGGCCTGACTGATCGGATCATACGGATGATCGTGACATTGCGCACAGCCGACGGTGAGGCCGAGGCCCACCGAACCGACGCTGGTGGTGATGTCGTTGAGCAGGACATGGCGGCGCTCGCTCTGGTTGTTGAGGTCCGGCATGTCTGGTGCGGCGAGGAGGAAGCCTGTGGCTGTTTCATCGCCCATCAAATCGCCCGCGATCTGCTTTTGCACGAATTCATCAAAGGGGAGGTCGTTGTTCAGCGCATTGATGACCCAGTCGCGATACTGCCAAGCGCGGCTGCGTTCAGCGTCGAATTCAAAGCCGTCTGTTTCCGCGAAGCGGGCGAGATCGAGCCACCACTGCGCCCAATGCTCTCCGTAGCGTGGTGATGCTAGAAGTTGATCAACCAATGCCTCATAAGACTGATGGGAAGAATGGGACGGATGAACGAAGGTGCGTACCGCTTCGGCAGAAGGCGGCAGACCGGTGAGATCGAAGGACAGACGACGAATGAGTGTGGCGGGATCGGCTGGAGCCTGCGGGGCGATGAAATCGTCGATGCCGGTCTTGCCGGGCGTGGTTTGAAGTGGTTTGAAGGCCCAATGGTCGCGATCCTTCTCGGTGATCTTCGGTTCATCTTTCACCGGATCGGCTGAGGCATGAATCGCCACGCCGCGCACGTGATTCGCGATCAGCAGCAGCGTGAAGGCGATGCAGGCCGGTTTCATGCGAGGATGCTTTTCACCACATGGCATTCTTCCACGCCGGTGAGCTTTTGATCGAGGCCGTTGAGGCGGAAGGTGAGGCGATCGTGATCCAGGCCGAGGAGGTGCAGGATCGTGGCGTGGAGATCATGGATGTGGACTTTGTCCTCGGCAGCACGCAGGCCGAATTCATCGGTGGCTCCATGCACATGACCGTGCTTCACGCCTGCGCCGAACAGCACGGTCGTGTAGCCCCAGGGGTTGTGATCGCGGCCCACGCCTTTCTCGCTCATCGGCATGCGGCCAAATTCACCGCCCCAGATGACAAGTGTGTCTTCCAGCAGGCCGCGTTGCTTCAAATCGCGGATCAAACCGGCCACGGGTTTGTCGGTGCGGGCACAATACTCGGTGTGATTCTTCATCACGTCCTCGTGCGCGTCCCAGCCGTTCGTGTCGCCGGAGTAGAGCTGCACAAAACGCACGCCGCGCTCGATCATGCGCCGTGCGAGCAGGCATCGGGTGCCGAACTCCTTCGTCTTCGGATCGTCGATGCCGTAGAGATGCTTCGTGGCCTCGGTTTCGTGTGAAATGTCCACCGCTTCAGGCGCGGCGCTTTGCATGCGGAAGGCCAGCTCGTAGGCGCGGATGCGGGCTTCGAGTTCGCTGTCAGCTTCACGCCTCGCCTGATGCTGCGCGTTCATCTGTTGGATGAGATCGAGCGTGGCACGCTGGCGTGTGCTGCTCTGCGGGTTTTGCAGGTGCAGGATGGGATTGTCACCGGCACGCATGGTGGTGCCTTGATACGTCGCGGGCAGGAAGCCGCTACCCCAGGCTGGCGGGCCGCCTTTCAAACCTCCACCAGGATCTGGCAGCACGACAAACGCGGGCATGTCCGCGTTCTCAGAGCCAAGGCCATACGACACCCAGCTTCCCATGCTCGGCTTGCCCATCTGGATGGAGCCGGTGTTCATCTGATAGACCGACTGCGGATGATTCACGCTGTCGCCGTGGCAACTGCGGATGACGCACATCTCATCGGCGATGGCCGCCATGTGCGGCAGGAAGTCGCTGATCTCGATGCCGCTCTGCCCATGCTTCCGAAACGGCTTCACGGGTGCCAGCAGCGGATTCTGCGCGACTTTGCGTCTCGTTTCGACGGTGCCGTAACTTTCTGGCAGTGGTTTGCCCGCATGGCGGATGAGTTCGGGCTTCGGATCAAACAAATCGACATGACTTGGTCCGCCGTGCATGAACAGCCAGATCACACGCTTTGCCTTCGCCGGGAAATGCGAACGCGACTCGGCCATGAGGGACGAAAGCGCCACGCCAGACAGGCCCATGGCCGTCGTGCCGAGAAGTCGGCGGCGGGAGAGCGTGGCGGGGTCCGTGTGCATGGCGTGA
The DNA here is from genome assembly GCA_044355475.1 of Prosthecobacter sp. GTDB lineage: Bacteria > Verrucomicrobiota > Verrucomicrobiia > Verrucomicrobiales > Verrucomicrobiaceae > Prosthecobacter. Next base: position 5,095 of record JBIKYB010000027.1, read on the forward strand.
AGACGTTGGCTAGGCGACGGTTCTAGCGGGTTCGGCTGCAAACGTCAATGCTATGGAGCGCCGACGAGTCGTCGGCATTGGGGTGGTTTTGGCGACGACTCGTCGCCACTCCATAGGGCTACAGCATCTTCTGCATCCAGATCACATCGAGCCAGCGGCCGTGCTTGTGGCCGACTTCCTTGAGGTGGGAGACCTTTTTGAAGCCAAATTTGGCGTGGAGCGCGATGCTGGCCTGCTGATCGGCGTCGATGCCACCTAGGACGGTGTGGTGGCCGATCTTTTTGGCGAGTTCAATGAGTTCGCCGAGGAGAAGAGAGCCGAGGCCTTTGCCTTGATGCTCGTGATGTAGATAAACGGAATCTTCGACGCTGTGGCAGTAGGCTTGGCGTGGGTGGAAGCGGCTGAGCGATCCCCAGCCGATGATCTGGCCGTCTTCATCTGCGACGATGACGGGATGTTCGGGGCCGTGCGCGTCAAACCAGTCGCGTCGCTCCTGCGCGGTGCTGGGCACGGTTTGATAGGTGCAGGTGCTGTGCTCGACGTAGTGATTGTAGATCGCGTTGATGGCGTCGAGATCGGCTGTGGTGGCTGGGCGGGTGGTGACGGGCATGAGGGCAGGAAATTTGGCTTTGATAGAGAAGGAAGCGTTCAAATGACGAATGTCGAAATCCGAATGACGAAACGTTCGGCGGCGATGGGGCTCCTCGCTTTCATTCTTGACGATCTCTCTCGCGCCCGACATTCTCGCGCCGGATTTTTATCCTATAACACTTAACACATCACCTTTTATGGCCATCAAAGTCGGAATCATCGGAGCAGGCGGCATGTTGCAGTATCACGCAGCGGGTTTCCGCCAAGCGGGAGCAGAAATCGTGGCGGTGGCCGATGCTGCCCCTGGTGCCGCAAAGCGGGCGGCGGAGAAGTATGGCATCGCGAAGTCCTACGAGTCCGTCGATGCCATGCTGAAAGGCAGCCCTGAGATTCAGGCCGTCAGCGTGATCGTCCCGAACAAGTTTCACAAGCCGCTCACCGTCCAGTGCCTCAAGGCCGGCAAGCACGTCTTCTCTGAAAAACCCCCGGCGATGAACGCCAAGGAGGTCAAAGAAATCATCGACGCCGCCAAGGCCGCGAAGCGCAAAGTGCTCTTCAACTTCAACAACCGCGCCCGCCCTGAATCGCAGGCCATGATGAAGTACATCACCGATGGCACTGTGGGCAAAATCAACTCCGCGCAGGCCAAGTGGATTCGCCGCACCGGCATCCCCGGCTTTGGCGGCTGGTTCACCACCAAGGCTCTCTCCGGAGGCGGTCCTCTCATCGACCTCCTGCACATGATCGACCTCGCGATGTATTTCATGGGCTACCCCGAGCCTGCGCATGTGCTCGGCCAGACCTTCTCTGAATTCATCACCGATAAGCAGTTCAAAGGCCCCTGGGGCATCCCAGACCGCGCAGACGGCACCACCGACGTGGAAAACGCCGCGCATGGCTTTGTCACCTTCAAAGGCGGCCAGGTGCTCAGCCTCCAGGTCTCCTGGGCGGAGATGGTGAAGCGTGAGGAAGTCTCCGTCGTCTTCCAAGGCACGAAGGCCGGTGGCAAGGTTGAGCGCCTCTTCGGCATCGACGGCCTCGATAACACCGCCATCGACACCTGCGAACTCTACGTTCAAGAGAACGGCAACAGCGTGAACCGCAGCATTGTCACCCCCGCCTGCGAAGACATGGGCCGCATCGGCTCCGCCGCGAACTTCATCCACGCCATTGAAGGCAAGGCTGCCCCGCTCAACACCCCCGAGCAAGCCCTCCGTCTCATGCAGGTCATCGACGCCATCTACGCTTCTGCGAAGACGAAGAAGCCGGTGTCGATCTGATCAAGAACAACTCATATTCTGCCAAAGCAGAAACCTATCGCGCCTGCCGGAAGGACTGCCGGTAGGCGTTCGGCGTCTGCTGGTGCTTCTGGCGGAAGAAGCGCGTGAGGCTTTTGGCGTCACCGAGGCCGCACTCGATGGCGACGGCTTGGATTTTCAGATCAGTGTCTTCGATGAGTCGCTCTGCGTATGCGAGACGACATCGGATGAGTTCATCACGCAAAGAGTGGCCCGTAGCGGCTTTGAAGCCGGCCTGAAGAGCACGGACGGACATGGCGACTTCGCGTGCGAGTGCGCTGACGGTGAGAGGCTCGGCAAAGCCGCGACGAATCCGACGCACGGTGGCGGCGATGCGTTTATCGGCGCAGACGAAGGCGGCGGTGCTAGTGCGCTGAATGATGCCATGCGGTGAAATGATGATGGGCGCAGAGGGTGTTGGTTTGCCGCACATCAAATGCTGAAGCAGCTCGGCGGCAGCATAGCCGATGCCGCGCAAGTTGCTGTCCACCGAGGTGAGTGGCACGGGCGAGAGATTCACATCGGGCAGATGATTATCGCAGCCCATTACCGCGACGTCTTCCGGCACGCGCAGGCCTGCATCGAGCGCGAGGCGGATGATCTGGGCTCCACAGCGATCGTCTTCGGCCATGATGGCGCATGGCTTGGGCAGTTCGGCTAGCTTCGTGGCGAGGCGTGTTTCCCGCTCCTTTTCGTTGATCGTTTTATTGTCCGGAAAGTCGAGCATCGTCACTTCGCAGCCTGCGCCGTGCATCGTGCGGAGAAAGCCATCGCGCACGGCATTGCTATCGGCGGCATCAAAACGGCGATAGAAGGCGAAATGGGGTCGTCCGAGTGTGAGCAGGTGCCGCGCACCGGTTTCGCCCAAAGCGGCGTAATCGGGAATCACGAGCGGATAGCGCACCTCGTCCCGAATCCGCAAAATCTGCACCACTGGACAACGAAAACGCGCGAGCCTCCGCGCCGTGTCGTCGTGCTCGATGGTGGCGATGATACCATCGGGCCGCACGCCTTCGGGGAAGCGCCCCGAGCGGCGCATCATCGCATTCAGCGCCCAGCGCTGCTCGCGGGCAAAATCCACCACGCCTTCGAGCAGATGCTCGATGTAAGGATCGGTGATGAAAAGGATGCTCGGCACGTGCAGCATCATGCCGCATTCGTCATGGATCGCACGGTAAATGCTCACAGCCGTGCCGCGATGGCCGCAGCCAGCGCATCCGCAGCAGGCGGGTGAAAACGGAAGAACAGCTCGGGCTCCACGAGTTCCAGCTCCATCAGCGAAAGCCGACCCTCATCATCCCGCACCGCATCCACGCGAGCATAGAGTGGCGACTGCGGACAAGCGGCGACTGCCGCCTCCGCAAAGGCAATCTCGTCCGTCGTCGGTGTGTGTGGATGCACCGTGCCGCCGTGATCATCCTGCACGCGGAAGTCGCCCGGCTTGGCGATCTTCCGCACCGCATGAGTGCAGCGGCCACCGATCACCATCAGCGAAAGCTCCCCCTGCGTCAGCACGCTGCCGAGGAACGGTTGGACCATCATCGACTCCTCGCGAAGCAGCTCACGCAACACCGACTCATGTGCCTCTAGGTTCGCCGCGTTCAGTCGATAAGTGTGCCGCGCTGCGCCCGAAACCGCTGGCTTTAAAATCGCCTCATTCCATCCATTGGCAGCCATTACCTCATCTAGCGTCGTCGTTTGCCCGCGCTCGATGAACCGCGTCACCGGCACATTCACTCCACGCCCCGCGAGATCACGCAGATAGTGCTTGTCCACATTCCAGCGCACCAGTTCCGGCGTATTGAAAAACTGTAGCCCACCCGCAACACGATCCATCCAAGCCGAAAACTCGGCGAATCGGTCAAAGTAATCCCAAGTCGAGCGAAACACCGCCGCACGTGCCCGCTTCCAATCAAACTCAGCATTCGACCAAGCCACCCGCCTGGTGCGCAGACCTCGCGCCTCCAATCCCGTCATCAGTAACCGCTCCTCGCTGAGTATGTTGGCCTGATACCAGTTCGTTTCGTCTGGCACTTCGTAGCGGTCGTCGGTGAGGATGATGATGTCGTAGCTTTCCATGAGCGATCGCAGTCTGCGTGGTCCGTGCTCACAGGCAATCGACCATTTGCTCATCTCTACACATCTGCGCGTTTTCGCCGTCGAGATGCACAAAGTTGCCGCATGAACGTGTGGCATGACTTCGAGGCACCGTTACGTTCGACATGTCATGCTTTGCTCACACTCGTGTCTTGTCCTCGCCTCAGCGCTGATGCTCGCCGCCTCAGCTTTTTCTGTCGAAGCGATTGAGCAAGACACCAAGTTCGCCACGGTGGCCCAGCGATTCCAAGCCGACTTCGGACTCTCTCTGAAGCTTGCGCAGGTCGATGATGCCTTATTTGCCAAAAACCATGTCGTGACTGCGCTCAAGCCGGAGCATCTCGACCATGCGCTGCAAATTCTCACGTGGATGGAAGCGGAGTTGAAGCGCTATCCATCAGGGTTCGTGAAGAAGCACAGCCCCAAGAATCTGGTCCTCGCAAACGCCTACATCTCCAAGACCGCCAAAGGCCCTGCGCTGACTTATTCGCCGACGCTGACCGCGGAGAAGGCCAGCGACTCGATCCTCGTGACTGTGCCGACGACGATGACGCCGACCATAGAAATTCTTGGCCGAGGCTACCTGCATCAGATGCTTTTCACCAACATCTTAGCGAATGTGAAGGACGCAGATTCACCCATCAATCTGGCGCACTGGAAAACACTGGAGTCCGATGACTCAAAGCTCGAAACCATACCCGCTAAAAGTCTCGTCAAGTCGAGCAACAGACGCGAAGGACTCTACAAGTCGCTTTGGGATGCCTGGGAGTTCAATGAGCTAATTAATATTGCCAAGACCGACCCCAAAGCTAAACAACGAATCGACCTCATGAAGCGTTTAATGACCTCACTCGATCCGCAGTTCGACGAGGCCTTTTGGACCGCTCTTGCTGTCGTGCCGGAGGATCAGCGCACCATTTGTCTCAATGATCTCACCGACACGCAAAGCAATGCCAAGATCAAGGCCGACCCCGAGATCCAAAGCGACATCAGCAAACTGGAGAAGCAATGGGGCTTCAAAGTGCTCTGGAAACCCGGCTCCCCTGCCCCGCCCATGCCGGTGAAAGTGCGGCTCGAATACTCCTACTTCACCGACAAGAAGCTGAATGAATTCAAAGCCTTCATCCGCATGTGCCGCGAGCAATTGGAGATCTATCCCGAGCCGATCACCAAGCGGCTTAACGTCAAAAACCTCTACATGCTCGACACCTTCAATTTCCGAGGCGCAGGTGTCGCCGGACAAGGCATGAGCTGGCTGCCGCAGGCATCGTTCGCCTATGGCCTCCGCACTTTTGATCCCGCAGTGGTCAAGTCCATGGACTTCCTCCGCCGCACCATTCACCACGAGGTGTTGCACTTGATGGATCGGGAGTTCTCCAAAGAAGGCGGCCCCATCCACGGCACCAATTGGGACAGCCTCAACCAAGAAGGATTCCGCTATAAAATCGGCAGCCCTGGCGCTGCCAGCGGCCCCAGTGGACTGCGCTTCTACAAAGATAACACCAAGTGGCAAGGCTTCGCCGAACCCTACGGCATGAACATCGCCACCGACGACCGCGCCACGCTCTACGCCCGCCTGATGACCGCCCACCTCGCCGATGAAGGCCGCGGCGATCAACCCTTCCTCGAAAAACTCAAGACCGACAACATCCTCAAAGCCAAAGCTGATCGTCTCATCGCGTTTTTCCATTCCCTCCAACAAGAGCTCGCGATTCAAGCGCCCAACCCATGGTCTTCCAGGCTCGAAGCTGTTTTTGGGTCGTCAAAGTAGTCATGTGACAGGGACCACATGCATAAGCTTCTTGATTCGCCTCACTGCGCTCACCCAACAAAAAAGGAGAACCGGCATGTCGCCCGTTCACCCTTTTGTTCTCTGTTGTTTCGATCTTTTAATTTAACCCAACCCACCTCGGTCGCTGTTCAGCGTCGCATCGCCATACTTGGCGCGCTCGGTGGGTGTGTAGTCTAGAGGCGTCCATGCGGCGTTCTTTGCCGAAGAGGCCACCACGGCTTCGATAAACGCCATACCGGCGACACCTTCCTCAATCGTCGGGTAATCCATGTCGAGCGGGTTTGGTGTGGTGCCAGCTTCGATGGCGCGGATGTGGTTGGTGAAGTTGCGGTAAATGTTGGCAAAGCCTTCCAGGTAGCCTTCGGGATGGCCAGCAGGGGTGCGGGTGGCCGCAGCAGCAGCGCTGCCGAGGTAACCCAAGCTGGTGCGGTAGATCTGCTTCGGCTGATCGAGCGAGGTGACGATCATCGTGTTGGGATCAAGCTGACTCCATTCGATGCCGCCCAGTTCGCCATAGACGCGGAGGCTGAGGTTGTTTTCGCAGCCGACGCTGATCTGGCTGGAGTGCAGCACACCTTTGGCACCGTTGGTGAAGCGCAGTAGCACATTGCCATCGTCCTCAAGACGGCGGCCTTCTTTGCCGAGGAAAATGGTGAGGTCGGCGGCGAGTTCTTTGATGTGCAATCCGGTGACGTATTCGGCGAGGTTGATGGCGTGGGTGCCGATGTCGCCCATGCAACCAGCGGCGCCGCAGATGGCGGGATCGACACGCCAGGAGGCTTGTTTTTGGCCGGTATTTTCCAGCATCGTGGCTAGCCAGCCCTGCGGATACTCCACGACGACTTTGCGGATCTCACCCAGCTTGCCCTGCTCGATCATCTGGCGTGCCTGACGGATCAAAGGATAGCCCGTGTAGTTGTAAGTGACGCCGTAGAGCTTGCCAGACTGCTTCACGATCTCCGCGAGTTCCTTGGCCTGCGCGAGATTAAAGGTGGCTGGCTTGTCGGAGAGAACGTGAAAGCCACTTTCCAGCGCGAGTTTGGCGGCCGGAAAGTGCATGTGGTTCGGCGTGACGATGGAGACGAAGTCCATGCGCTTGTCCGCAGGCAGCAGAGCCTCGGTGCGGATCATTTCCTCAAAGTTTCCGTAGCAGCGTTCGGCGGGCAGAAAGAAATCAGCACCGCTGGCCTTGGATTTTTCGGGATTGGAGGAGAAAGCGCCGCAGACGAGTTCGATCTGCTGGTCGATTGCCGCCGCGATGCGATGGACGCCGCCGATGAAAGCGCCGCGTCCGCCGCCGATCATGCCATAACGAATTTTCCGGCTCATAAAAGTGTTCGAGGTTCTCAGTTCAAGGTTGGAAGTTGGGAGCGCGAGTGTGCGCAGACGGGGCGGGGCGGTCAAGTCCGCATGCGCGTCCCATCAGGGCACAAAAAACCCCGGAGAGGGTCACCCAACGCGCTCAGGTTCGTCTCTCCGGGGCCGTGTCGTCGAAACATCGCGGTGCGATGCGCATGGCGACAAGCTGTTATGTGTGGCGGTTTATGCAGCCAGCAGGGCAGGGGAGCCGTTTTTCATGCGGCTGCGGAATTCCGTGGGGGATTCATCCGCGATGCGGCGGAAGCTGCGGTTAAAATGGGACAGGCTCTGGAAGCCGACGTCGTAGGCCACCTCGGTGATGCGAGCAGCGGGCTTCATCAGCATCCGCTTGGCTTTTTCCACTCGGGCGCGGTTCACGAAATCCGTGAAGGTGAGGCCGGTAGCGCGTTTGAAGAGCTTGCAAAAGTGGAAGGGGCTGACGTTCACCGCGCTGGCGACGGCTTCGAGGGACATCGGCTCGGCCAAATGCGCATGGATGAAGGACTTCGCGTTGCGGACGGCCTCAGGCTCGTGCGTGGCGGTGGCAAACAGGAGACGGTGGGCGCTGTCGCCGAGCTGGAGCGCGAAGGATTGCAGAATGGCCAGGGCAGCGTCGTAGCGCTCCGGCCGCATGACCGGCACCTGCTCAAACTGCACCTTGGCGCTGCGGATTTCTGCGGCGGAGCGGTCATCATCCAGCAAGGCCTTGGCGACCGGGGCGAAGTTCTCAGCGCTGGCTGGCTGGAGGCGCACACCGCCAGTCAGCATGACCGCGATGGTGTTTTTTCCGACACGGACGGGCACCTGGGTTTCGACGACGCCTGCAACGCCCGTGCGGGTGGTGATCTGATCAATGTGAATGTCCTCGCCGACAGACTCCAGGTTCAGCGGCAGGCTTGTCAGAGTGTGAAAAGCCTTCTGGTAGTGCTGGAAGAGTTCGCTCTCAGCCAAGTTCTGGATGAAGCGTTGACGGGCGGAGGTGTGGGAGGCGGTGTTGGTGTTCATGGCGCGTTCGTGGTTTGTTTTCACGCCGCCAATCATGCCACGCTGCCACTGCTCCGATATTGTCGCCCACTACGGTTCGTAGCGTCATGCACCACCGCAATTCACGCATAGTGGATTCCATTATGTCTAAAGTGCCGATGGCCGGACTCGAACCGGCAAGGGAGTTGCCTCCCAGCAGATTTTAAGTCTGCTGTGTTTACCATTTCACCACATCGGCGTGGGAATGACTGCGCGGCCAGTGTAGCCGCGATGTCGCGGGCCTCAATAGCTGAAAATCTCTCCGTCCTTGAAGAAGCGCTTCAGCTCGACGGCTGCTGCTTCGGGGGAATCGGAGGCGTGGACCACGTTGGTCATCTTGTCCGTGCCGAAATCACCGCGGATGGTGCCTTTCGGGGCCGCTTTGGAGTCGGTCGGGCCGAGGAGGTCACGCACATGAGAAATGATGTTTTCACCTGCGATGGCGACGGCGATCACCGGCTTGCTCTTCATGAAGCCGGCCACATCAGGGAAGAACGGCTTGTCGGCGATGTGCGAGTAATGCTCCTTGAGCAGTTCATCGGTGAGCTGGATCATCTTGCAGCCGCGGATGCGGAAACCCTCGTCTTCGAGACGCTTGAGGACTTCGCCATTGATGCCGCGTGCGACGCAGTCGGGCTTGAGCAGGATGAGGGTGGTTTCTTGGGCCATGAGTTTTTTGGTGGAAAGGGCGGGCACAGTGCCGTCCGGCGTCCCATCCGTCAAGGCTGGGAATCTTTTGCCAGATGGAAACCCGGCGCTTAGGCTTCCCCCTGTCTCGCAAGCGCCATGCCCGCACGCTCCTTCGCCTTCTTCGATCTCGACCACACCCTGCTGCCCTTCGACACGCAGGCTTTGTTCTGCAATTTCGTGCTCAAGCGTGAGCCCTGGCGTGTTTTCCTGCACGGTTTGTTCGTTCCGGTGGCCCTGGCGCGTGTTTGTGGCCTGGCCAGCACCGCCACGGCCAAACGCGCGTTTTTGAGCTACCTGCGAGGAATGCCACGCGAACGGCTGGCCGGGTATGCGCATGAGTTTGCCGAGGTCTGCGTGCCGAAATGGGCCTACGCCGACCTGCGGGCCGAAATCCTCCGCCACAAGCACCAGCACCGCATTCTGGTGCTGAACACCGCCAGCCCGGACTTCTACGCGCACGACATCGCCCACGCCCTCGGCTTTGACTACTGCATCGCCACGCGGTTTGAGATCGGCGACACCTTTCCAGGCATGCCAAAGCTCGTCACAGGCAACAACAAGCACGAGGCCAAGATCGTCGCGATGGAGGAAGCCGTACCCGGCGTGGCCGAACTGACCGAGCGGGAGCGCTCCACCTGCTGGAGCTATTCAGACAGTGCTGCCGACCTCCCCTTGCTCGAATACGCCGGCTTCGCCGTGCTCGTGCATCCGTCCAAGCGCCTCGCCGCCATCGGCCAGCGCCGCGACTGGACAGTTCTGCATCCCGCGCGTCCCTACCACACCAAACTGGGCGACATGTTCCGCGTCATGCTGCAAATGTTCGGCCTGCATCCCGAGTGAGTGCGTCCTTGCCGAATGGGCAGGTGCCACTATGATCCGCATCGTCGCCAAAAGGCACTCGTAGCTCAGTGGATAGAGCAGCCGATTTCTAATCGGCCGGTCGCAGGTTCGATCCCTGCCGGGTGCGCCATTGATAATCAGTGAGTTGCGGAGAATTTGGGTGCCGCATATTTTTTCACTCGGACATTTTTCAGACATTTTTGAAGCTGATCCCCAGAAGGAATGGTCCCTGCGCAACGGCCTCCGATTGTCGGGGATGGGTGAAGAGAATTTCTCATTTCTGCGAATTCGGGGCCAGCACGCATTGGGGTACCCGTCGTATGAACATGGGGTCAGCTCATCCCATGCCCAAATGTCATCCGCCGCCATGCTCGTTAGACTTTAGCGTCTGAAGTGTCTTAAACCGTCTTAAACGTCTGAATCGGGGTCAACGTCAATCTGCGCAGGCGTTTCATTCTTCACCGTTGAGCAGGTATTTCCCGCCGCTCATCTCTGCTTTGATTCGACCGCCTTTCGACGACGGGCGCGCTCCTTGCCGGGGAGTTGACCTTTTGCCATCAGTTCCACGGCTCCGGCGGCGGTGAGAATGGTTTCCATGCTGTATGGCGGTAGCGTCGCCCCCGGCTGGAGGTAGAAAGACAGATACTTCTTTGAGGCAGTGTAAAATCCCATGCGGGAGGTGACGAGATAGGCAACGGCCTCGGCCTCCAATTCCCGTGAGGCAAGACCGAGGCTGTTGCGGTTTTGCCAAAATTCATCGCCCGCCTTGCCCAGATGGCCGCAGAACATGTGGCCGAGTTCGTGCGTTAGCGTGGCAAAACTGGTACAGGCATCATGCGCCGAATTCAGTCGAACAAGATAACCGGGCGGTGGTCCAGGCACACGGCGCACATCTCCGGCATGGTTGGCTTCCAGCGGCACGTCTTGCAGTTCGATGTTCATGCGCTTGCAGGCACTTTCCATCTTGATCCATGTCGTGCTGGTCATGCGGCCTTCCACAGCAAAAGGATCTTCGATCTCGCGCTCTATTTCTGGTGGTAGTGGAGCGCCCTCGGTGTCAGACACGTCAAAGACGAACATCACCGGATGCATCGGCGCGAGTATCACCAGCGGGCGTGCGCCGGGCTTGATCTTGCGCCCGATGTTCGCCCATTGCTGCGGCCTCGCCACATACTTGAGGTTCGGATTCTGGATGTGGAGCAGCATGCAGTTGAAGGGCGAGTACTTCGGCAGCCTGCGAGTGAACTGCATGAGTTCCACAAACCGCTCTGGCGTATGGTAGGCCAGCGCACTGCGGATGAGTTCGTCGATGGCGGAATACGCCTCCTCACGAGCAGCCTCATCGGGATCGAGAAGGGATGAATTGCGGCTCGGGTTCATGGTTGTTGAATACAGATTGAAGCGCACGCTGCAATGTGACGTGAGCCTGAAATCACGCCGCATGGCTGGGTGGCGAAGTAGGAGGTCAAATCAGGTATTTACTGTTATTGCCGCTACATTCAGCAATTCCCGCAGCTTCAAAACAGCGGGAAGTCATTATGGTAGTTTTCCCGATTGCGGTTTCTCCCTAATTTTCGTGTATCCTTTTAGCATTACCTCTCCACTTTCAAATCGTCAGGCTAAAATCGCGCAACCTCTCTCTTCTAGCGTTATGAAAAGCAAATCCATCCTGAAATCACTACTGTTGTTGGCTCTGGTTATTGGCGTCAGTTCCTATGCGTTCGCGCAGTATCGCTCTCAATGCATAGCCACGACCAAGACGGGAAACCGCTGTCAGAATCTTGCCAAGCCATACAGCTCCTATTGCCGGGTTCACAGTCCGTTTTCTATCAGGCAGTCAGCGCCAGTCAAAGACGACTGACGTAGCAAAAGCAAGAGTGACACAGCCTTGAACCTTTGTCACCGCTTATGCCGCCAATGCGGCACAAGGCTTGATGCGAGCCAAAACGGGACGCATTTCGGATTCGGTGACTTGGCGGTCGTAGTGGGATTGCAGGTTGAGCCAGACTTCCGCAGGCCATTGAAAGTAGCGGGCAAGACGCAAAGCGGTGTCTGCCGTGATGGAGCGTTTGCCCTTCACAATCTCATTGATGCGGCGCGGCGGCACGCCGATGTCATTGGCAAGGCGGTATTCAGACAGGCCCAGAGGCGCGAGAAAATCCTCACGGAGAACTTCACCGGGATGAATGGGGGCGTGTTTCTTCATGGTGTGAGAGGGTTAATGGTAATCGACGATTTCGACCTCATGCGGCCCGTCTGATTCCCAGCGGAAGCAGATGCGCCATTGGTCGTTGATGCGGATGGAGTGCTGGCCTTTGCGGTCGCCCTTGAGGGCTTCCAGCCGGTTGCCGGGCGGAACGCGGAGTTGGAGCAATTCCGTGACGGCATGAAGCTGGACGAGCTTCCGCAAGGCCGTGCGCTGGATGTCCGGCGGGAAGGCGCGGACTTTCTCCAACCGAAACAGGCGGGAGGTGTCGTCGCAGGCAAAGGAACGGATCATGCATTGAGGTGAGGTCATAGTAACGGGAGGCGTTATGGGTGGCAAGCAGGAAGTGCAGGCGTTTCAGTCGTCGGCTATCTGGTGAGAGCGTGTGGGCGGCAGCCATTCGTAGTGAGTGGCACGGCCTGGCTGGCCTTTGACGCGCCTGCTGCCAAGCTGCGTGATGCGCAGAATCCCAAGGCGGCATAGTACCCGCAGTTCGCGGTGGGCGACGGCATCCAACACTCCCAGCCGATGCCCAAGTTTCTCCGCTGAAAGAAAGAAGAAGGGCGGTGGGCAATCCTCCGTTGGAATACCGGAAAGCGCATGGCAGATGCGGAAGACAGACTGCTGCCGCTCATTGAGCTGCTGGTAATGACCGGCCTCTTCGGGAGTGAGGCGCTTGCTTGCGTAGTCGCGAGCACAGCCATCCAGCAATGAGCAGGCTTCCTTCAAGTGCTGGGCAAGCGGATCACGAAAGATGTCCTGATGCTGGATGTAAAGCTCCTCGGCAAAGAACAGGATGAACCTTGGCGCAATCGCTGAGTAAAGGACGGGCACCATTTCCACGAGGGCACCGTTTCTGAGTCCGGCGCTCACTTTTCCGATCCGCTCAAAAACGAGCTTTCGGTAGAATGGCTGTAAGCCTGGCAAGTCGGCAAAGACGGTGTGATGTAGATGGTAGCGTGTAGAGGCAGATGCAGAAGATGTAGAAGAACTATCAACAGCAACCACCCCGGCAGGTGCCGGTGAAATTGCCATCTCCGCATGGAATGAATCAGCCGAGTCTCTGAGCATCAAATCGGGATCATGGCTCACAAAGCAAAGCCTGCCGGGGTCACTGCATCGTTCGTCGATGGTGAGCTGATGGTGTTCCTGAAAATGCCGTTGAGCGGCGGCGAAGCACGCCTTGTGCGTCTGGTGGTCAGCGTTGATCGGGACGATGGCCTTGACTCCCTTGCCGCCGGGGGAAATCCAGCAGGCAAGTACATGAGAGTCAGCGGCGAGTTTCTGCCGAATGGCCGATGCCTCGGAGATGTCGGCCAGATGGTCGATGTCGATCTGCATCAGGCCGGTGTGCTGGCCCAAGTCGGATGCTTTGCGGCTGCCGTTGCGCGTGGCAGTGGAAACCATGAAGGCAGGAAGTTTCTCCTTGGCACGGTCATAATCGGTGCCTTCGAGGCGGCGGAGACGGTCGATGGTTTCACGCCATTGGCCGTTTTTAATCTCGTCGAGGATTTTGAGGAGGGGGCTGTTGCGGCCCTTTCTCTTGATGGCGGCGAAGTAGCCGCATTGAATGGAGTCGAGTTTCACGGTGCGTCCTTTGCGGTTGCACCGGGGTCTGATCCGCCTACTCTGCTACATCGCTAAATGCAGGGCCGGGTGGGCGAAAGTCCCCCGGCTTTGTTATGCCTGGGCTTCGCGCTCGAAGCGTTCTACTTCGGAGAGGGCAAAGCGGATGCCGCGCCCAAGGTGGTGAGCTTTGAGCGTATTTCTGTGCCGCCAGCGGCGGAGGGTCATCGTTGTGATTTTCCACCGGGCCGCGAGTTCGGCGGGGGTGAGGAATGCAGGGGGTGATTGGGAGTCGCGTGTCATGGCGAGGCCAATCGTGCGCTTGTTTGCGCTCTTGAGCATCCTCTCGGTCAGACATTCATATTGGTTATGGTTGTCCGAGCCTTGATTTGACTTTCGATAAACCGAATCGGCCAAAATTAGACCTTCCCAAGCGGCAATCCAGCATCCTCGCAAATGCGTCGGATCATTTTGTCCCGATAGTCTTGATCACGCTCCTTCCATCCTGGAAGTGATTCGTGCAGCTTTCCGTCAATCTCGCGGGATTCGCATAGCTTTGTGTCGATCTCGATGTGTGTGGGCAATGCCACAACGCCAGAGTACCTCTTTGCTGCCCAAAGCAAATCGAGAATATAGGATTCGGATTTGAAGTTTTGATCCCTCGGGACAGCCTTCATTTTGTGGAAGAGTTGGATTTGCGCGTAAGCATTCAAAACAGCGGCTCTCTCACTCAAAACTGGCTGCTCGCGATGCTCCCGCAGAGACTCAAGAATCAAAGCCACATGCTGAAAATACGCAGCGTCTCCGCAAGCTGCCGCGACGCTGGCTAACTCTCCAAAATACTTGGCCGTCGCAGCCATCCGTGCGCCCCATTTTTTCCAAAAATACAAAGGAATGGCATCACTGCTACCAAGCGACTCTCCGCGTTGCTCTCTGGCTTCGAGGTCATGATAGTAATCAAAAATGCTGGCTTCCGAAGGTGCCTGGCTGGGCAGTGATTCATTCTGCGAAACCAGCATCCTGTGATCGCTCTGAATTCGGTTAATCAACTGCACCAGAAGCGGGTGAAGAAACTTGCCAAATTCGTGCTTACAGTCGCGCCATGCGGCTTCATCATCCCAACCGGATGCGACGGAGGTGATGCCAAAATCAGGGCGTGCTCTCTCGAATGAGGTTGAACTGCTTTTCCAACGTGAGATGCCCCAACCAATGGTGAATGGATCAAAGACAGGCTTCTTTTGCGCTTGGTCATTTCTCGGCTTGCGCGGCTTCTTGACCGGTTCCTTGTCAGTACTTTTTTTGAGGGTCTTTTTCATTGTGTGGCGCTGATGATCCCATTTACAAACTCACTGCCGCCTCGATGAGCGGCTTCACAGCGCCGTCATTTTGCCTTGAGGTAGCGGGTGCCAATTGGACGTTCAAAGACCGCAGTTCTGCCGTTCATGGTGATCGTGCCTTTTTCGCCTCCGTTGATCTGGACACTCAGCACATTGCTGTTGGCTGTAGTTGCCCATGTGCCCGGTGTCGCACTGGTCTTGCCTGGGGGGCCAAAAAGAATGAAAGTTCCGTCTTCCTTGAAGACCATGCGTCCGCCGAGTTTCGCCATATTGGGATGGGCGTAATATTCCCATTCAAGCGGCATTTTTGCCACCGACGCAGGAACGCTTGGGGCAACAGCCGGGGCTTTCACGCCCTCGATTTCCTCTCGCGCCTTGGCTAGTTCCAAAATCACCTTCATGTCTTTGCCTGCTGATGTTTTCAGCATGGCCTCGATGCGCTGGATGCTTGCCGCTTGGAGTGGTTTGAGAGCACTGGCTCGTGCCGTGTCGTATTGAGTGAATAGCGTTGCGGCCGCGCTATGCGGCGAAGTCACGGGTTCGCCTTTGAGCTTCGCCTCGATCTGTTTCGAGATGTCTGCCGCTCCTGCGGTGTCACCTTTTGCCACCAAACCAGCCGCGATGGCCGCCCCTTGGGTTTGCAATGTGCCGTTGAGCTTCTGGCACGCCGTTTCGGCCTTGGCTCGGTATTCCTCAAGGATTTGGGCGGGCGTTTGGCTCCATGCGCTCATCATGGAGGCGGCAAAGAGAACGGTGAGCAGCAAGGTCTTCATGCTGAGGATTAGGTATCAGGAGCGAACATTTGCAAACAGCGGTTTCAGGCCCGCCCCTTGGCAGGGGTGGTGCGTTTGGATTTAGAGGTGGGGGTAAACTGTCCTTCGATTACATTCTCGGCTGGCGCGGTGAGCAAACTGCCAAGCCCGATGGTAACTCTATCTTTCTGCGCGGCGTAGTGCTGCGCGGTGATGGCAACGTCGGCATGGCGGAGGAAGCGCGAGGCGGCAAAGAGTCCGCTCTTTTGGCATATGAGGGAACCGGCTTCTTTCCGCAGCGTGTGCAACGGCGTGCGGGATTTTACGCCCTGCGATTTCAACCATGCGCCAAGCCGTGCGAAAGTTTCATCAGCGCGATAGGGCCGCCATGTGAGCGAGGTTTTGGGACTCACGCCAGCAAGGACGTACTCCGCTCCCTGTGCGCTGGCTTTCATCCCGCGAAGGATGGCGCTCACCTCTGCATCAAGCGGGATGTCTCCCAGCGAGGTTTCCGCTTTCGGGGCGAAGTGCTCGTGTGCTTCAATGCGAATGACACCGGCCTCAAGATCGACGGATGACCAGCGCAGTTTGTCCGCCTCATTCCTGCGCAGTCCGGCGAATAGGCAGAGGAGAAATGCCTTGAAGGCTTCGCGGTCAGATTCGGCAAGCTCTGTGCTGGCCTTCGCCAAGATGGCTTCGATGTTGACGGCGCTGCTGTATCTCATGCTCTGACGCGGGTAGAACTCCACGCCGTCAAAGGGCAGGGGTGTGGGAAGTTCAAGACGCGGGGCAATGAAGCGAAGCAGCCGCTTGGAGAACAGAGACTTGGCCGAGCGCAGGGTGGCATTGGCCGTGTTGCGGGCGGAACGCGCCTTGTTTTCATCATTGGCGCTGCGGCTGGTAACGAAGGCCAGCTTCCAAGCCTCAACGGCGGACGGTGTGACTTTTGCCAGTGGCACCGCATCCACGGCGGCAAGCCATGCGCCCCGGCCATGTCCGCAACGGGCAAAGCGGCCCTTGGTGGCGTCGATCTTCGCCACGGCCGCCACGATGCGGCGGAATGCGCTCACATTGCTCGCCAGCGTGGCCGGACGCACATCGGCAAGGGCGGACACCTCGCGGATGAGATCGCCCGTCAGAGCGCCTTTGGTGCGTTTTTCGTCGGGCTTGTGCTTGGCGACTGCGGCATCCCATCCCAAAGCGACGACATCGCCATAGATGCGGGCGGCCTTGGTGGCTGCGGCGGGCTTGTTCGATGTGCGGAGCGGGAAGGACTCACGCCGCCCGCTGACTTGAATCTTGCAGAAGTAGGCACCGCCCCATCTCGCGTCTGTGATGAGCTTCCCGGCCTGCTGCCAATAGCGGCTGTCCGCCTTGCCCACTGTCTTCTTCGTGGGAGTCGCCTCGGACATTCCTCGGACACTTTTTGGGTTCACCCCTGATTCCAAATGTTCGCTTCCGTTCGGTGTCGATGACGCTGGAAGCCTTGATTTACCTTGGTTTGACGCGCTCATGCCGAATCATAAGCGAACAAGATGAAACAGACAATGGTAGGATTTCTAATCGGCCGGTCGCAGGTTCGATCCCTGCCGGGTGCGCCATGGCCGATATGAAAAGTGCTCCTGACCGGACTCGAACCGATAACCAAGGAATTATGAGTTCCCTGCTCTAACCATTGAGCTACAAGAGCGTGTGAGCGGAGTATGCACGACTCATGAATTGCGGCAACTGGTGATCTTGCCGTTCTATGCAGACCGCCCTGGCTCGATGTCGAAGAGGGGGCGAAATTCCTGTCCCGCAGGAGGTTGAAGCGGCTGCCATTTGCTGGACTCCAACGAATTCAAAGACATCCTCCGTCGTAGCAAGCCATGAAAGCCTCCGAACTGAAAATCACTCACGCGGAAATCGTCGCTTTGCGCAGTGGCAAGAAGGCTCCATCCCGTGCCTGGAAGCTCGAAAAGCTCCCGGACGGCAACATACGCCGCAATGCCCTCAAACCAGAGACCGTGAGCAAAGCCAACGCTGAAAAAGAAGCGTCCCGTCTGGCTCAGGGTGCTCATGCAACACTGAAAGTGACGCAAAAAGACTCTGCCGCGCCTCTCGGCGCTAGACTGCGAATCCTCCACCAATGGGAGCATTTTCGCCGCAATTGCATCGGAGCCGGTTTGACCCTCATCCGTGTCACTCGGGCAAATTCCAGAGCGGTGATGCATGCGTAAAGGACATACCACATATGAAATGGGTCCAACGTTTGATCATCCTGGCCTGCGCTCTGATTGTCGTGGCCCATGTGCCGGTTCGCACTGACCGCAGCTATTTCTGTGACTACACCTGCTCAATCAAAGAGTGGACCACATGGTTTGGGCTGGTTGAAACCGATTACCGCTACCGCAAGTCGAAGTTGGAGGCGTTTATGGAGGCAAAGCATGCTTCAGGGCTTGAGCATAAATGGGTCAGCTTTAATGGAACCACGACTTTCTTGCTTGCGGGAAAGATGTTTGCTCATGGCACGCCAGGACCGCTTTTTTACATGTCGCGAGGCTTGTTTGATGAGTGGTGCGATTCGGTGTCTGACGATGAGAAGCTGAAACTCTGCCGCCTGTTGAGAACGGGCGACAAGAAGGCAATCCAGGAGAAAACTGGCGAGATGGAGGAGTTGATTATGAAGCAACTCCGTTTCCCGATCAAGTGAACGACCTCACGACCGCTCGGCCTCGATATCGAACAAGAACTCGAAGTCCTCGCGCTGGAGGAGGTTGGTGAAGCCGCCTTCGCCGAGGACGTTGCTGACCATGAGGTTCTTCTTGTGCTGCAAGGTCATGATCTTCTCCTCGATGGTGCTCTTGGTGAGCATGCGGTAGGCCATGACGGGCTGCGTCTGGCCGATGCGGTGGGCGCGGTCGATGGCCTGGTTTTCCACGGCGGGGTTCCACCAGGGGTCGTAAAGAATGACGTAGGACGCGGCGGTGAGGTTGAGACCACTGCCGCCGGCTTTGAGGGAAAGCAGGAAGACGCTGGCCTTGTCGTCTTCTTGGAAGGCTTTGACGATGCCTGCGCGATCGGTGCTGGCACCGGTGAGCCAGTGGTAGGGCAGGTTCATCTCCTCCAGCTTGGAGCGGATGATTTTGAGCATCGTGACGAACTGGCTGAAGAGCAGCACCTTGTGGCCTTCGGCGTTGAGTTCCTGGAGGAGTTCGAGCGTGGCGGTGAGCTTGGCACTCTCCTCGTTCTCGGCGGTTTTGTCGATGAGGCCGGGATGGCAGCAAATCTGCCGAAGACGCGTCAACGCCTGCAAAATGGCGAAGCGGCGGCGGTTCACCATGTCGAAGCCGGAGCTGCTGAGCACGAGATGCTGGGCGCGGGCGAGTTCTTCCTTGTACAACTCGGCCTGGCGACCGCTCATCTCGCAAAGCATGTTTTCCTCGCTGCGGGACGGCAAGTCGCGGGCCACCTGGCCCTTGGTGCGGCGCAGAAGGAAGGGACGCAGACGCGCGGCAAGGCGCTCAGAGGCACGCGGGTCTTTGCGGCGGTCGAAATGACGGTGGAAGTAGCCGCGTTCGCCCAGCGCACCTGGCGTGGCGAAGGTCATGAGGCTCCACAGGTCGAGCAGGCGGTTTTCGAGCGGGGTGCCGGTCAGGACGAGGCGGTTGTCAGCGCGGAGCTGGCGTGCGGCACGGGCGGTCTGCGAGTCCGGGTTCTTGATCTGCTGGCCTTCATCGAGGATCGCGGCCAGCCAGCGGATGGCGGACAGCTCCTCAATGACATTGCGCATTTGTGTGTAGTTGAGCACCAGCACGTCGATCTGCGTCTGCACGATCGTGAAGTCAAACAAGTCGCGGTCATGCAGCACGAGCACGCGCAAGCCGGACGCGGCTTTGTTGAACTCCAGCGCCCAGACATCGAGCACGGACTTCGGACACACGACGAGCACGGGCAGGTGCGGGCCGTCGGCTTTTTTGCGGGAGCGCAGCCAGAGCACCCAGGCGATGCTTTGCAGCGTCTTGCCCAGGCCCATGTCATCGGCCAAAATGCCGCCGAAGCGGTTCGTGGTGAGGTAGGTGAGGAACTGATAGCCTTCGACCTGATAGGGCCGCAGTGTCACGTTCAGCTCCGCAGGCACTGGCGGGCGCACATCGAGCTTAGCCTCCTCCATGCGCTCGACGATTTTTGCCCAAGCCTTCGGATTGACGATCTCCGCAGCTTTTTCCTGCGCGAGCTGACGCCAGTGCAGGCGATGCGTCTCGTCGCTGTTTTCATCGAGGTCGATGCCGAGGCTGTCGAGCAACTGCATCTGCTCCTCGCTAAGTTCCAGCTTCACACGACGCCAAGAGCCGTCTGCGAGACGCACGAATTCGCCCTTCGCAGCGATGAGGCGGCGGATGTCGGCGGGCTTTAAATCCGCGCCTTCGATGTCGAAGACGAGTTTGAGGTCTAGCCAGTCGATGCTGCCGGCCTGCGTGGCCTCAATGCGGACACGGGCGATGAGGGGATCGGCGAGGATGGTTTGAAGACGGTCGTCCGTCTGCAAGGACACGTTTTCCGGCAGGTTCGTGGCCCACTGGTGAAACAAGTCGGGGAAATCCTTCGCCATGCGGACGCGCCAGCCGTCCGTCTCATGATCCCAGGTGCGGCGGAGTTGGTTCAGGAGTTCTTCGGCATCGCGCAGGGCGCGACGATCGCGGCAGATGATGGCGTCCTCGGTGTCAGTCGTTTTTTTTTCATCCACCGGCTGCCAGCCGGAAATGCGCAGCGTCTCGCGCAGGCGGCCCTCGCCATCGACCGCCTCGGCCTTCAGGGTGACGAATTCAGCTCCGCCAGAGTGCGGTGCCTTGGCCATGCAGGCGGCGGTGACTTTGACGCGCAGGTTTTCATGCCGCACGCGGCCCTGGATCGAGTCTGGAACGACGATGTCGATCTCGCGCATGAAGGCGATGCCCTCCGGCGTGGCGAGCGCCTCCAGCGGCATGACCACCGGGGTGTCGATGCGTGACTCATCATGCAGCCAGACCGGACCATGAAACAGCGTGTCCGCGCTCAGGTAGAAAGTCTGTGAGCCGCGTAAAATGCGCAGCGGGAGCGGGGCAGGAGAGCCGTCCGCCGTTTCGAGCTGCAAGGTGAGCGTGAGGCCGTCGGCGCTCAGTTTGGAGGCCCAGCGCAGGGGTTCTGCGGTGCGCTGGAAGGGCACCTCGTCACGCGTGATGAGCAGATCGTTCAACGCGGGCTGCTGGAACAGGGTGGCGAGCCATTGCGCGTGATGTTTGGTCTCCAGACGGAAGGAATCATTCCAATCCTCCTCGCTCTGCGCCTTGCAGGAAACGAGCAGCAGCTCGGAGGCACCGGAGGTCACGATGTGACCGTCGCGATGTTCCTTGCGCAGCGAATCAAGCAGCGCGGAATCCACATGCGTGAAAGCGGAGGGCGATTCGCCATCAAGGCGAATTTGCAGCCGTGCATCATTCACGGTGACGAGAAGGCGGAACTCGCACTGGCGCGAGGCCACCTGATTCGAGGTGTCAGCCTCCTGGCGTGCATCGATGAACTCGCGGATGCGCTTTCTCCAGGTGGGGACGGTGCTGGCGTGGCGCCAGTCACGCAGCGCCTCACGCGTGCCGTCAATGTCCGCCATGCCACGCAGGAAGGCGGGCGGGGACAGACCTTTGTCCGCCAGAGCTAGTGCGATGTAGTTCCAGAACTCGCGCAGGTTTTTTGGCGCTTCAGGCCAGAGAGCGACGGGTTCCATGCTTTGAATGGCCCACTTCGGGTGCAGGCGCACCATGTCTTGGTCGAAAATTTTCCCTGTGAGCCGGACGCGCTCGTAGCGCTTCTCCATCTTGCTCAGGTAGTTCTCCTCATCCGGGGTGAGGGAGCGTGCGAGCTTCGTCGTGAGGTTCTGCTCAAAGTCCTCCTCCTCCACAGGCGTCTGCGGTAGGGTGCCTCGGGCCTCACGGCGTCTTACGGCCACCAAGGTGGCGCAAAGCGCGAGGTTTTCCAGCGCCTCGTCATCATCCACATCTGTCTCGCCATGCCAACCGTGTTCTCCACGCAGCCAGCGCACCTGGGCGGCACGGTCGTCGAGGCGCACCTCAGCCATCATTTCATCTGGCAGCAACTCCAGACCGATCACCGCATCGTCATCCACCAATCGCTCCGCCTCCTGACGAGTGCGTTCATCGTATTGCTGGAGCAGCGAGGGGAGGTCGGAAACGAGACTGGTCATGCGTGTGTCTGAGACGCTCACCGGTCAGTGGCGAGCGAACCGGAGCGATAGCATGAACAAGAGGCTTTGACAAAGGCAGTGCGGAATTTTTTCGATGCCGCAACCTGGACGTTCGTCAATGTCCTGAGTTTGAATATGCTGTATTAAAAGGCCTGCGCCTTATTTGCCGAGGCCTTCCACGGTCTTTTTCTGCTGGGCCGTGGGATTCTTCTTCTCGGGGACAGGCACCTGAAAACCTTCGGCGCTGGCGGGCAGCGGCTGGACCTTGCCTTCCAGGACAGGGCGAATTTCCAAGTGCTTGCGCAGCAGGGATTCTTCCAGAGCCTTATTGTTCCGATCAGCAATGTTGGCCATTGGCAGCTCGCTGAGGTCCATTTTCGGGATGAAGGGCTTTTCAATAACCGTCGGGACAGGAGCTTCCACGGTGGTGATGGCGGGGACGGTCTTCTCCCTGTTGAGCAGCCACACGCTCATCACACATACCGCCGCCGCAGCGGTGGCCAAGCTCCACTTGGGCACCATGAGATTATTCCACCAAGTGGTGGTACGCTCCCACATGAGATGCAGGGACGACTGCTGAAGCATTTCGGAGCGCTGACGTTGATGAAACTCCTTCAGGAATTGCTCAGTGAATCCTTCGCATGGTTGTTCAAACCGCTTCAATCGCATCAGTCGCTGGATGTTTTCAAACTCGCTCATGGCATCTTGTGGGTTCTGGTTGCTCATCTTGTGAATGTCTCGGTGTTATTTCACAAAATCTTCAAGGTAGGTCTGGAGCAGTCGATGTGCGTAAAACAGTCTCGATCTGACGGTCCCTTCCGAGACTCCAAGTATCTTGCTGATTTCGGCATGCTGGTGACCCTGAACATCGTAAAGAGTCACCACCGTGCGGTGGTCTTCGGACAGCTTCATCATGGCCGCGTTCAACCTTTTTTGCAGCTCATGGATGTTCACCTCGCGTAATGTTCCTGTGTTTG